>NZ_QDFI01000026.1 GCF_003254465.1 Meridianimarinicoccus zhengii
CAGCCGGGTCCGGACGCAGCAGGGCGGGCAGCGCGGCAGACGGCGCAGCCAGCGCCCCCATGCGCGGAAGCAGGACCGGCCCGGCATCGGGTGCGGCCGGCGGCGCCGCGGCCCCCAGCGCATCGGGCGGCGTATCGGTCCCGAGATCGATCAGCACTGCCGCCAGCAACAGCACGAGCCCGCCGACGACCGCCCCCCAGATGGCACCCCACAGGACCCCGCCTGCCGTCCCGGCCATTCGCCCGCGCCCGCCACGCCCCATGGCTCGTCTGCCCCGCCAGTTCTGCCGTTTTGACCGGGATAGCGTCTTGTTGAACCCTTGACCACCCGCCCCTGACCTGAACACATGACCGCACCCCGAGCCCGCTGAACGGACCCCCGCCGCCATGCTGCTGCTGATCGACAATTACGACAGTTTCACCTACAACCTCGTGCACTACCTGGGTGAGCTGGGCGCGGAGGTGCAGGTCCACCGCAACGACCGGATTGGCGTGGCCGATGCGCTTGCGCTGCGCCCCGATGCCATCGTGCTGTCGCCGGGTCCATGCGACCCGGACCAGGCAGGCATCTGCCTTGAGCTGACGCGGGCGGCTGCGGATGCGGGCGTGCCGCTGCTGGGCGTGTGCCTGGGTCACCAGACCATCGGGCAGGCCTTCGGCGGACATGTCGTGCGCTGCCACGACATCGTCCATGGCAAGCTCGGCGCGATGCATCACGGCGGCGCGGGCGTGTTCGCGGGCCTGCCAAGCCCGCTGAACGCCACACGCTATCATTCGCTGGTGGTGGACCGCGCGACCCTGCCCGACTGCCTGACGGTCACGGCATGGCTGGAGGATGGCACAATCATGGGCCTGCGCCACCGCGATCTGCCCATCGAGGGCGTGCAGTTCCACCCCGAAAGCATCGCGTCGGAACACGGCCACGCCATGCTGCGCAATTTCCTGACCGACATGAAGACTGGCATGCAGGTGTCCGCATGACCGCGCCCGATGGCCTGAAGCCGATGATCGCCGCGGCCGCGACGGGGCCGCTGACCGGGGCGCAGTCCCGCGCGGCCTTCGGCATCCTGTTCGAAGGCGACGCGACCCCGGCCCAGATCGGCGGGTTCCTGATGGCCCTGCGCACGCGCGGCGAAACGGTGGCCGAGATCGCGGGCGCCGCCGCCGCCATGCGCGCGCGCTGCGTGGCCGTGCGCGCCCCCGAAGGCGCCATGGACATCGTGGGCACCGGCGGCGACGGCAAGGGCACGCTGAACATCTCGACCGCGACGGCCTTCGTCGTGGCGGGCGCGGGCGTGCCCGTGGCCAAGCATGGCAACCGCAACCTGTCGAGCCGATCGGGCGCCGCCGACGCGCTGGGGCAGCTGGGCATCGCCGTCATGCGCGGCGCGGACGTGGCCGAACGGGCGCTGTCGGAAATCGGCATGTGCTTCATGATGGCGCCGATGCATCACCCGGCGATGAAGCATGTCATGCCCGCGCGCACTGAACTGGGCACGCGCACGATCTTCAACATCCTCGGACCGCTGACGAACCCCGCGGGCGTGCGGCGGCAACTGACCGGCGCCTATGGCCGCGACCTGATCCACCCCATGGCGGAGGTGCTGCGCGAACTGGGCAGCGACCGCGCATGGCTCGTGCATGGCGGCGACGGCACGGACGAATTGTCCATCGCCGGGGTCAGCCATGTGGCCGAACTCGACGCCGGAACGATCACGGAACGGGAGGTGCACCCGGAGGACGCGGGCCTGCCCGTGCACCCGTTCGACGCGATCCTTGGCGGCAGCCCCACAGACAACGGCCGCGCGCTGGCGGCCCTTCTCGACGGGGCGACCGGGGCCTACCGCGACGCGGTTCTGCTGAATGCCGCCGCGGCACTGGTGATCGCGGGGGTGGCCGCCGATCTGAAGGACGGCGTCGCGCGGGCGCGCGACAGTATCGACAGCGGGCAGGCGCGCGCCAAGGTCGCGGCCCTCGCCCGGCTCAGCACGGAGGCGGAAGGATGACCGCAACGATCCTCGACCGGATCAAGGCCTACAAGCTGGACGAGGTGTCCGAGCGCCGCACGCACCTGTCCATGCGCGAGATCGAGGCGCGGGCCAGTTGTGCCGACGCGCCCCGCGGCTTCGCGCGCGCCCTGCGCGAGAAGGCGGCGGAGGGCTATGGCCTGATCGCGGAAATCAAGAAGGCGAGCCCGTCCAAGGGCCTGATCCGCCCCGATTTCGACCCGCCCGCCCATGCCCGCGCCTATGCCGCCGGGGGGGCCGCCTGCCTGTCCGTACTCACCGACGGGCCGTCCTTCCAGGGGAAGGACGAGGACCTGCGCGCGGCTCGCGCCGCCTGCGATCTGCCCGTGTTGCGCAAGGATTTCATGTACGACCCATGGCAGGTGGCCGAGGCCCGGTCGCTTGGTGCGGACTGCATCCTGATCATCATGGCAAGCGTGTCCGACACACAGGCGCAGGAGCTTGAGACCGCGGCCTTCGACTGGGGCATGGACGTGCTGATCGAAGTCCATGACGCCGCCGAACTGGATCGTGCGCTGGCCTTGCGCTCGCCGCTCATCGGGATCAACAACCGCGATCTGCGCACGTTCGAGACGAACCTCGCCACCACCCGGCAGCTTGCGCCGCGGGTACCCGCGGGGCGGATGGTCGTGTCGGAATCCGGGCTGTTCACCCGCGCGGACCTCGCCGACATGGCTGGGCACGGGGTGCGCGCCTTCCTGATCGGCGAAAGCCTGATGCGGCAGGACGATGTGCAGGCGGCGACGGCGGGCCTGCTGGCCGATCCGGTCGCGGGCTGATGGCGCAGCTCACGCATTTCGACGCGGCCGGCCACGCCCACATGGTGGACGTGTCCGGCAAGGACGTGACCGCGCGCCGGGCCGTGGCGTCCGGCTGCGTGAAGATGGCCGCCGAAACCCTTGACATCATTGTCGAAGGCCGCGCGAAGAAGGGCGATGTGCTGGGGGTCGCACGGCTTGCGGGCATAATGGGCACGAAACGCACCGCCGACCTGATCCCCCTGTGCCACCCCCTGCCGGTGACCAAGGTCAGCGTGGACCTGACCCCGGATCACGACCTGCCGGGCGTGCGCATCGTGGCCGAGGTGCGCACCACCGGCCAGACCGGCGTCGAGATGGAGGCGTTGACCGCGGTCAGCGTCGCGGCGCTGACGCTCTATGACATGGTCAAGGCGGTGGACAAGGACATGGAGATCGGCGGCATCGCGCTGGACCTGAAGGAGGGCGGCACGTCCGGACGGTTCGAACGCGGCGGCCGCACGGTGTGACCCGATGATCCCCGTCTCCGCCGCGCTCGATGCGATCCTGGCGCTGGTGGCCCCGCTGCCCGGCGAAACCGTGGCGCTGCGCGATGTCGTGGGACGGGTGCTGGCAGCCCCTGCCACGGCGGGACGGGACCAGCCGCCCTTCGATGCAGCACAGATGGACGGCTACGCATTGCGCAGTGCCGACCTGGAGACCGGGCGACCCTTGCGCGTCGTGGGCACCGCCACGGCCGGCCATGGCTTCACCGGGACGATCCAGCCGGGGGAGGCCGTGCGGATCTTCACCGGCGCGCCCGTACCCGGCGGCGCAGACCGCGTCGTTATGCAGGAAGAAACGGGCCGCCAGGGCGACGTTCTGACCGTCGCCGCAAATGCGGAACCTGGCCCATTCATCCGCCCGCGCGGCGGCGACTTCGCACGCGGTGCGGAACTGCCCGCGGGCCGTGCCCTGCGCCCCGCCGATATCGCACTGCTGGCGGCCATGAACGTCTCGCAGGTGACCGTACATCGCCGCCCGGCCGTAGCGATCCTGTCCACGGGCGACGAACTGGTGCCGCCGGGCGCAGACCCCGGCCCCGACCAGATCGTGGCGTCGAACGGGTACGGTCTTGCGGCGCTCGTGACCGAAACGGGGGCGGAGGCGCGGCTGTTGCCCATCGCGCGGGACAGTCTCGACAGTCTCGATGCCTGTCTGCGCCTGGGCGAAGGGGCAGACCTGATCGTCACCACGGGCGGGGCATCGGTCGGCGACCACGACCTTCTGGCCCGCGATGGCACGCGGCTCGGGATCGACCTTGCGTTTTACAAGGTGGCGATGCGGCCCGGCAAGCCGCTGATGGCGGGGCGGCTGCGCGGCACCCCGATGCTGGGCCTGCCGGGCAACCCGGTCTCCGCGCTCGTGTGCGGGCGGCTCTTCGCGGTGCCCGCGCTGCGCCGGCTGGCGGGACATCCCCCCGAAGCCGCGGCGCGCGCGACAGCCGTTCTCGGGACCGACCTGCCCGCCAATGGCGCGCGGGAACATTACATGCGCGCGCGGACCGGCACGGACGGCTGCGCATACCCGGCGGACAGCCAGGACAGCAGCCTGCTGCACATCCTCGCACAGTCGGACGCGCTGATCGTCCGACCGCCCCACGACCCGCCGCGCCATCTCGGCGAAACCGTTGAAATCGTGAAAATTTGAGCGATCTCGCCGCGCGTGAGAATTGACACAAACCGGGAACAGGGGTAGAACACGCGCGAACAGGTGGGGCGGAGCAGGCGAATGCTGACCAACAAACAGCGCGATCTTCTGGAATTCATCCATGCGCGGGTGCAGCGCGACGGCGTGCCGCCCTCGTTCGACGAGATGAAGGATGCGCTGGACCTGCGGTCCAAGTCCGGCATCCACCGGCTCATCACCGCGCTCGAAGAGCGCGGATTCATCCGGCGGTTGGCGCACAAGGCGCGCGCGCTGGAAATCGTGCGGCTGCCGGATGCCATGGGCGGGACCGGCGGCGGCTTCGATCCGGAAGTGATCGACGGCGGTCTGGACGATGCCGCGACGGTGCCGGGTGCCATGCCCCAGGTGCCGCTGATGGGGCGGATCGCGGCGGGCGGCCCGATTTCGGCGGTGCCGGATCAGCACCACAACATCGCCGTGCCGCCGCAGATGGTGGCCGGGTCGGGCAGCCACTATGCGCTGGAGGTGCGCGGCGACTCGATGATCAACGCGGGCATCAACGATGGCGACGTGGTGGTGATCCGCGAAGGCAGTACCGCCGACAACGGCGAAATCGTGGTGGCCGCGTTTCATGAACAGAACGAATACAGCGTCACGCTGAAGAGGTTCCGCCGCAAGGGCAGCAGCGTCGCGCTCGAAGCGGCCAATCCCGACTACGAAACCCGCGTTCTTCCCGCAGACCAGGTCGAGATCCAGGGCAAGCTGGTGGGGCTTATCCGCACCTATTGACCGGGGACACTGGCCACGCGGGGCGCCGCGTCGACGACGGCGGCGGGTTGAGCCGGCAGGGGCAGATCGCCGATGTCGCCCGCCGACACGTGCACGAGCGGCGCCAAGGCATGCACCAGCCGCGCAACGGCAGGATCGGGCTCGGCGGGCGGGGCATCGACGTTCCACGCCACGTGCCAACCCGGCCCCGCATCGCGGGTCGCCCGGTCGTTCCAGAGCCGCAAGCCGTGTGCATCGCGGACCGTGCGCACGTGCAGGGCGGGCGGCGTGTCATCCCATTCTGTCGCCCCACCCAGTAGCGAAGACACGGTCGTTCGGGCGGTCGTCGCCATGTGCCATTGCGGGTCCGAAGACCTGACCGGCGAAATCGCGATGCCGCCGACCCGTTCCAGCCAGTCGGGACCGAGCAGATGGCAGCCCTCCGGCGGCGGCTCTTCCGGCGCGCGGTTCGTGATGGCCAGCGGAAAGTCGGCACAGGCCGCAGCGATCTCCGCCGGGTCCGGAGAAAACAGCGCCGCCACATGCGCCGTCCCGAACGGTAGCGCAAGCCCGCCTGGGATCGGGGCACCCAGACGTCCTGCACGGGCAAAGGCGGCCTCCCTGTCCCGGTCGCCGCCGTCATTCTCCAGCCAGCTTTGCGCCACGAAGCCCTGTCCGCGGGCGCGCGACAGCGCCCGGCCCTCTTGCGTCCGCGCCCCCACCAGCCCGCCATCGGCGGACACGAGCAGGAGCGGCCGTTCCGTCTGGAGCCAGAGCGCGAGCGCGGCCAGCACCGGCACGATCCCGGTCCATCGCCCGCGCCCCTGCCACAACATCACCACGAGCGCACCAAGCACGATGATCGGCAGCACGACCGGACCCGGCTGCGGAACATACCGCACCGCGTGCGGCCATGCCGCGACGACATCCGCCACCGCGAGGATCCAGCCGATGCCCATGCCCATCGCCCACAGCCCGACATATGCCAGCCCGAAAGGCGCAAGACAGGCGGCAAGCACCGCGGACGGGATCACCACGGCGCCCATCGCCGGCACCGCCACCAGGTTCGCGATCAGACCGTAGGTCGAACTCTGGTTGAAATGCGCGGCCCCGAACGGCGCGGTTGCCAGGCCCGCCACCGCCGAGGACATGACCAGCGCCGCAGCGCCACGGGACCATTTCGGCAGCCCGCGCCGCCGGTCGCGGACCTGCCCGAAGACCCATACCAGCGCGGCGGTCGCCGCGAAGGACATCTGGAAGCCGGGCGACAGCAGCGCCTCGGGTTGCCAGAGCAGAACGATCACCGCCGCAAGCGCGACCGAGCGCAAGGTCAATGCCCGCCGGTCGCACATCACCGCCACCAGCATCACGGCCGCCATGATGAACGCGCGCTGCGTCGACACGTTGCCGCCCGACATCGCCAGATACGCCGCCGACGCCACCAGCGCGACGCCGGCGGCCAGTTTCTTCGTGGGCACCCGCAGGGCCACGCGCGGCACCAGCGCGAGCCCCGCGCGCACCGCCATGAAAATGAACCCCGTCAGCAGCCCCACATGCAGCCCCGAGATCGCCAGCAGATGCGCGAGATTCGTATCGCGCATTGCGTCCAGCGTCTCGCGCGACAGCGCCGCGCGGTCGCCAGTGGTCACGGCCGCGGCGAAGGCCCCGCGCTGGTCCGGCAGCGCCGTCTGAACAGCGCCCGAAAGCCGCAGGCGCAGCCGGTCGATGGCCGCGCGCGGCGCGACACCTTGCGGTTCGGCCAGCAGCACCATCGGCGTGCGCGCATAGCCCACCGCGCCGATCCGCATGAACCACGCCATGCGCTGGAAATCGAAACCGTGCGGTTCGACCGGTCCGGACGGCGGGGACAGGTGCCCGGTCACCGCCACGCGCTGCCCCGGCAGCGGCCGGTCGAAGGGCTGGTCGCCATGAAGCGAGACCCGCACGTGCACCGGCGTGCGGGACGGCGCCGTGCGCAACAGCACCACACGGTCGAGCGTCACGCGAGGCACGTCGCTGATCGACCGGTCGAGCGCCACGACACGCCCTTCGATCGGACCGTAATAGCGGAAATCGAGCACCGGCCCCGCCACGGCATGCGCCCGGTACCCGGCCAGCAGGAAACCCAGCGCCACCAGCATGATCGCGGTCAGCGGCGGGCCGATCCCTTCGGGCAGCAGACGCGCGGCAAGCCCCGCGGCCAGTGCCAGCGCCGCCGTACCGCCATAGAGCGCGAGTCCCGGTTCCACCCCCTGCGCGAAATAGCAGGCGATCCCCAGCCCGAGACAGACCGGAATCCAGGGAAAGAGATGGCCGCGCTGCTGCCCGACCAACCGGGCCAGCGCATCGAGGGGCAGATCCTGGCGCATCGCGGGCCTTTTGCGGGGAACCGGCACCACCCTGCCCCCGGCATGGTTGTCAAAGCGTTAACCTCGCCGCCTTTACCCGCGCGCCGCGGGCGGCTAACACCCGCGCAGGACAACAGGAGCCCCCGATGACTGACCCGCAGGTCGTGACACGATTCGCCCCCTCGCCCACCGGTTTCCTGCATATCGGCGGGGCCCGCACGGCGTTGTTCAACTGGCTCTACGCGCGCGGGCGGGACGGCAAGTTCCTGCTGCGGATCGAGGACACGGACCGCGCGCGGTCCACGCCCGAGGCGACGGCGGCGATCCTCGACGGGCTGTCCTGGCTGGGGCTCGACCACGACGGC
Organism: Meridianimarinicoccus zhengii; assembly: GCF_003254465.1. GTDB lineage: Bacteria > Pseudomonadota > Alphaproteobacteria > Rhodobacterales > Rhodobacteraceae > Meridianimarinicoccus > Meridianimarinicoccus zhengii. The sequence continues at coordinate 7,934 of NZ_QDFI01000026.1, forward strand.
GACGCGGTCAGCCAGGCCGCCCGTGCCGACCGGCACGCCGCGGTAGCAAACGCGATGCTGGAGGGCGGCACGGCCTACAAATGCTTCGCCACGCAGGACGAAATCGCGGCCTTCCGCGAGGCGGCGAAGGCGGAGGGAAGGTCCACGCTCTATCGGTCGCCGTGGCGCGACGCGGACCCGTCCAGCCACCCTGATGCGCCCTACGTCGTGCGCCTGAAGGCCCCGCTGGAGGGGCAGACGGTCATTGCCGACCGGGTGCAGGGCGACGTGACCATGCGCAACGACCAGTTGGACGACATGGTGATCCTGCGCAGTGACGGCACGCCCACGTACATGCTCGCGGTCGTCGTGGACGATCACGACATGGGCGTGACCCATGTGATCCGGGGCGACGATCACCTGGTAAACGCGGCGCGGCAGATACTGGTCTACCAGGCGATGGGCTGGGATATCCCGGTCTGGGCGCATATCCCGCTGATCCACGGCCCGGACGGCAAGAAACTGTCCAAGCGGCACGGCGCGCTGGGGGTCGAGGAATACCGCGCGATGGGCTATCCGGTGGCGGGCCTGCGCAACTACCTGACCCGTCTAGGCTGGAGCCATGGCGACGACGAGATGTTCACGACCGAACAGGCGCTCGCATGGTTCGATCTCGACGGGATCGGCAAGGCGCCTGCGCGGCTCGACTTCAAGAAACTGGACAACCTGTCGGGTCAGCATATCTCGATCGCGGACCATGCTGCGCTGCTGCATGAAATCGAAGGGTTTCTTGCCGCGACCGGCCAGCCCACACTGACCGGCGCGCAGCGGGCCGGGCTGGAGCGCGCGCTCTACTGCCTCAAGGATCGCGCGAAGACCATTCCGCAAATCCTTGAAAAGGGGTATTTCGTTCTCGCAGATCGCCCAATCGACATGGACGCGAAGGCGGCGTCGGCGCTCGATCCAGTATCCCGTGGTATACTGCGAGAATTGACGCCGCAGCTGCAAACTGCTAACTGGCAGCGAGACGCGCTGGAGGATGCGGTGAGCCGGGTCGCAGAGACCCACTGCACGAAGCTCGGCAAGCTTGCCGCGCCGCTTCGCGCCGCGCTGGCGGGCCGGACCGTGTCGCCCAGCGTCTTCGACATGATGCTCGTGCTCGGGCGGGAGGAGACGCTGTCCCGGCTGCAAGATGCGACGGAATGAGGCTGGATCCCGCTGGCCTCAATCATTGACACCGAAGTGCGGCGCGGCACTCTGAACGCCGCCGCCCGTCAGATGAGGGACAACAATGACAAAGGCCGACTCCACCAAGACCGCGACACTGACCTTCGGGGACAAGACGCTGGAATTGCCGGTCCATTCGCCGACCATCGGGCCCGACGCGATCGACATCACCAAGCTTTATGCACAGGGCGATGTCTTCACCTACGATCCCGGTTTCACATCGACCGCGGCTTGCCGGTCGACGATCACCTTCATCGACGGCGACAAGGGCGAATTGCTGCATCGCGGCTATCCCATCGACCAGTTGGCGGCGAAGTCCCATTACCTCGAAGTCTGCTACCTGCTGCTCTACGGCGAGTTGCCGACCTGCGCGCAGCTCGAGGATTTCGAGCGCCGCGTGACCATGCACACGATGCTCCACGAGCAGATGCAGAACTTCTTCCGCGGGTTCCGGCGTGACGCGCATCCGATGGCGATCATGGTGGGTGTCGTCGGCGCGATGTCGGCCTTCTACCACGACAGCACCGACATTTCGGACCCGTGGCAGCGCGAGGTCGCGTCGATCCGGCTGATCGCAAAGATGCCGACCATCGCGGCCTGGGCCTACAAGTACCACGTGGGCCAGCCCTTCGTGTATCCGCGCAACGACCTGGACTATGCGACCAACTTCCTGCGGATGTGTTTCAGCGTACCGGCCGAGGATTACGAACCGAACCCGATCCTGAGCCGCGCCATGGACCGGATCTTCACGCTTCATGCGGATCACGAACAGAACGCGTCGACCTCCACCGTGCGGCTGGCGTCCTCGTCCGGCGCCAACCCGTTCGCCTGCATCGCCGCCGGCATCGCCTGCCTGTGGGGTCCGGCCCATGGCGGCGCCAACCAGGCGTGCCTGGAAATGCTCAAGGAAATCGGCACGCCGGACCGCATCCCCGAATACATCGCGCGCGCCAAGGACAAGAACGACCCGTTCCGCCTGATGGGCTTCGGGCACCGAGTCTACAAGAATTTCGACCCGCGCGCGACCGTGATGAAGCAGTCGGCGGACGAGGTGCTGGAACTGCTGGGCGTCGAGAACAACCCGACGCTGCAGGTCGCCAAGGAACTTGAGAAAGCGGCGCTGGAGGATGAGTATTTCACCTCCAAGAAGCTGTTCCCGAACGTCGATTTTTACTCGGGCATCATCCTCGAAGCGATGCAGTTCCCGACATCCATGTTCACGCCGATCTTCGCCGTGTCGCGGACCGTGGGCTGGATTTCGCAGTGGAAGGAAATGCTGGTGGACCCCGAACAGAAGATCGGCCGACCCCGGCAACTTTACATGGGCGCGACCCAGCGCGACTACGTGGACGTGGAACATCGCTGAGACACCGGCCCGGCGCGGACGCCTTCGCGGCGCCGGGCCGCGCTACGCCGTTTCGAGATACACGCGCAACCGGCGGCGGGCATCGTAGCCGCCGGTTAAAAGATTCACGGCGAAGTCCGGGGTTTCAGCCGTTCCATCGGCCGATATCCGTGCCGCGACAAGACACTCCACCTCACGCGTCAGCGTCCATTGCAGCCCGCCGCCGCCCATCGGGTACTGCACGTTCGGCGGCATGTCCGCGTCATGGCGGATTGTGGGCAGGATCTTGCACAAGCGCCGGGAACCCCGCACCTGCATGTTTCGAAGGGCCGCCTCTTGCAGGTCTTGATACCCCTCCGCCCCGCGCTCGGACAGGATCGCGTCGTTCACCGTCGGTCGCAGCTTGTCCTGCGCGGCGGTCGCTGCAGGCAGGCCCATCCGGCCACCCGAGCGCAGGGTCGTTCCCGAAAACCGGAAATCCGCCGGTTTCAGCGGTTCGCAGATCAGCGCGATGGCGTAGCCGTTCGCAAGCCGCCCTGCATGAAACCCGAGCTGCGCCTCGATCTGAGGTTCCGAACCGGGCCAGATCACGTTCAACGTCGTGATGTCCCCTGACAGCTTCGGCTTGGCCCCAACCGAAATGTCCTTCATCCCGATGCCCCCCCATGCGTCACTTTCGATGTCTTGTCGCACCGTTGACCCGCGTCTAAGACTGCCACGCAATCTTTCCGACACAAAGGCAAAACCATGATCCCCCGATACTCCCGTCCCGACATGGTCGCCACCTGGTCGCCCGAGACCAAGTTCCGCATCTGGTTCGAGATCGAGGCCCATGCCTGCGACGCGATGGCCGAGCTGGGCGTGATCCCGCGGGAAAACGCCGCCGCCGTCTGGAAGGCCGCGGATACGGACTTCGACGTGGCCCGCATCGACGAGATCGAGGCGGTCACGAAGCATGACGTCATCGCCTTCCTGACCCATCTCGCGGAAATCATCGGCAACGATGCCGCGCGCTTCGTGCACCAGGGAATGACCAGCTCCGACGTTCTGGACACCACGTTCAACATCCAGCTCGTGCGCGCCGCCGATATCCTGCTGGCGGACATGGACGCCCTGCTGGCGGCGCTGAAACGGCGCGCGATGGAGCACAAGCACACGATCCGCATCGGGCGCTCCCACGGCATCCATGCCGAGCCGACCACGATGGGCCTGACCTTCGCGCGCTTCTACGCGGAAATGGAGCGCAACCGGAACCGGCTGGAAAAGGCGCGGTTCGAGGTCGCCACCGGCGCGATCTCCGGCGCGGTCGGCACCTTCGCCAATATCGACCCGGCCGTCGAGGCCCATGTCTGCGACAAGCTGGGCCTGCGTCCGGAACCGATTTCGACCCAGGTGATCCCGCGCGACCGGCACGCGATGTTCTTCGCCACGCTCGGGGTCATCGCCTCCAGCATCGAGAACATCGCCACCGAGATCCGCCACATGCAGCGCACCGAGGTCCTGGAGGCGGAGGAGTTCTTTTCCAAGGGCCAGAAGGGGTCCAGCGCGATGCCGCACAAGCGCAACCCGGTGCTGACCGAGAACCTCACGGGGCTCGCACGGCTGGTGCGCATGGCGGTGATCCCGGCGATGGAGAACGTCGCGCTCTGGCATGAACGTGATATTTCGCACAGTTCCGTCGAGCGCGCTATCGGCCCGGACGCGACCGTGACGCTGGATTTCGCCCTCGCCCGCCTGACTGGCGTCGTGGACAAGCTGGTGGTGTATCCCGACGCCATGATCGCCAACATGAACAAATTTCGGGGGCTGGTGCATTCCCAGCGCGTGCTGCTGGCGCTGACCCAGAAGGGCGTGAGCCGCGAGGATGCCTATACCCTCGTGCAGCGCAACGCCATGAAAGTCTGGGAAGCGGGTGCCGATTTCATGACCGAGTTGAGGGCCGATCCGGAGGTGACGGCGGTCCTCAGCGATGCCGAGATCGCCGAAAAATTCGACATCGGCTACCATACGAAGCATGTGGACACCATTTTCGACCGCGTATTCGGGGCCACGTGACATTTTCTTGCCCTGCGGACGGTCTGTGCTACGCTTTCGTATCCACAACAGGGAGACTGAGATGAAGACCAAGATCCTTCTGACGGCCTTCGTTCTGGTTGCATCGCCGGGCATCGCGCTGGCGCAGTGCAGCTGGGGCAAATCCGAAAGCGTGGCCTCCTGCGCCGCGGGCAGCGTCTGGGACAGCGAAAGCCAGCGCTGCGTGACTGCAACCACGAGCTGACCCACACAGCGACGCGGGCACGCCCGCGACGACCGAATTCAGGCACCCTGCCCCTGCGGCAGGGTGTTTGCTTTCGTGGCCGTCCGATCCGGTCTTGGCGTAACCGGCTCTTAAGGCGACTCGGTCCACCGTGGGCCATCGGCAGAATGCGGAGTTTCACGGTGACACAATCCCTGTCCAGCACGGCCCCGGCCCACCAGCCGGCATTCTCGAAATCACGCCCAGCGCTGTCGCGACGCCAGAAGGCCGCGATCATCGTGCGGCTCATGCTGAAGGAAGGCGCGCAACTGTCGCTCGACTCGCTGCCAGAGGCAATGCAGATGGAACTGACCCATGAAATGGGCGCGATCCGGACCATCGACCGGGCCACGCTGCATGCGGTGATCGACGAATTCATGGCGGAGGTGGAAGATCTCGGGGCCGCCTTCCCCGGCGGTCTCGAAGGGGCGCTCGATCTGCTCGACGGGGCGCTGAACGCGTCGAACCTGCGCAGGCTCCGGCGCGAGACCGGGATCGTGGTACCCGGTGACCCGTGGGACCTGGTCGGGAGCCTGCCGCCCGAACGTCTGGCCCTGCTTGCCGAACAGGAAAGCGCAGAAATCGCCGCGGTGATGCTATCGAAGCTGCCCGTGGCGCTGTCGGCCAAGGTGTTGGGCATCCTTCCGACGGATCGCGGGCGCGAGATCGCCATCGCCATGTCGGGCACCGGCAAGGTCGATCCCGACACGGTCCGCACCATCGGGCATGCGCTGGCCGCGCAACTGGCCGATGAAACGCCGCCCGCCTTTGATGGCGCACCCATTGGCAGGATCGGGGAAATCCTGAATTCGTCGAAACCCGCCACGCGCGACGGGCTGCTGACCGCCCTAGGCGAAGAGGATGCAGACCTGACCGCTGCGGTGCGCCAGCGCATTTTCACCTTCGCCGACATCGCCGCGCGGGTCGAACCGCGCGACATCCCCAAGGTGACCCGCGCCATCGACCAGGAGTTGCTGGTTCTGGCGCTGGCCGTGTCGGATGACCGGGACGGCGCGTCGGTGGACTTCATCCTTGCCAACATGTCGCAACGCATGGCCGGGCAGTTGCGCGACGAGATCGAGGACCGGGGCAAGGTCAAGCCCGACGACAGCGAAGACGCGAAATCGCGCATCGTGGCCGCGATCCGTGATCTCGAACAGGCAGGGGAACTTGCGCTGATCGATCAGGCAGGCTGAGGCGCCGGGCTGCGCTGCTGCCGCGTTTCGCCACCGCGACGGCGTGATCCTGCCGCCCAATGCCCGCGTGACTGCGCCGCGGGATGGGTCTGACGCGGCCAGATCGATGGTCCACATGCGCGGAGACGATCAGGGCCTGCCGCCGGATCGGTCGCCACCGGGCGCGCTGATCCGTCCGCCCGTGATCGGTGATGGCACGCCGGTCGTCGTCGGACCGGAAATCGGCAGCCCGCGCGCGACCCGCACCGCGAGAAAGGCGAAGGCCTGCGCCTCCAGCATGTCCCCGTCCAGCCCGACCTCCTCCACTGGGAGAACGGGGCACACGAGATGCGCCGCCAGCCGCGCCATGACATGCCGGTTGCGCCGCCCGCCCCCGCTGACCAGCAGCCGCCCGATGGGCCGCGGGCACCAGTCCAGCCCGTTCACCACGCCCAGCACCGCCGCCTCGGCCAGTGTCGCCGCCGCATCTGCATCGGCAAGTCCGCTCACGGCACTTCCAAGCGTGGCAAACGCATCCCGGTCGAGGCTCTTGGGCGGCTCCAAAGCGAAGAAGGGATCGGCCAGATATTCCCGAAGCACATCGCGGTCGAACTGCCCCGCGGCAGCCAAGGCCCCGTCCACGTCGCAGGCCGCGCCGCACCGGACCCGCATCAGGTCGTCGAGCGGGGCATTCGCAGGCCCGGTATCGAAGGCCAGCATCGCGCCGGGATCAAAGGGTCCCGCGCAAACAGGGTCGACCCATGTCAGGTTCCCGACCCCGCCCAGATTGAGAAAAGCCACCGGCCCCCGCGCGCCGATCCAGCGCGCCAGCGCGAAATGGAACACCGGCGCCAGCGGCGCGCCCTGCCCGCCCGCCGCCACGTCCGCCGTGCGGAAATCCCACGCGACGGGCCGCCCCAGCCGTGCCGCCAACCGCGCGCCATCGCCCGCCTGGTGCGTGCCGCGCCCGCCGGGATCGTGGGCCAGCGTCTGGCCGTGAAAGCCCACGATCTCGCCCGGCAGGTCGGCCAGCAGGTCGGCATGGGCGGCCTCCACCAGCTCCGCAACCGACGCGACGCTGTCGTCGCCGGGCCAGCGTCCCAGACCCGCACCCAGCACCGCGCGCTCGTTGGCCCCGTAAGCGCGATAGGCGGTTGGGCCGAATTCCGTCACCGTCTCGCCATCGGTCAGGATCGCCGCCGCATCCACCCCGTCGAGTGACGTGCCCGACATGGCCCCCAGCGCCCAAACGGCCCCCGCATCCGACACCGGCTTTCCCTTCATCCCGCTTCCCCCTATACACGCGCCACCCGATGTGAATGGACCGATCCCCGATGACCTACCACCCGAAATCCGAGTTCCTCAACGTGATGACGACGCGCGGGTTCATGGCCGACTGCACCGACCTGCAGGGGTTGGACGAAGCGCTGCGCGACGGGACCGTGCCCTGCTATATCGGTTATGACGCGACCGCGGCCTCGCTCCATGTCGGGCATCTTCTGAATATCATGATGCTGCGCTGGTTGCAGAAGACCGGGCACAAGCCGATCACGCTGATGGGGGGCGGCACGACCAAGGTGGGCGATCCGTCCTTTCGTGCCGACGAACGCCCGCTGCTGGGTCCGGAGCAGATCGACGCCAACATCGCGGGCATGAGCCGCGTTTTCGCGCGCTATCTCGACTATGGCGAAGGGCCCACTGGCGCCTTGATGCTCAACAACGCGGAATGGCTGGACGGGCTGAATTACCTCGACTTCCTGCGTGACATCGGGCGGCATTTCAGCGTGAACCGAATGCTGTCGTTCGAATCCGTGAAATCGCGGCTCGACCGGGAACAATCGCTGTCGTTCCTCGAATTCAACTACATGATCCTGCAGGCCTATGATTTCCTCGAACTGAACCGCCGCTACGGCTGCCGCTTGCAGATGGGCGGGTCGGACCAGTGGGGCAATATCGTCAACGGGATCGATTTGACCCGCCGGGTGCTCGACCACGAGATCTTCGGGCTGACCTCGCCGCTGTTGACCACCTCGGACGGGCGCAAGATGGGCAAGTCCGCGGGGGGGGCCGTTTGGCTCGATGGCGGGATGCTGAGCCCTTACGAATTCTGGCAGTTCTGGCGCAACACCACCGATGCCGATGTGGGGCGCTTCCTGAGGCTCTACACCGAACTGCCGCTCGACGAATGCAACCGCCTGGGCGCGCTGGCAGGCGCCGAGATCAACGACGCCAAGATCCGGCTTGCGAACGAGGTGACGACGCTGCTGCACGGGGCCGAGGCAGCGCAGACCGCCGAGGCCACCGCGCGCGCGGTGTTCGAACAGGGCGGCGTGGGCGAAGACCTGCCGACTCTGGCGCTGACCGGGGCCGAACTGGGCGACGGGATATCGGTCGTGCAGCTCTTCGTGCGGGCGGGTCTGGCGAAGTCCGGCAAGGACGCCAAGCGCCTGATCGCCGAAAACGGCGCGCGGCTGGACGATGCGCCGCTGACCGATGCAGGGCTGGTGCTGGATGCCGCCGCGCTTGCATCGCCGGTGAAGCTTTCGGCCGGGCGCAAGCGGCACGCGCTGGTGACGTTGCAGGGCTGACCTTTCAGCGCAGCAGGCGCCACGCGATTTCGATCGCACCGAGCAGGGCACCGACCGGAACGGCCAATGCGATCGACACCCATAGCGCCCCTGCACGCGTGGGGCGCGGGGGGGGCGCGTGAACGCCCATGACGGTCTGGCGGGGTTTGCGGGCCATGGCACCATTAGGGCGGCGTTAGGTAAGTGCCGCGTTAATGGCGGACATGGACTGGCACGACACAGAAACCCCCGCCCTGCCCGGCGCGGCACCGATGCAGCAGCACCCGGCCTATGCCGCAACCAGCCTCGCGTTGGGGCGGCAGGTGCGCTGGCTGCGGCTGGGTCCGGCGCATGCACCGATGGGCAGCGCGCTGGTCCTGTGCCGCCGCTGGCCCGGGTTGGGGCGCGCCGCGCTCGTGTCGCGCGGACCTGTCTGGGTCGACAATCTGGCGCCCGCCGTGCGGCAGGCGGCGCTCGTATCGCTGATCGACCGGCTGCGGCGCGACCACGTGGTCGTCATCGCGACCCCCGACCCGATCGCGGGGGCCGATCCGCTTGCGGGCAGCGGCCTGCTTCCTCTCGTGACACCGATCACACTGGCCACGCTGGACCTGGGCGGTGGCGCGGCGGTGCGACGTGCCCGGCTGCGGGGAAAGTGGCGTAACGCGCTGACCCGGGCCGAGGCTGCACCGCTGCACACCACGGCGACGCCCCTGCCACCGGACCCGGACCATTGGCTCTTGCGTGCCGAGGCTGCGCAGGCTCGTGCGCGCCGCTATCGCCGCCTGCCCGGCGCGTTCGCCGTCGCCTGGGCGCGGGCAAACCCCGCGGACACGCTGCTGCTTGCAGCGCATGCCGCGACAGGCCCGGTCGCAGGCATGCTATTCCTGCGCCACGGGAGCATGGCCAGCTACCACATCGGCTGGACAAGCGCCGAAGGGCGCAAGGCGAGCGCGCATACCCGGTTGATGTGGGAGGGGATCGCGCGGCTGGCCGCCGCTGGCGTGGCGCGGCTCGATCTCGACATGATCGATACCGAGACTGCGCCCGGCCTCGCGCGGTTCAAGCTGGGCACAGGGGCTGAGGCGGTAAGGCTGGGGGCCACGCGGATCGCGGCCCCCGGCACGGCGTACATGGCGCGCCTGATGCGCGCACCCGCACCCGTCGCCGGCACAGGGCCGCGGGCCGTACAGGTCACTCTGTGACGGTCACGCTGACCATCCGGTCCGGTTCGCCGATCACCGCGCCGTTCTGGCCTTCGCCACGCTTGATCGCATCCACGACGTCCATGCCGTCAGTCACGCGCCCCACCACGGTATACTGTCCGTCCAAGAACGGCCCGGGTTCGAACATGATGAAGAACTGGCTGTTGGCGCTGTCCGGGTCCTGCGCGCGCGCCATGCCGACCACGCCACGTTCGAAGCTGATGTCGGAGAATTCCGCCGCAAGGTCCGGACGGTCCGATCCGCCGCGCCCTGCCATGCGGATGTCGAAGCCCTCGCCCATGCGGCCGAATTCCACGTCGCCGGTCTGGGCCATGAACCCGTCGATCACCCGGTGGAAGACGACACCGTCATAGGCCCCCGCCTCGGCCAGCGCGGTGATCTGGTCCACGTGGCCCGGCGCCACGTCCTCCAGCAGATCGACGGTGATCGTGCCGGATGCCTCACCGGCGATCTCGATTTCCAGCCCCGTTGCCTGCGCATGCGCGGCACACAGCGCCAGGGCCCCTGCCAACCATACCTCACGCATCGGCGGCCACCTTCACGCTGATCATCCGGTCGGGGGCCGCGGGCGGCTCGCCCCGCGCGATGCCGTCCACATGCTCCATGCCGGAAATCACGCGGCCATAGACCGTGTATTGCCCGTTCAGGAAATGGTTGTCGCTGAAGTTGATGAAGAACTGCGAATTGGCCGAATTCGGGTTCGCCGACCGCGCCGCCCCCAGCGTGCCACGATCATGGGGCAGCTTGGAAAACTCCGCCGGCAGGTCCGGCAGATCCGACCCACCCGTGCCCGCCCGGCGGATGTTGAAATCCCCTTCCATGTTGCCATGGGCCACGTCGCCGGTCTGGGCCATGAACCCTTCGATCACGCGGTGGAACGCCACGTTGTCATAGGCGCCCGACCGGGCCAGTTCCTTCATCCGGTCGCAATGCCGCGGCGCCACGTCCGGCATGAGCGCGATGGTCACCGGCCCGTCCTTCAGTTCGATGATGATGGTGTTTTCCGGATCCGCGATCTCGGCCATGGGGAGGCATCCTCTCAAGCTGTGTCGGCGCAGACCCTAGGCCAGCGCGCGCAGAAAGGTCCAGCCCCGTCGGTACGCGCTGTCTTGTCTCTGTCACGGCGCCGTGATCTATCTTCGCGGGAAATACGACGGCAAGGAGACGGACGATGGCCAGGAAAACGCTCGACGACATGGATCTCGACGGCAAGGTCGTGCTGACCCGTGTGGACATCAACGTGCCCATGGCCGACGGGCGGGTGACTGACGCTACCCGCATCGAACGCATCAAGCCGACCATCGACGCAATCCTCGCCAAGGGCGGCAAGCCCGTGCTGCTGGCCCATTTCGGGCGCCCCAAGGGAAAGCCGGTGGCCGATATGTCGCTTGGTCATGTCCGCGCCGCGGTGCAGGATGTGCTTGGGGTGCCCGTGGGCTTCGCAGACGATTGCATCGGTCTGCCCGCCAAGAAGGGCGTGTCCGAGATGGAAACGGGCACGGTCCTGCTTCTGGAGAACATGCGCTTCCACGTGGGCGAGGAAGCCAACGACCCGGCTTTCGCGGCGTCGCTCGCGGCGCTTGGCGATGTCTATTGCAACGATGCCTTCTCGGCTGCGCACCGCGCCCATGCCTCGACCGAGGGTATCGCGCGGCTTCTACCCTCCTGCGCGGGGCGTTCGATGCAGGCGGAACTGGAGGCGCTCGAGGCGGCACTGTCCACGCCCACGCGCCCCGTGGTGGCCGTGGTGGGCGGCGCGAAGGTGTCGACCAAGCTCGACCTGCTCGGCAATCTCGTTGGCCGCGTGGACATGCTCGTGATCGGCGGCGGCATGGCCAACACGTTTCTCGTGGCGCAGGGCAAGCCCATCGGCAAGTCCCTGGCCGAACCCGACATGGCCCCGACCGCGCGCGAGATCATGGACAAGGCCGAGACAGGGGGCTGCCGCATCATCCTGCCCGAAGACGTGGTCGTGGCACGGGAATTCAAGGCCGGGGCCGCGCATGAAACCGTGGCTGCGGATGCCTGTCCCGATGACGCGATGATCCTCGATGCCGGTCCTGCCGCGGTCGCCGCGGTCGCTGGGGCCTTCGATGCAGCCAAGACGCTGATCTGGAACGGTCCGCTCGGTGCCTTCGAAATCCCGCCCTTCGACACCGCCACCAATGCCGCCGCGCGCCATGCGGCGCAACTCAGCCGCGATGGCGCGCTGGTCAGCGTCGCCGGCGGCGGTGACACGGTTTCGGCGCTGAACATCTCCGGCGCGGCCGCGGACTTCACCTATATCTCGACGGCGGGCGGCGCGTTTCTCGAATGGATGGAAGGCAAGGTCCTACCCGGTGTCGCGGCGCTCGATACCTGACCGGATCCACGAAAACCGTTAGCGTTCTCACACTTGATCGCCGCCGTCACGCGGCCTAACGACTGGCGCAAGTGATCAATGAAAGGTTTCCCGGCATGCAGATGACCGACACCGTCCGCCAGATCCTGCGCAACTACGAGGGGGAAAACCCTGGCGTCAAATCCAAGCTTGCCAGCATGCTGATGACAGGCAAGCTTGCAGGGACGGGCAAGATGATCATTCTGCCGGTGGATCAGGGTTTCGAACACGGTCCCGCGCGCACCTTTGCCCCCAACCCCGCCGGATACGACCCGCACTATCACTACCAACTGGCCATCGATGCGGGCCTCAATGCCTATGCCGCGCCGCTCGGCCAGCTGGAAGCCGGTGCAGACACGTTCGCGGGCCAGATCCCCACGATCCTGAAACTCAACTCCGCGAACTCGCTGATGTCGGACACGGCGGGCAAGAACCAGGCGATCACGGGGTCGGTAGAGGATGCGCTCCGTCTCGGGTGTGCCGCGATCGGGTTCACCATTTATCCGGGTTCGGACATGGCGCTCGACATGTTCGAGGAAATCGTGGAAATGCGCCGCGAGGCGGCGGCCTGCGGGATCGCGACCGTGATCTGGTCCTACCCGCGTGGAGAGGCGATCAGCAAGGACGGAGAAACCGCCATCGACATCGCGGCCTACGCGGCGCAGATTGCCGCCCTGCTCGGCGCGCATGTCATCAAGATCAAGCTCTCGACCGACCATCTCGAACTACCCGAGGCGAAGAAGGTCTACGAGGCGCAGGACATCGACATCGCAACGCAGGCCGCGCGCGTGAAACATTGCATGGAAGCGTCGTTCTGCGGGCGCAGGATCGTCGTGTTCTCTGGGGGGGCGAAAAAGGGCGCCGACAGCGTCTATGACGACGCCCGCGCCATCCGCGACGGCGGCGGCAACGGCTCCATCATCGGTCGCAACAGCTTCCAGCGCTCACGTGAAGACGCACTCGACATGCTCGGAAAGCTCGTGGACATTTATCTCGGCAAGGCTTGATCCCTATCGGCACGGCCCGAAACGGCAGGAAAGCCCGGCTGCAACACAGCCGGGCTTTCGCGTTTTATGGGGATTCCCTTGCCCACCGCGCCGTGCGATGGTCCGCATGCGTGGAAACGAGATCAGGGGCACGTCTATGGCGCGCAAGACAGGCTGGGAATTCCCCATCTACGTAATGGTTTGCCTGGCGCTTTCCGGGTATTTCGCGTTTTCGGCAATCCAGGGTCCGCTTGGTGTCGTGACCCGCGTGGAAACCGAAGCCAGTATGACACGCCTGTCACGCACCCGCGATGCGCTGGCCGCAGACGTGGCGACGCTGTCCAACAAGACAGAACGCCTATCGGACAGCTACCTTGATCTCGATCTTCTGGACGAGCGGGCGCGCAGCGTGCTGGGTTACATGAGAACAGACGATCTCGCGATCCGCTGACGCAGATCTAAAGGCGCTGGTTCATCGTGATCGACGGCTGGTCGCACCCGGCCTCGCCCACGATCCGCGCGGGAACACCCGCCACGGTCTTGCACGCTGGCACGTCCTGCAGCACGACGCTTCCCGCCGCAATCCGCGAGCAATTGCCGATGCGGATATTTCCAAGAACCTTTGCACCCGCCCCGATCAGCACACCATCGCCGATCTTCGGGTGCCGGTCGTCGCCGTCCTTCCCCGTGCCGCCAAGCGTCACCGAATGCAGCATCGACACATTGTTGCCAACGACAGCCGTCTCGCCGATCACGATAGAATGGGCATGATCGATCATGATGCCCTGCCCAAGACGCGCTGCCGGGTGCACGTCCACGCCGAACAGCTCCGAAACCCGCATCTGAAGGAAATAAGCCATGTCTTGCCGCCCCTCGCGCCAGAGCCAATGCGCGACGCGGTAGGACTGAAGCGCCTGGTACCCCTTGAAGAACAGGATGGGCTGGATCAACCGGTGGCATGCCGGATCGCGTTCATAGACCGCCATAAGGTCAGCACGCGCCGCCACCTCAAGCGACGGATCGGCCGTAAAGGCCGCGTCCACAACTTCCCCAAGCAACTGGTCCGGCATCTCGCTGGACGCAAGCTTCATCGCAATTCGATAGGACAGCGCCCGTGCAAGCGATCCATGATGAAGGATGCCACCATGAACCAGAGCCCCGAGAAGCGGTTCGTTCGCAATTGCCGTTTCCGCCTCCGCGGTGATCTGCGCCCAGGCGGGGTCGAAGTCCTCGACGCGGCTGAGAGGATAGGACATGATGGCCTCCGTTCACGCTTTGCGGCAACATAGCTCTCCACTGCCCTCGGCGCCACCCCTCGGCGCCGCCCTCTCACACTCGCGGGATACCGACGCGGAGCAGATGCACCGCAAGGCGCACGCGCCCGCTTGCGAACGCGCCGCCCTCGGCCTCCAGCCGCAGCGGGGTGGGCACATAATATGCCTGCGGCTGGCCCGTGACGCCTTGTACCCAGGACCCAAGCGAGACCCCCAACCCGCTGCCATAGCGGTCCGGGCCGCCGACAACGCCAATGCGCCAGGACGACAAAGTTCCAGTGATCGCCTGCGATACGACACCCGACACCCCGATCACGACAGCCTTCGCGGGAATGACTGGATCGCTTTCAACCTCCGTGCCTTCCGCAAGGTTCACGTCGATCTCCACGGTCTCGGCCTGCAAGGCGGCGCCGTTGGGCGACACCGCCAAGGCTCCCGCCACCCATGCCAGACCATCGAAGACCGCGGCCTCGGCCCTGTCCACGATCCAGGCACGCCAGCCGGCCCGCGGCGTCACGAAAATCCAGCCGCCGTTCGAGAACACGGCCAGCTTGCCCGGATGCAGCGCCCAGTCCCCGGTTGCGGCGGGCGGCACGAAGAACGCCATGCCGTCCACCCCGACGGAAGGCGGGGTCTCCAGGGTCACCGACTCCAGCCGCAGCTGTGCGGCTGCATCGATCAGCGCCAGCGCTTCGTTCACGGTCACGTGCTTTTGTGCCTGCGCCGCCTGTACCAGCGGCAGTTCAAGGTTCGCGGTCTTAACCATGGAGTGTCACCTTTCCAAAGGACCCGGCACCGTACCGGTCCGAAATCTGCGCGACGCGCAAGTCATAGCCGCCAAGAGCACCATCCGCAGAACGCAGATCGGCGGGGTAGACCCAGCTTGGCGTGCTGACGATCACCTCGCGGCGCAGCCCGGCGCCGGTGTAGATCCGCACTGCATATTGCTCGAAGGCCTCACCGAGCGGCGCATCCGCCAATGACCAGAGATCCCCGTCGATCCGAGTCCGCCGCACCCAGCTTAGAACATGCGATCCATCCGCCGCCTGCCGCTTCCGAAGATGGACAGGCGCCAGCGGTCGCAGGCCGTTGCCGGCAAAAACGCGCTCTGACGGAACGAAGCTCGGGGCGCTCATGGGCTGGGATGCAGGCCCGACACGGAAGTACCGAACCAGCCCGCGTGCGTCAGAAGGGAGATCGATCTGCTGCACGGCATCGTCCAGCAGCACGACAAGGCTGCCCGCGGGCCATACGGGAGGCATGTCGGCTTCCGTTCCTAATTGCCCGCGCAGGCGCAGGCTCAGGTCATAGACATCGGGTCCCACAAGTTCCGCGCGTTCGAACTGGAAAATCTCCCATCCCGCCGTTCCCCCGTCCCCGATTGCCATCGCATTCGCCCCGGACAAGAGCATCTCCCGCGTGACCGATGACAATGCACCGTCCGACAGTTCCACGCGAAGTGGTGCACCCCTGTCCGGCAAGCCCGGCTGGGCCCAAGCCATCGAAGACCGCGTCACACCGACAATCCCCGCACGCGATACGACCGTGTTCAGCCGAAAGTCAGCGGTGCTTCCAGACCCGAATACCGCGACATCGCCCGGCCACGGCCGCGCCGCGACCGCAATCCATGGCGCATGGGGCACGGCATCGCTCCGCAGAAGCGGCAGGTCCATGAAGACCGGCGACGGCGGCACAGGCGCGTTCGTTGCACGGATCGGCGCGATCTCTTCCACGGGCTTTCCCGACAGGTAGATGCCCGGCTCCACGCGGACGGCCTCGATCACCTGAATCCCCTGGGACTCGCAGCGATCGATGCGGTAGCGGGCGCGTTCCGATCCCATGTCCAGGCCCACCACGTCCCCGGCGCCAAGCTCAAGACACGAGGGCGGCAAGGCGAAGCGCGCCGAATCCCGGGCTGCTCCGGCCTCGGCCAGCCATCTCTCCGTGATCGCACGAGCCTCGGCAGCCGTCAGCACGAGGTTCAGTTCCGACTGCGCAGCCACGTCGCTCTCGGCTCCTGGCAGCGCGGTCTCCATCGCCTTGATATCGAACACGCCATCGGCCGCGACATAGGAAAGCCGCACACGGTCCGCGATCTCCGCCCGCGCTGCGCGCGTCCGGTCCAGATCGATGTCCTGATCGGGATGCCGCGCCAGCATGTCCACCGAAACCATTCGCCGCACGCGCTCGTCGCGGTTTCGGAACACAAGCTGCCCGTCGCGTTCGTGTACGTCGAACCCGTAGGCCAGCATCAGCGGCTCAAGCGCCTGTCGGGCCGATCCGGTCTCGGGCACGCAATAGCCGCGGACAAGCCCATGCAGTTCCGACACGTCCGGGTCGTGAAGACCGGCCCGCCCACAGATCTCGCGCACCACCGTTGCCAGCAGTTGCGCGCCGGTACGTCCGTTCAGCCAGTGTCCACGGATGTAGTTCGGCCCATCTGTCCAAAGGTCCGTGCGCCCCGGAAACCAGGGATAGGGTCGCGCATCCCATGCCCAGACGAATGCCCGTCCCATGTCCACCATCGGCCCGCCATAGATCGGTGAAACCGGGTTCCTTGCGGCGTCGGCCCAATGCGCGTAGGTGGCGCGCAGATACTGCATCTGGATCAGGTCGTCGCGTGCACCGTTGGACCCGCGCGGCAACACCGACTCGGACGATTTCGGATCGATGAACTTGTTCGGCTGGTTGGTCGCGCTGTCCAGCGCCGCACAGCCCAGTTCGGTGAACCAGAAAGGCTTCGATTGCGGCTGCCAGGGGGTCGGCCCTGCCTGCCGCACGCCACCCATCCGGTCGTGATGCGCGTTCGACCACCAGTTCTGCAGGTCCTTGTAACGAAAGACCCACGGCTCGCCGTAGGCACCATCGGTGATCGGCACGCGCAACTGCGTCTCTGCCGCCGCCGCATCGGGGTAGTACCAGTCATACCCCTCTCCACCTGCGACATTCGCCTTGAGGTATTCGAGGTTGTAGATGGAGCCCCAGTCGGCATCGAGGTGGTCCTCCCCCGCACGCCAGTCCGAGATTCGCATGTAGTTGTCGATCCCGATGAAATCGATATCGGGGTGCGCCCAAAGCGGATCGAGATGGAAGAAATGGTCGCCAGACCCGTCCTGCGGCGTGTAGCCGAAGTATTCCGACCAGTCGGACGCATAGCTCAGTTTCACGTCCGGCCCGAGAAGCGTGCGTACGTCCTGCACCAGGCTCATGAACTCGGCCACGGCCGGGAAGTTGTTACCGGCGCCGCGGATCTGGGTCAGGGCGCGCATCTCCGACCCGATGCAGAACGACCCCACGCCCCCTGCGGCAGCACAAAGCGCCGCGTAGTGTAGAATGAACCGTCGCATTCCCCACTCCGGGGGACCGGAATAGATGACCTCTTCACCTTCGATCCGGAAATCCGAGGCACGGGCGGACCCGAAAAAAGCTTCGACCTCCGTTGACGCAGCCGCAGTTCCATCAGGGCTGCCGGGACGCCCCGGCGCGATCGACGTGGTGATCCGCCCACGCCACGGCAGTTCCGGCTGTCCGGCTGCACCTGTCCACGGATCAGGCAGCGTATTGCCAGGAAGCTGCTCCATCAGGATGAACGGATAGAACAGCACATGCTGCCCGCGCGCGCGGATGTTTCGGATCGCCTCGACCACCGCAGCGTCCGCCGGCGTGCCGCCGTAGACAGACTTGCCGTCGAGCCTCGGTACCTCGCGCGCACTGACGCGGTCCAACCCGGCCACGCGCCAGGGCATCGGCGCACCATCGGCAAACTTGTGTTCGACCTTGGGCCGGATCGCGGCCTGTCCGCAGCGCAAGTCGTCCCCGAACCACGACACGACCAGCGACACCGCGCCGCAATTCGGCAGCTCCGTCTGCAAGCTGTCCATGGATGCGAGAAAATCGGTCGCGGCCAGCGTATTGCTCATGTTTGCTGGCGTGTTGCGGCCCGGACCTTCGGCATAGTGAACCGGCGTGGTGGCCAGCGAGTATTCCCCCGTGCCCGGAATGAGCGCGACCGCGCGCACGCCATCGACCATCGAGCGCGCGGCATCCTGAGCCGCGGCCTGCTCCGGGCGCACCACTTCGAACGTGAACTGCGGAACGCGATTGCCAAAGGGTGTCAGGTCGAGATCCTCGAACACCACATAGGCCGTGCCGCGATAGGACGGTGCATTCCCGACCCCCTCGACAGCCGCGATCTTCGGGTCCGCGACCTGCCATTCGGAGCCGGGATAAACCCGCATCGAGACGCCGCCGCGTGGCAATTCCTCGCCATCCGCCCAAATCCGGGCAACGTGGCTGATCTGCCCTTCGCATAGTGCGACGGCAAGGCTCACGCTGTAGCTATAGGTCGTGACGCTCGGACCTTTCGGCCGCCCCTTGCCACCGGACACCCGTTCCGTGCTGCGCGCCTCGGAAAACTCCGACGCCCAGATCACCTGCCCCGCGATGCGCATGCGCCCGTAAAGCTGCGCCACGGCCGCGCCCTCGCTTGCGCCGGTCAGCCGGAACCTGTCGATCCGACCGCGTTCGACGACGTCCGATCCCGACCCCATCAACCGTTGGTCGATCAACTGCCCGACAGTTGCACCGACGGCCCGCCCTATGGCGGCCGCCGAAAGGCCTAGAACCGACCCGCCAACGGCGCTGCCCGCCGCAGCACCCGCTGCTGATAGAAGCAATGTCGCCATCAGATCGTCTCCTCGGGAAAGGCGAAACGCGCGACGACCCGCCGCCGCCACGGCTCGGATAGGGGGCTTTCGACAACCCCGTGCCGGTCGTATGCATGGATGAATGTGGGGGCGATGCCGGCTTCGCACTGGATCCCGAGATGCTTGGCTATTCCGCCATCGCGCATCCGGAACAGCAAAACGGTGCCGACCACGTCTTCAGCGGCGGGACACGCATCAAGCCGCCGCAGCGCCGCCAGCCAAAGCGCCTCGTGACCGTCAGGCTCCGCCCAGTCCGCAGTGTAAGGCGGGATCACCTCTGGTTCGACACCGTAGAGTCCACGCCAGACCCCGCGCACAAGGCCAAGACAATCGCATCCGGCACCCCGTACGCTCGCCTGGTGGCGATAAGGTGTGCCCAGCCAATGCCGCGCGATCTTGACCGCGATCTCGCCCCTGCTCATCGGTTCAGGCTCCCGCCGCCGTTCGAACCACCTGACTTCGGCACCGCCATCAGCCAGTCCTCGCCGGGGATATGCGGAAACCCGCGGAACCGAGAAAAGTTTCCGAACTTGGCCTTACAGGTCTCGGCGCGCTTGTCGCACCCGGCCTGGACGCGCACGCGGTCACCGGCGGCCAGAGTCGCGCGCAGTTCCTGCCACAGATCGATCCGCCGCTCCGCGCCGTCCAGCGCGTCGGACTTGATCATCGCGGACAGACCGGTCGCCGCGCCGCTGAGAACATCCAGTTTGCCACGGGCGAACCAATCGGCACCATAGCTCGAAAGACCGGACAGGCGCAGCGCCTGCCCTCCGACCGCGTCGATAACATTCGCCTCGGCAGAGTAGGCTGGGCTGGCCATGTCCACTGCACAAGCTGCATCGCCAAGCCGCGCATTGCAGTGACGCTGATAGACCCTGCCCATGGGCTGCCCAAGGCTCTCGGTCAGGCCACGCAGTTCTGCCCGGAAACCGCCACCGCCGGTCTGTACCTCGCCGATGGTGCCGCGAAACAGAAGGTGCCGTTCCGCGATATTCGTCCAGTTCACGAGCCATGCGCGAACCTCTGCCGCGTCGTACCGTCCGGCCACGAGATCGGCTTCAGTCACCGCGTCCGACTGCAGGGCCCCCAGCGCTTCGCCGTTATCGACGGCCAACCCGGTGGTCTGCTGCAACGCCTGGCCGGTCAGCCCGCTATCGGCACGAAACAGAACGCCGTCGAAGACCAGATCGTTATCGTGATCGGTGAACCCTAGCGTGACACCGTCCCGCCGCGCAACGGCCCAGCATCGACAAAGTGTTGTTGTACCGGCAGCCAGATGCGCGGCCAGCGCCTCGGAAACGGCCATCAGACCCGCACCTCGAGAACGGGCACATCCGGCACGTCCCCGGCCTGGAAGCTGGCGACCGACGTCACGATCTGATCCGTGTCGAACCGCACTGGCACGTCGAACTCGAAACCCGCGGTCACGACCACCCCGGCTGCAGGCGGCAGGGCAAGCGTCACAAGACCGGTGCTCAGATCAACCGAGAACACGCTCTCAGGCTGCTCGATACCATCGAGCGCAACGCGAACCGTGCCGGCAATCGGCTTCGCGATCGGGCGGAGATAACTTTCCGATCCGGACTCGTACATCTTGGCCAAGGGGAACCCACGCCGGACGGCATCGCCGACGCCGATCTGCTGATCCGTCGCGGCGACAGCCGCCGAAGGCTGGCAGCTCTTGTAATCCGCCCAGT
Source organism: Meridianimarinicoccus zhengii (assembly GCF_003254465.1). Classification (GTDB taxonomy): domain Bacteria; phylum Pseudomonadota; class Alphaproteobacteria; order Rhodobacterales; family Rhodobacteraceae; genus Meridianimarinicoccus; species Meridianimarinicoccus zhengii. The sequence goes on from NZ_QDFI01000026.1 coordinate 28,792, forward strand.
CCTTCCAACGGAACCCGTAAAGCTGCCCTTGCCGCGCCTCGAAAAACGCGGTCAGCACGGCCACGTCGTCAAGCGACCGCACACCAAGACCCGCGTCGTAACGGCGGCGTGAATGTGCCCAGGGCGTGTTACGCTCCTCGAAACCGTTGGCCAGCGTCACGACATCCGTGCGCCGCACAGGCCCGCCCGCCGAACCGAAGCTCAGCGACGTCGGGAACCGCACTTCGTGAAATCCCATGTTCCATCCTTTCCTGTTCGCTCAGCGCGCGCGTTGGCCACGCCCCAGCGCGCGGCCCAGTTGCGCCGCGATCTGCGATTGCGACCGCTGGAAACTGCCCGCATCGGGCGTAGTCACGTTCATCACCACCGTGACCGGGCGCCCCCCACCCGCGGCCTGCACACCCAGCTTGCCATCGGGCCCGCGTGTAAGCGGCATGATCGCCTCCGGCCCGGCCTCACCCATCAGCCCGGAGCCACCGCGCATCGGGAACGTGGTGGGCGCACTCACGATCCCCCCCCGGGCAAAGGGCATGACCCGGCCCTGCGCAAAGGGCGCGCCATTGGCAAAGGGCATCGCCGCGCCGATCACCGACTCGATCCCCGCACCCGCGATCTTGCCCAGGTGACGGCTGACCGGATTGATCGCCGCCGAATACGCCGAGCTGAGGATCGACTTGCCGACCTCGCGCAGCGCGTCCGACGCCTTCATGCCGTCGAACACCATCCCCTCGAACGCGCCGCGCAAACCCCGGCTGATTCCGTTCGAAAGCGTACGAACCTCGCGCCCCGTGTCCGCCATCGTGGTACGGATCTGTTGCAATTCACCGGCGAATCCCGACGCGACACTCTGCGCGCCAGCAAGGCTTTCCTCCAACCCGCGCATTTGTTCCTCGAAACTGTCGGTTCCTTCGATCTCAACCATCGTCCTGCCCTTTCGGCCCATCGGGGAAACGTGCCATCAGCGTTTCCAGCCCAGCGCGGTCCAGCGGGCCCGCGCCCTCGTCCAGCCCCAGCATCATGAACAGCTCCGCCGGGGTCAGCGCCCAGAACTCTGCCGGGCGCAGCCGCAACCCGGTCAGCCCGGCACGCATCAGTCCCGGCCAGTCGAGTCCCGTCATCGCGGCGCAGGCACACTGAAGGCACGTACCAGCAGATGCGCCGCCGCCTGCGCCGCGGCCATCGGCCCGCCCGCGATCTCGGCGGTCATCAGGTCCCCCGGATCACCCTGCCAGCCACCACCGCGCAGACCCGCCACGATCAACGCCAGAACGTCGCGGCTCGAACAGGCCCCGCTTTCGAAACGTGTCACCAGATCCACGAGCGTGTCCTGCTCGAGCGCTGCCTCCAGTTCAGCCAGCGCGCCCAGAGTCAGCTTCAGCCTGTGCGCCTGACCGTCGATGGTCAGGCACACCTCGCCCGCCCAAGGGTTGCCCATCACAGCGCCGAGAACGCCAGCGCCCCGGCCGACGCCATAGACATCTCGTAGGTCGCCTCACCGTCATGGCTGCCCGCGTATTCCAGCGCGGTAATCTGGAACGCACCCTCCACCACGCCGAAATCCGGGATCACCACCTGGAACCGGGGCACCTCGCCCGCGAAGAACACCGAACGCGCGCGGGCATCGGTTGCCGCATCGCGGAACACGCCCGACCCCGAAAGGCTGGCCGACCGCATGCCCGCACCGCCCAGCAATTCGCGCCATCCCCCGGCGCTGTCGAGGCTCGTCACATCCACCGTCTCGGCGTTGAATGTCAGGCGGCTGGCACGCAGGCCCGCCACCGTCTGGAAATCCCCAGCCCCGTCGATATCGATCTTGATCAACAGGTCCTTGCCGCTTTGCACCGCCATCTCGGTCTCCGATCTTTGGTCAGTTGTCATCCAGCAGCGCGCGGAAGGTCATCTCCACCCGCCGCCGCGTACCGTCCCGGTCGCGCCGTGCGACCGCCCGTTCGAAACGCAGGAAAGCCACGCGCCCCCGCGCCAAAGTCAGTCCTGCGCCCAGGGCGGCCTCGACCGCCGCCGCCGTTTGCTTCAGCGCGTGAAATCCGCCGCCGTCGCCCGCGACCGTCAGGACGAAGCGATGTTGCGCAGCCCGCCCGGTCTTGTCCGACCGGTCGCGCACATCCTCGGACCCGAGCACGACGTGAACCGAGGCCACCGTTTCCCCGGGCGTCGAATCGAAGACCGGAACACCGGCCAGTGCAGGGTCGCCCGTCAGCCGCTCATGGACCGCCGCCTGAAGCGGCGCTGCCAATGCATAGGTCATGGGCTTACCTCCTCACGCGCACGACAGCGCAGCAGGCGCCCCTTCGCGTCCACCTCCCCGACAGCGAGGATATGAAACACCCGCGCACCATGCCGGAACCGGTCCCGCGCTGTGGGACGAGACGGAGCACCGTGGGGCGCGGCGGGCACGGTGATCCGGTATTCCTGAACCGATGCGCCCCGCCCGCCGACAAGTGTTTCGCGCCCGCCTGCTATTTGGACGTCGGCCCAGAGCGTGCCCTGCGCAGCCCAGGTCGTCACGACGCCGCCCGCGCCATCCGCCGTCCGTCCCGCGCGTTCCAGCACCAGCGGCCAGCGCCGTACCCGGGCGCTCATGCGCTCACCGATCCCAGCACACGCACAGTGCGATACCGGTCGATCAACGTCGTGACGCCGAACGGCATGTTGCCGTCGTGCTCGCCACCCTCGTGGCGCACGTCATAGAAATGCGCCGCCAGCAGCAGCACCGCCTGAGCAAGATCCGGCGGCATCCCACCCCAATCCGCGCTGTATCCGGCGGTGAAGGTCAGCACCGCGTGGCCCAGCGCGGGAATGTTCGGCAGGCACGGTCGCACTGCGTGCAACAACGGGCGGTGCGTGTCCTCTTCCAGGACCACCTCGCCCATGTCCACCATCATCATGTCACCGGTGCGGGTCACGATGCTCAGCGACACGAGTCCAGTCACCGGCGCCACCGGCAAGGGCTGAACTCGCGGATTGCGCCAGGCTCCCGTCTTCCAGCGGAAGGCACGCTCGAACAGCACCTTGCCGGTGCGCGCCTCGATCGCCGCCAGCGCCGCACGCAACGCAACCTCCAGCACCGGGTCCTGCAGATCGTCGTCCGCAAAGCCGGTGCCCAGCCGCAATTGCGCGCGCAGGCCTGCCATCGGCAGGTCGCCCAAGGCAATCGGCGTCAATTCGTCTAGCATCATGAAGTGTCTCCGGTCTTGTCAGGGACGGGTCAGAACCCGGGGATCAAGGGCGGGGTGGCCGCCCATCCGCGCCGCTCTGACGGAAGGGAAAGCTGGACAGCGCGTGCCCGAAGGCGGACCGCCACCCCTATGGACCGCGCGCTTCACCGTCGCGCGGCCCAATCGGGTTGGCGGATCAGCTGGCCGAGAAGCGCAGCAGCTTGATCGCCGCGAAGTCGCTCACGTCGCCGCCCACGCGCTTGGTGGCATAGAACAGGACGTGGGGCTTGGCCGAGAACGGATCGCGCAGCACGCGCAGGTCGGGGCGCTCGGCGATGGTGTAGCCCGCGGCGAAGTCCCCGAAGGCAACGGCGGCCGTCCCCGACCCGATATCGGGCATCTGCTCGGCGATCAGGACCGGGTAGCCCATCAGCCGCGCGGGTTCCGCCGCGGCCAGACCGTCGGACCACAGGAACCGGCCATCCGCGTCCTTCATCTTGCGCACTGCCCCCGCGGTCTTTGAATTCATCACGAAGCTCGCGTTGCTGCGGTATTGCGCGTCAAGGGCATAGACCAGTTCGATGATCGGGTCGGACGGGGCGCTCGACGAAAAGTCGCCATCCTGCCCCGACGCGATGTAGCCAAGGCTACCCCAGGCCCAGGATGCCTGCGGCACCATAGGGTGATCGAGGAACCCGCGCGGCTTGTCCACGCCATCGCCGCTGACAAAGGCACCGGCCTCGGCACGGGTGAACTTGTCCGCGATGCGCGCAGCCAGCCAGCCCTCGATGTCGAATGCGCTGTCGTCAAGCAGCCGCTGGCTGGCCTTGGGCAGCGCCGACAGTTCGTGAAGCGGGATCGAGATGCGGCTGATCTTCGGTGCGTCCGTCTCGATCAGCGACGCCGTCTCGTTCGTCCACGTGTAGCCCAGGTCCGAATGGTCCACGAGCACGTCGTAGGAATTGGCCTCGACATTCACCACGGTCGAAATCGACCGGATCGACGCGTTCGCCCGCAGCACCGACTGGATCGTGGCCGATGTCTGGGGATCGACGAGGAACCCGCCGTCGGCATCGATCGCCGTGGACATGCCCTTGGCCTCCAGCGGAAGGTGGCGCAGGCCGTCGTCGTCGCCGCTGCGCAGGTAGCCTCCAAAGGCATGCTTGTGTGTCAGGTCGGTGTCGGTGCCGGTGGACAGTGCGGGGCGCGCGGCCAGCGCGGTCTTGCGGTCAAGCATGGTCAGCTTCTCTTCCTGTGCCTTGAGTTGATCGGTGATTGCAGTGCGAAACGCGGTCAGGTCGTCCATCAGGCCGCCCAGCGCGGTCTTCATCTCGTGCACCGGACCGGGCGCGGTGCCGGGGCCCTGCACGGGGGCGGGGGCGGCAGACATGCCGATCCCGGCCCGAGCCTTCGTCTCGGGGGTACTCATCAGTTCTCTTTCCTCTCTCTGGGGGATCGGCCGGCTCAGTCCGTGCAGGCCAGACGACGGCGGGCGTCCGTGACGACCTCCGCCAGTTCGTGCCACAGCGCACCGTCGGTCGCGGGCGGCGTTTCCGCCTTCGCGCCGACCCGTGCCGTGGGCAGCATCGGGAAGGTGACAAGCGACACCTCCCACAAATCGATCTCGGCCAGCACGCGCCGGCCGTCTTCGTTCTTGTGGGCGCGCACCGTACGGTAGCCGATGGACAGCCCGTCGATGGCACCCGCCGCCAGCAGCGTCGCGGCTTCCCGTGCGCGGGCGACCTCGGTCAACAACCGGCCCTTGACGTAAAGGCCCCGCGCGTCCTCGCGGACCTCGTCCCAGATACCGATGGGCTGGGTCGGATCATGCTGCCACAGCATCTTCACCGCCCGCCCGCAGGACGCGAGCCGCGCAAGCGATGCGCCATAGGCCCCTGCCGCCACAAGATCGCCGCCCTGGTCCACCTCGCCGAAGCGCGAGGCATAACCCTCGATCCCCGCCTCCCCGACCAGTTCCACGTTCGCCTCGAGCTGACAGAACTTCCGCTCCAGCCCGTGCTCCATCATCACGCTCATCGCCTCAAAGCCCTCCTACCAGCGGCCCGGCGGACAGCGACCCGATGGCCTGCGCCAGGATCGTGGCCACCACGCCATACACCGTCAGCCAGAGTCGCCGCTCCAGCCGCTCCATCACCGCCTCGATCCGGGTCAGCCGCCCGTCGATGCCCTCGAACTGCATCTGCAGCAGCCGCTCATGGGCCTCCCGCACCTGCGCCGGGCCGTAATCGAACGGCTCGTAAAGGAAGCGCGACCCGCCGGGGGCACGGCGCAGATCGCTCATGTACCCCCCTCGTCCGCCCGCGGCGGAAAGCCGAGCATCTGCCGCTTCTCGTCGTCGGTCAGGAATTCGGCCCCTGCCACGCGGCGCCACTGCGCCTCGCGCTCCACCGACAGCGCAGGCACCTTGTCGAGGTCCACCTGAACCTCCACCGCGTCCGGCCCGAACCGCGCCAGGAACGTGCCCAGCTGCGCCACGACCCGGCTTGCCAGCGGCAGCACCGTGAGCCGGTAGAACGCCCGGTTCGCCTCCTGGTAATTGGCATAGGTCGCGTCGCCGGGGATCCCCAGCAGCATGGGCGGCACCCCGAAGGCCAGCGCGATCTCCCGCGCCGCACTCTCCTTGGTCTTCTGGAACTCCATGTCCGACGGGCTGAACCCCATGGGCTTCCAGTCGAGCCCGCCTTCCAGCAGCATCGGCCGCCCGGCATTGCGCGCGCCCATGTAATTGGTGGTGATTTCGTCCACCAGCCGGTCGTACAGGTCCGCTGGCATCGTGCCGTGCTGGTCCTCGCTGCGATAGACGATGGCGCCCGAAGGCCGCGCCGCGTTGTCCAGCAGCGCCCGCGACCAGCGCGACGCCGCATTGTGCACCGCCACGGACCCTGCCGCCGCCTGCAGCGGGGCCAGTCCGTAGTGGTCGTCGGTCGGATGAAAGCTCTTGAGATGACACAGCGCCGGGGCGGTCCCTCCCATGTCGAACCGCCGCTTGCGCCCGCTCACCGCGTATTCATAGGCGGCGGGCCAGCCATCCGCACCGGGGATCACCGTCACCCGGTCCGAGCGCAGGACGTGCAACGCCAGCGGGCGCGCGTCCTCCGCCCCGCCCACGGCCTCGATATAAGCGTTGCCGGTCAGCAGAAGCTGCGCGTAAAGCGCCTCAAGCAACTCGGCCCGCCCCTGCCCCGGGTTGGGCCGCGCCAGCAGCGCCGCCACCGGGTGACAGTCATAGCGGCAGGTCGCATCCTGCACCACCAGCGGCAGCGCCGCCGCCGCCTCGGCGATCATCTTCACCGACCGAAACCCGATCGGGTTCCCGGCAAAGCCATCGCGCACAAGTGCTGCCCCATTGCGCGGGACGGCCGCGCTCCCGGCGCTTGCCGCCGCCATGGCCAGCACCGACCCCGTGACAGACTTGCGCTGCAAGGGCGCCGCCGGGGGATCGAGCGGAGCCTTGGCCGCGCGCGTTTTCAGGAAATCCAGTTTCATCGGCACATGTCCTCTCCTTCCGCCGGGGCGGTTCGCGCCTCGAGGGGCGCGGTCACGATCGTTTCCAGAATTCAGGGGCCAGGACCCCGCGCGCCAGATCGGCGCCTAGAGCTGCCGCATCCGCGGCTGGCGGAACCGCGCCGCCGGGTCAAGCACCAGGTCCTGCAACGCCCAGACCAGCGCATCGACCCGGTCGGGGCTGCCGCGCCCCTCGAAACCGCGCACCGTCATCTGGCACATCTGCTCTTCCAGTTCGGCCAGCGCCGCACGGCGGTGCTTCACCCGCCCCTGTTCATAAAGCGCGGCCACGGGTTCGGCCCGTGCGGCCTTGCCCCGGCTGGCCCGCACGGCGCGGAACGGCACCATCGGGTCCACCTGCCGGATCACGCTTTCGACAAGGTTGCCGCCCTGGTTGACCTCGGCCACCAGCCGGTCGGCGCCGTGCCGCGCCATCGCGGCCAGCGCTGCTTCGGCCCAGCCCCGGGGACTGGCCCCCTGCAAGGTCGCGTCCTCGATCACATAGGCGACCCAGTCCTGCGGCGGGCCGGACATCCGCACCCCCGCCACGACGATACCGCAACTGTCCGACGTGCCGTGCCCGCTCACCGGCGGGTCCACCGCCACGACCACGCGGTCCAGATCCGGCACACGTTCCACCTGCAACGCCTCCAGCATGGCCAGCGTCCACAGGGCACCCTCGGCATCCTCCAGCAGGATACCGTCCAACTCCTGCCTCCCCAGCCGCGTGCCGGCATAGCGCGCCCGCACCTCGGCCAGGAAACTGTCCGCGAGATAGGCGCTGTTGGCCTCGGTCGGCGCATGGGTCACCACGGTCGACCCGTTGTCGAGAATGCGTTTCAGGACGCTCACGTTGCGCGGCGTCGTCGTGACCACCTGCCGCGGCGTCTGCCCCAGCCGCAGGCCGAACTGCAGCATGTCCCAGGCGTCCTCGGCCTTCTTCCACTTGGCCAGCTCGTCCACCCAGGCCGCGTCGAATTGCGGGCCGCGCAGGCTTTCGGGTTCATGGGCGGAAAACACCTGCGCGATGGCGCCGTTGGGCCACACCAGCCGCTTGCGCGTCGCTTCCCACACCGGGCGGCGGTCGGGCGGCGAACAGGCCAGGATCCCGCTGTCGCCCATCACCATGACCTCGCGCACCTGCTCGATGGTCTCGCCCACCAGCGCCACGCGCTTGGAGCGGCCGGGTTCGAGGGGCTTCGACCCCTCCACCTCGGCGCGCACCCATTCGGCCCCGGCGCGCGTCTTTCCCGCACCGCGACCGCCCATGATGACCCATGTCCGCCAGTCGCCCTCGGGCGGCAATTGGTGATCCAGCGCCCAGAATTCGAAGATGTAAGGGAGCGCCAGAAGCGCCCCCTCCGTGAGATCATTCAGAAATGCCTCCCGCACTTCCTGCGGCGCGGAGGCAAGCAAGACGCCGCCCGATCTCAAGTCTGGCTGCGTCGAAATCGACGGCATAGTCGTTGACGATGCCGGCTTCAGATCGTGCTTTTTGTTCAAGGCGTTCCCTTTCGGCAAGGGCCGTCTGCAAGGCCTGTTTCAACTGGCCGAGAAGCTTGTTCGCCTCTCCGCCATTGCTCAGTTCGCCGACATCCAGTTCGTCGACCAACCTGTTCAGCGCGCGCGTCGCGCGATGAAACGTCTGCTGCGCCTCCGAGAACACCTCCTCGGCGCTGCCTTCACCCGGCTTCGGGTAAATCAGTGTCATGTTCGTAAACCCGCCTCTCTCGTTTCCCGTCGAGAGAGCCATGGAAAAGGCGGCCCGGGGTCGCCCCCTGCCGCCTTGCCCATGTCTTCCAGCTTGTCACAAGTTCTACTTTGGACCGTTCGCTTTGTCAATCGAAACAAGTACTTGGAACAAATCCAGTCCGTGCGCGGCGTTAGGATTCCGGTCACTTTCCGACCCCGGCACACCCCGCGACACCCTTGTTTTTCAGCACCTGCCCGGCCTTGAAACCGTTAACGCGGTCGGGCACGTCTAAGGGTCGCGCTGCGCGCGCGAGCCCCGCCCGCCGTCGGCGCGGGCCGTCGCACACTGGCGCCGCAGGGCGCAGGTACCGTCACTGATTCCGCTGCTGCTCGATCTGCCGCCAGCGCTGCACGTTGACATTGTGCTCCGCCAGCGTCTCCGCAAAGACATGGCCACCCGTGCCATCGGCCACGAAGAAAAGGAAATCCGTGTCCGCCGGGTTCAGCGCGGCCTCGATCGCCGCGCGGCCCGGATTGGCGATGGGCGTCGGCGGCAACCCCTCGATGACATAGGTGTTCCACGGCGTCGCCCGGTTCAGCTCGCTGCGCAGCAGGCCGCGCCCAAGCACACCCTGCCCCTCGGTCACGCCATAGATCACCGTGGGGTCGGTCTGCAGCCGCATCCCCTGGTTCAGCCGGTTCACGAACACGCTCGACACCCAGGGACGTTCCTCGGGCACCGCCGTTTCCTTCTCGATGATCGATGCCAGGATCAGCGCGTCATAGGCATCAGCCAGCGGCAGGTCCGGCGCGCGCGCCTGCCACAGTTCGGCCAGCTGCGCCTCCTGTGCCAGTTGCATCCGCGCCACCAGCCGGGACCGTTCCGACCCGATCGGCACGTCATAGCTTCCTGGGGCCAGCCAGCCCTCGCCCGGCAACTCGCCAAGACCCCCGGTCAGGAACGGGGCCACCCGCAAGCTTTCCCCGATCTGCCACTCGGTCACGCCCTCGGCAACGGTGACCCGCGTCCGCGCGAAACCCTGCTCGATCAGCCGCGCGACCGCGTCGGGCAACGGCTCCCCAAGCGCCAGCGTGGCAATCTGCGCGAATTCCCCCGTCGCCGGGTCCAGTTCCCGCACCCGCAACTCGGCCTCGGCCACGCCCACCAGCAGGATGATCTCGCTGCCGCAAGTGCTCGCGCCGCTGCGCGTCACCAAATCGACGATGGACTCCATTGAGCTTTCCGCCGGGATCAGGAAATTGCCCGCCTTCAGCTGCTGCGCCTTGTCGGTGTATTCCGCGCCGATCCGCAACATCGCCGGGTGCGTCACGGCCCCCCGTTCGGCCAGGTCCTCGGACACGCTGACCATCGTGGCCCCGCGCGGCACGCTCAGGCAGATCGCCTCGGCCAGCGGCCCGGGTGCGCGCCACATGTTCTGCGCCATGGCAACGGCGATGGCCGCACCGATCAGCATCACGATGAACAAGGTCAGCGCGTTCGACGCGATGGACCGCCAGACCAGCATCAGGCCGCCACCCGCCCCAGCACGAGCGACGCGTTGGTGCCCCCGAAGCCGAAGCTGTTCGACAGCGCCACGTCGATCGTCCGCGACCGCGCCGCGTTGGGCGCAAGATCAAGCCTGCTTTCGACATCTGGATTGTCGAGGTTGATGGTCGGCGGCGCCACCTGGTCGCGGATGGCGAGAATGGAAAAGATCGCCTCCACCGCGCCCGCGGCCCCCAGCAGATGCCCGATGGCGGATTTCGTGGAACTCATGGTCGCCTGCGCCGCGGCATCGCCCAGCATCCGCTCCACCGCCGCCAGCTCGATCGTGTCGGCCATGGTCGATGTGCCATGCGCGTTGATGTAATCCACCGCGGCCGGGGCAATGCCCGCCCGCTTCAGCGCCGCGCGCATGGACCGTTCCGCGCCCTCGCCCGTCTCGGACGGGGCCGTGATGTGATAGGCGTCGCCCGACATGCCATATCCCAGCACCTCGGCATGGATCGTCGCCCCGCGCGCCTTGGCGTGCTCGTACTCCTCCAGCACGACGACACCCGCACCCTCGCCCATCACGAACCCGTCGCGATCGGCGTCATAGGGGCGGCTGGCGGATTGCGGATCGTTGCCGCGCTTGGTGGACAGCGCCTTGCACGCGTTGAACCCCGCGATGCCGATTTCGCAGATCGGGCTTTCCGCCCCGCCCGCGATCATCACGTCCGCGTCGCCCCACTGGATCAGCCGCGCCGCATCGCCGATGGCGTGCGCGCCGGTGGAACAGGCCGTCACCACCGCGTGGTTCGGCCCCTTGAAGCCGTAGCGGATCGACACCTGCCCCGAGATCAGGTTGATCAGCGCACCGGGGATGAAGAAGGGCGACACCCGCCGCGGACCCCGTTCCTTCAGCAGCACGGCCGTATCCGCGATGTTGCTCAGGCCGCCGATGCCTGACCCGATCATCACGCCCGTACGTTCGAGGCTTTCGGTATCGGTGGGCGTCCAACCGGCATCCCGCACGGCCTGCTCCGCCGCCGCAAGCCCGTAAAGGATGAAATCGTCCACCTTGCGGCGTTCCTTCGGCTCCATCCAGTCGTCGGGGTTGAAGCTGCCGTCGCTGCCGTCGCCCAGCGGGATTTCACAGGCATAGGTCGTGGCCAGGTGTCCCGCGTCGAAGCGCGTGATCGTCCCCGCACCGGACTGCCCCGCAAGCAGGCGCTGCCACACCGGCTCCACGCCGCAACCCAGCGGCGTGACCATTCCCAAACCCGTGACGACTACCCGGCGCATGCGCGGCCCCCGAAATCCGTTATGTCAGTGCTCCGCCTGATAGCGCGCTCTGGCAGGTCGGGGCAAGCGCCCGCGCAGATCAACCTGTGCGGTCCTGACCAAAAGTCCATTAACCAGCATACCGATGCGCCGTCGCCGCACCCGATGCAGAGATGCTAAACCATGGGGATCAACCCCATGTTTTCATTGCACGCACGATCCCTTTCTTACCTTTGCAGGAGCCGTCTCATGACCCATCGCAGCCCGTTCGCAGCCGCCGTCGCGCTCTGTGCGGCACTCGCCCTGCCCGGCGCCGTCGGCGCCGCTTCGCTCAGCCCGCTGGACAATCTCGGGCCGGGCGCCGCCGTGCCGGGCCTTGACGAGGTGCCGGGCCTGCCCGCCACACCGGGGGCGAAGCCAGTTCTGGCCGGTCCCGCGCCCTTCAAGTTCGTGGACGATACCGGGCTCAACGCGGACCCCCTGCGCGGCGTGCTGCCGGAAAACCAGTGGGCCGTCCCGCAAGCCGCACAGAACGGTCTGATCCGGCGGCGCTAACCTGCCGGCCCGACGGCATCGCCGACGGCCACCGGTCCGGCCTGCAGCACCCGCGCGGTTCAGCCGCCATGGCCACGCATGGCATTGTAGCCGCCCGGGCCGAGCGCTTCCGCCATATGCGAACAGGGCGCGCAGGGTTTGCCGATCTCGACAACCGCACCGCCCAGCCGCAGCGCCACGCCCCGCAGCGCGATCAGGTTGATGCCCGACACCACGATGTTGCGCCGCAGGATCGCGGGGTCGATCTCGTCCTGCCCGATCAGCGCCGCGATCACCGGCAAATGCTCCGCCTGGATCAGCGTGACAGCGCGCCCGTTGGCGCGGCTGTGCCGGTCGCCGTCCAGCCCGGTCAGCGTGATGTCCGCCCGTGCAACGGATGCCACCGGCCCGCGCCGCGCCGCGCGCAGGCCGATCCAGTCCACCCGGCCCGCCTGCGCATGGGTCGCCATCAAGGTTGCAAGATCCGTCAGGGCGCCAGTTCCTCGACGATCACGAGTTCGCGCTCGCACGCGCCGCGCGCATGTTCCATCGCCCGCTGGTAGATGTCGGAATTGTAGCAGGCCACTGCCGTCTCCATGTCCGCGAAACGCGCCACCACGTTGCGGGGGCGTTCGGGGCCTTCCATCTGCCGGAACGCCCCGCCCCGTACCAGGAACACCCCGCCATGAGCGCCGATGGCTTCCGTCGCCAGCGTCGCATAGCGGCCATAGCGCTCCGGGTCCGTGACGGTGACGTGGGAAATCCACAGCACGCTCATGCCGCGGCCCCGCCGATCAGCGCCTCCACGGCCGCGATGGCCGCATCGGCATTCTCCGCCGACGGGCTTCCCGCCTGCGCCATGTCCGCCCGGCCGCCACCGCCCTTTCCGCCCATCGCTTCCGCCGCGGCGCGCACCATCTCCACCGCGGACAGACGCCCGGTCAGGTCCGCCGTGACGCCCGCGGCGATGGCCGCCTTGCCACCCGTGTCTGCCACCAGCAGAACCGCCCCGGACCCGAGCCTGTCCTTGTGCGCATCCACCAGCGCGGGCAGATCCTTGCCGGTCACGCCCGACAGCACCTGCGCGATCAGCTTCACGCCGCCCACATCGCGCGCAGCTGCCCCGTCCGCGCCGCCGCCGCCCATGGCCAGCTGCCGCCGCAGATCCGCCAGTTCGGCCTGCAATGCGCGCCGTTCGTCCAGCAGCGCGCGCACCCGGTCCGGCACATCCGCCGCCTGCGCCTTCAGCGCCGTGGCAGTCTCCGCAAGCCGCCGATCCTGTGCCGCGAGGTAATCGAACGCCGCCGCCCCGGTTAGCGCCTCGATCCGCCGCACACCCGAGGACGACGCGCTGTCGCCCAGCGTCACGAACATGCCGATATCGCCGGTCTGGCGCACATGGGTGCCGCCGCACAGTTCGATCGAATAGGTCGCGCCGTCCGCGCCCTTGCCCGACTCGTCCTGCCGACCCATGGACACCACGCGCACCTCATCGCCGTATTTCTCGCCGAAGAGTGCCTGCGCACCCAGATCGCGCGCCGCATCGGGCGTCATGATCCGCGTCTCGACCGGGGCGTTCTGGCGGATATAGGCGTTCACCTCGGCCTCGACCCGCGCGAGTTCGTCCATGCTCAGCGCCTTGGCATGGCTGAAATCGAACCGCAGCCGGTCGGGCGCGTTCAGCGATCCTCGCTGCGCGACATGGTCGCCCAGTGCGTGGCGCAGCGCCTCGTGCAGCAGGTGGGTCGCCGAATGGTTGGCGCGGATCAGCGTGCGGCGGTCGCCATCGACCTCCAGAACGGCACCCTGCCCGGGCGTGATCTCGCCCTCGGTCACCTCGGCCATGTGCAGGAACACGCCGTTGATCTTCTTCGTGTCCGTGATCCGCGCGGCCCCGGTGCCGGTCCGCAGGGTGCCGGTATCGCCGACCTGCCCACCGGATTCGGCATAGAACGGGGTCTGGTTCACCACCACGGCCACGCTGTCGCCCGCGCGGGCCACGTCCTGCGCCGCCCCGTCGCGCACGAGCGCGCGGATCTCGCCCTCGGCCCGCTCGGTATCATAGCCAAGGAATTCGGTCGCGCCATGGGTCTCGGCCAGATCGAACCAGATCGCGGCCTCCGCCGTTTCGCCCGACCCGGCCCATGCCGCCCGCGCCTGCGCCTTCTGCGCGGCCATTGCCGCGTTGAACCCGGCGATATCCACCGCCCGGCCCATCTCGCGCAGCGCATCCTGCGTCAGGTCAAGCGGGAACCCGAACGTGTCGTACAGCTTGAACGCCGTCTCGCCCGGCAGGTCGCTGCCATCGGGCAGCTTGTCCAGCTCGTCGGACAGCAACCGCAGACCCCGGTCGAGCGCCTGGCGGAACCGCGTCTCCTCCAATTGCAGCGTTTCCGCGATCAGCCCCTGCGCGCGGCCCAGCTCCGGATAGGCCTGCCCCATCTGGCCAACCAGCGCGGGCACCAGCCGGTGCATCAACGGATCCTCCGCCCCCAGGAGATGCGCGTGCCGCATGGCGCGCCGCATGATCCGGCGCAGCACGTAGCCGCGCCCCTCGTTGCTGGGCAGCACCCCGTCCGCGATCAGGAACGATGTCGACCGCAGGTGATCCGCGATCACCCTGTGGTGCACGCGCCCCGGCCCGTCGGGATCGGCGCTGGTGGCGTTGGCCGACGCCTCGATCAGCGCGCGAAAGAGATCCGTGTCGTAATTGTCGTGCTTGCCCTGCAACAACGCCCCGATCCGCTCCAGCCCCATGCCGGTGTCGATGGACGGGTTCGGCAGGTTCTCGCGGCGGCCATCGGCGAAATCCTCGAACTGCATGAAGACGAGGTTCCAGATCTCGATGAACCGGTCGCCGTCTTCCTCGGGGCTTCCGGGCGGGCCGCCCCAGATATGGTCGCCATGGTCATAGAAGATCTCCGTGCACGGCCCGCACGGGCCCGTCGCACCGGCCGACCAGAAATTGTCGTCGGTGGGGATCCGGATGATCCGGTCATCCGGCAGGCCCGCCACCTTCTTCCAGATCGCCACGGCCTCGTCATCGGTGTGATAGACGGTGACCAGCAGCTTCGACGCGTCGATGCCGAAATCCTTCGTCAGCAGGTTCCATGCATAGGGGATCGCCTCGTCCTTGAAATAGTCACCGAAGCTGAAATTCCCCAGCATTTCAAAGAACGTGTGGTGCCGCGCCGTGTAACCCACATTGTCCAGATCGTTGTGCTTGCCGCCCGCGCGCACGCATTTCTGCGCCGTTGCGGCGCGGGTGTAATCCCGATGCTCGACCCCGGTGAAGACGTTCTTGAACTGCACCATGCCCGCGGCGGTGAACATCAGCGTCGGGTCGTTGCGCGGCACGAGCGGCGAGCTGTCCACCACCGCATGCCCGTTGCGGCCAAAATAATCGAGAAAGGTCCGGCGGATATCGTTCAGGCTGGCCATGGGTCCGTCTTTCGGTTGCGCGGCTTTCGCGCGGTGTAGCGGGCGTGCGAGCGGGTGTCCAGAATGGCCCCGCGGCGGACATGCGGACGCCCCGGCCTGTCGGTCGGGGCGTGCATGGCGATCGGGTGGTGCCGGGCGGTCAGCCGCCGACCAGGATGCGCGGCGCTAGCCGTCGACCACATCATCCTCCTGCGCGCCGGGCAGCAGGTCGAAATCCAGCCCGTGAGCCGCGCGGATCTTGTCCTCGATCTCCAGCGCCACGCGGGTGTTGGTCTTGAGATAGGTCTTCGCGTTCTCGCGCCCCTGCCCGATGCGTTCGTCACCATACGAAAACCACGACCCGGATTTTTCCACGACCCCGGCCTTCACGCCGAGGTCCAGCAACTCCCCGGTCTTGGAAATCCCCTCGCCGTACATGATGTCGAATTCGACCTGCTTGAACGGCGGGGCTACCTTGTTCTTGACGATCTTCACGCGGGTGGCGTTGCCCACGACCTCGTCGCGATCCTTCACCGCGCCGATGCGGCGGATGTCGAGCCGCACGGAGGCGTAGAACTTCAACGCGTTGCCCCCCGACGTCGTCTCGGGGCTGCCGAACATCACGCCGATCTTCATGCGGATCTGGTTGATGAAGATCACCATGCAGTTGCTGCGACTAATGGAGGCCGTCAGCTTGCGCATCGCCTGGCTCATCAGGCGGGCCTGCGCGCCGACCTGGTGTTCGCCCATGTCGCCTTCCAGCTCGGCCTTGGGTGTCAGCGCCGCGACGCTGTCCACCACGACCAGGCTGACAGCGCCGGACCGCACCAGCGTGTCGGTGATCTCCAGCGCCTGTTCGCCCGTGTCCGGCTGGCTGATCAGCAGTTCCTGGATATCCACGCCGAGCTTGCGGGCGTATTGCGGGTCGAGCGCGTGTTCCGCATCGACGAAGGCGCACACGCCGCCCTTCTTCTGCTCCTCGGCCACGCAATGCAGCGTCAGCGTGGTCTTGCCCGACGATTCGGGGCCGTAGATCTCGATGATGCGGCCCTTGGGCAACCCGCCGATTCCCAGCGCGATGTCGAGTCCGAGCGAGCCTGTCGAGGTCGACTCGATCTCCGTCACCGCGTTCTGGCCGAGCTTCATGATCGAGCCCTTGCCGAATTGCCGTTCGATCTGCGCGAGCGCCGAGTCGAGCGCCTTTTGCTTGTCCATGCTGCGTGATCCGCCGAGGTCGAGAAGGTTGGCCGTGCTCATCGTTCCTGTTCCTTGTTGCACACCCGCGGCGGGGTCACAATGCCGCCGGATGTTCCGCTCTTGTTCTGTTTCATGTATGGCACGAAACAGGAACAAATCAATGAAAATCCTCGGAACAGGCTGCGCCGCAGGTCGTTAAGGAACGGTTACCGGGCCCATATGACCGCCCCGCGCGACCCCGGTTCCGGCGCGCGGACACGATGCGCCGCGATGCGGGCCCGGCACCGGACCGGTGCGAGGCGGGCGGTCGCGTGTCAGTGCAACTGGCGCTGCACGGTTTCGGTGAGATCGCGCAACGAGAAGGGTTTGGGCAGGAAGACGGAATTCGGGATGCGCGCCTGCTGGTCGCTCAGGGCGTCCTCGGCATAGCCCGACACGAACACGACACGGGTGCCGGGCCGGGTCTTGAGCGCCTCGCGCACCCAGCTTGGCCCGTCCATGCCCGGCATCACGACATCGGTGACGAAGACATCCACCTGCAGCGCGCGGTCCTCGAGCCGTTCAAGCGCCTCCTCGGCGTTCTCCGCCTCGATGACAGTATAGCCGCGCAGCCGCAGCGCGCGCGACGCGAAGGCGCGCACGGGCGCTTCGTCCTCGACCAGCATGACCACGCCCTCACCCTTGGTCACGACATGCGCCGGTGCCGTCACCCGCGGCTCCGGGGTGCGCGCCGCGGCTTCGGACGCCGGGAAGTACAGGGTGAATGCCGTGCCCTGCCCCGGGCGGCTGTCGGCGAAGATGAACCCGCCGGTCTGCTTGACGATGCCATAGGCGGTCGACAGGCCCAGCCCGGTGCCCTCGCCGGTCTTCTTGGTGGTGAAGAAGGGTTCGAATATCTTCTGAAGGTTTTCCTGCGCGATGCCCACGCCCGTGTCGCGCACCCGCACCACGGCATAGTCGCCGGGCGGAATGGCGGCGCGGTTGCGCCGCATCTCGGCGTTCAGGGTCACCGCTGCGGTTTCCACCGTGATCTCCCCGCCATCGGGCATCGCGTCCCGCGCGTTGACCACGAGGTTCATGATGACCTGTTCGAGTTGGCGCTTGTCCACCCGGATAGGCGGCACCGCGTCGTCATGGTTCAGCCGCAGCCGCACGGTTTCGCCGACCAGACGGCTCAGCAGATGGGTCAGTTCCGACATCGCCTCGGACAGGTCCACGACCTCCGGGCTCAACGTCTGCTTGCGCGAGAAGGCCAGCAGCTGACCCACGAGGCTCGCGGCGCGATTCGCGTTCTGGTTGATCTGCACAAGGTCGCCATAGGCCGGGTCGCCCTCGTCATGGCGCAGCAGCAACAGGTCGCAATGGCCCGAGATGGCGGTCAGCAGGTTGTTGAAATCATGGGCGACGCCGCCGGCCAACTGGCCGATCGCCTGCATCTTCTGGCTCTGGACGAACTGCGCCTCCAGCGTCTTGAGCTCGGTGGCGTCGGTCAGCACCGCAAGCAGAAGCGGCTCCCCGTTCTCTTCGACCGGCTTGAGCGAGACCTGCACGAAGCGGTCCCCGCCATCGCCCCGTACCTGCAGGAATTCCGACCGCGACGGCGAAAGACTGGCATGGGCATCCTGCAGCCAGTCGGTCAGCGGGCGGCCCAGACCCGACAGCCCGTCCGACAACCACGACCCGGGCGGCAGGTCCCGGCCCAGCAATTCGCGCGCACCGGCGTTGCAGGCCCGCACCGCCCCGTCGACGGCGACCTTGACCATGGGCACCGGCAGCGTGTCGAACAAGGCCCGCGCATCGGGCGCGCCCCCGATATCGGGGGGCAGGAAATAGACCTCGCGGCACGGATCGGCCGGCTCCGGTTCGGGCACATAGAGCCGCAGCGCCACGGTGCCCGCGGCCGTGGCGACACGGCACAGATCGCCGCTGCGCCAGCCGGACCGCCCCGCGATCTGGTCGAACCGGTCCGGCGCGTCCCCGCCTAGGCACTGGCGCATCGCGTCGTTCGACGCCATCACCCGCCCGTCGGGCTGGACCACGACCATCGGCAGGCCGATATCGCCCGTGCCCACCACCGCGTCCCGCGCCGTCAGGCTTTCGGCGCGCCACAGCACTAGGTCGCCGGGACCGCGCAGCGCCGACACCCGGACCAGCCCGCGCCGCGTCGCGCGTTCGGCGCAGGCATGCCCCCTGCGCGCGACCTCGTCGAGCAGCCGGGCCACCGTCTGCCCCGGCGTGGCGAAGAACCCGCCGAACCCCTGCGCGACGGGGCCGCCGGTCGCAAGGCCGAGTACACGCCCCGCGGCATCGTTCACCAGAACGACCCGCCCCGACGCATCGCTCAGCGCGGCCGGCGCGGCATCGTTGTCCACCAGCGCACGGACGGCCTCCACCGCGCTGCGGCGGCGCCACCACTGCAAGGCCCGCCAGCCCAGAACGACCAGCGCCACCCCCGCCAGCCCCGTCCCCGCCGCCACGAGCGTGACCTGCAACCCGAGCGGCGCGGACCACGCGCCCGCAAGCACAAGACCGAGCCCGACCAGACCAAGCGGCAACTCGCTGCGCGCCAGCCTTGCGGCGGGGGGCTGTCGGCGGATATCGGCGATCTGCACCATGGGGTCTCCCGTGATCGACACGGCCCAGATAACGACCGTGGGGTTAACCACGGATTAAGCCCGATCCCCCGGCCGGGCAATCACCAGTTTTCAATCACAGGTGGAATATTCAGACCTGCGGCGCCGCTGCCGCGCCCGTCCCGGTCCGGCGCGGGGCCGGTCAGCCGGGTACAGCCCCCGCTGCCAGGATCGCGGCGAAAAACCCGTCGCCGCCATCTGCAGGCAGCCATTGCCGCCTGCGCAGGCAGCGCCAGTCGGGATGGGCCGCAAGGAACCGCGCGACCGTGCCGGCATTTTCCTCCTCGATGAACGAGCAGGTAACATGGACCAGATGCCCGCCGGGGCGCACATGCCGCACCGCTTGCCCGAGGATCTCGTCCTGAAGCGCGCACAGCTCCGCCAGCCGCGCCGGTGTCAGCGCCCATTTGCCCGCCGGATCGCGCCGCCACGACCCGCTGCCGGAACAGGGCGCGTCGACCAGCACGGTGTCGAAGGGCGGCTCCGCCCCAAGCGCCGCCGTGTCGCGCAGCATGACATCGAGGCCCGCCCGCGCCGCGCGTGCCGGCAGATCGGCCATCCGCCGCGGCTGCGCGTCATGGGCGACGAAAACGCCTGGTACCCGCGCCCCGATGGCCAGCGTCTTGCCGCCGCCACCCGCGCAATAATCCAGCAGCCGCCCGCCCGGTTTCAGCGGCACCATGTCCGCCACGGCCTGCGACGCCGCGTCCTGGAACTCCACCGTGCCATCCAGCACGCGCGGATCGCTGCGCAGCCGCCGCCCATCGCCCCTGATTTCCAGCGCCGTGGGCGACAGCGGATGCGGCACGCAGGCAAAGCCCGCCGCGCCCAGCGCCGCCGCGACACTGTCCCGGTCGGCCCGCGCGGCATTGACGCGCAGATGCACCGGCGCGCGGTGGCGCAGGGCGTCGAGCGACGCCCGCGCATCATCCGCGCCCAGGTCATCGCAGAGCAGGGGCCACAGCCAGTCTGGGCAATCCAGCGCCTCCGCCCCGTCCATCGGGGCGCGGCCCGCCGCCACTTCCTCCGGGCTCAAGGGGTCGGGGCCGTGGCGCGATCCGTCGAACAGCGCCGCAGCGTCCTGCCCCTGTGCCCGCGCCCAGCCGATCATCAGGCCGCGCCCGGTCTCGGTCCCGCCAAGCGCCGCAAGCGACCGGCGCTGGCGCAGCGCGTCATAGACGAGATCCCGCACCGCAGCGCGATCCCCCGACCCGGCATAGCGGTTCGCCCGGCCCCAGCCGGTCAGAAGCTTCTCCGGCGGTCCCCCCGCAAGAATATCGTCGAGCAGCCCGATGGCGGCCGCCACCCGCGCCGCCGGGGTCACGGGGCACCCAGGGGCAAAGGGGCGGATGGGGGTGGGACAGGTCGGGAAACGGGATATGCCATGGCGCGGGCTTACCCCAGCCCGGCGCGGGCGAAAAGACCGCCCGCGTCGCCGCGACCGTCACGAGGCGCCGGGATCGGCCGCGCGGCCGCCGGAAGACCGCACCGGCACGGCACGCGGCCGCGGCCACCGGGGCCAATGGCGCGACTCCCGGCAACCCCCGGTTGCCAAAGCGAAAAAATGCGTCGTCCCGTCGGAGCCGGACAGGGCTTGTCACATTTACTTCATACATTCTTAACAAACGCGTTACGTAGCGTCGCCATGGCGGGGACGTGTCTGCCAAACCGGAGTGAACCATGCCCAAGACCCTGCCGCTGCGCACGATCCTGTCCACGACGGCGCTCGCCGCGCTGTCCATTGCCGCCCTGCCCGCCCAGGCCGCCTGCGTCGATGACGGAACGACCCTCACCTGCACCGGCCCCGGCAATGCCGCGATCGTCGACGCCACGGACGGCCAGAACTTCGCGATCGAACCCGGCGCCGCCGTGGGCCCGCTCGCGGGGATCGCGCTGACCCTGTCGGGCGATGACCAGAGCGTCCTGAACGAAGGCCTGATCGAAAGCCTCGACGACGAGGCGGTGCGCACTACCGGCGCACGCCTGACCTTCGACAACGCCGGCGACGTCCGCGCCACCGAAGACCGGGGCATCCGGCTTCAGGCGGGCGCGAACGACAGCACGATCATCAACCGCGCGGGGGCCACGATCCTCTCCCAGGACCAGGCGATCCGTGCCGACAACGGCGACGACATCCGCAACCTGCGGGTCGAGAACGCCGGAACGATCACGGCCACCGACGGCCGCGCGATCCAGTCCCGCGGCGCGGGCACGACCGTCGTCAACACCGGCCTGATCGAAGGCGGCGAAGAGGTCATCGAGGCGCGCATCGACTTCACGCTGGAAAACCGCGGCACCATCCGCATCATCGACCCGACCATCGCCGACGAGGACGGGGTGCAGTTCGCCTCGGGCCGGGTGGACAACTACGGCCTGATCCAGGGGACCGATGACGGCATCGACGTGGACGAGGGCACCATCGTCAACCACGCCGGCGGCGTCATCCGCGCCCAGCCCGCCCCGGGCGAAGGCGGCGGCAACGGCATCGACGCCGACGAACTGCTGCAGGACGACATCCTCGGCGATCTGCCCGTGGGCGTGCTGCGGATCGAGAATGCTGGACTGATCGAGGGGCCGAAGGCCATCGCCGTGGCCGAGGGGCGCCCCGCCGCCATCGATGTGGTGAATTCCGGCACCCTGCGCGGCACGTCGGGCACGGCCATCGAATTCGATCCGGGCATGGACGCGAGCACGCTGGAGATCTTCGACCACTCCATGATCTTCGGCTCGGTTCTGATGACCGACAACGATGACACGGTGACCGTGGGCGCGCTGTCGTCGGGCCAGTTCACCGACGCGTTCTTCGACGGGCGCGGGGGCGACGACACCGTGCTGCTCGACGGCTACGGGCTTGCAGACATCACGCGCTTCGTCGTGTCGGGCGACAGCGCAAGGCTGACGCTGGCCACGCTGGCCGGCAACGTGACGGGCGAGTTCCGCAATTTCGAGTTCTGGAATGTCGGCGGCACGGCGCTCAGCACGGCCGATCTCGCGGCCGTGGCGCCGGTGCCGCTGCCCGCCGGGCTGCCGCTACTGGGCGCGGGGCTGGCCGGGCTCTGGGCGCTGC
>NZ_QDFI01000027.1 GCF_003254465.1 Meridianimarinicoccus zhengii
AAGCCGCCTGATCATGCCCTCAGGCCATCAGGGAAATTACACCAGCTTGACGGACGCTATCCTGCTAAAATTGACAAATACCGGTCTGGTCATATCGCAGAACTTTCTCGGGAGTCTATCGTTCAGAGCGATGCAGAGCATCTCGGTTTTGAGGGTTACTTTTTGTTTGAAACCAATGAAGCAAGCGGCTTGCGGGGCATTCGCGTTCTCGCTAAAGTTGCATCCCTTGACGCTGCGTTCTCTATGCTGGACTTTTGGGCTCAACAAACCGCCTAAGATCAGTGGGTTTGTCAAATATACAATCGCCTAAAAAATGGTCGGTCCCATGGCGCCATGATCCTGCCCCAGCGTGAAAGTTTCGGCGGTGGGTTTGCAAAAATACTTTGATATGCTAAGTATTTCGTCATCAAGAGAACACTGAACCCATCGCGCCGCCGGCATCGACCTGTTGGCGGTCATCGCTTGCACGGACTTCCGCACGCCCCACCGGGATGGGTGGCGGCGACGACTTGGCCGTGGCACCAAAAACAAATCGAAAGGCCAAACATGAACGAGAAAAACCCGGACAAGGGCTATGTCGCGATTCTCGGATGGTCGCTGAACGCGATCGACGCCATCGACCGGTTCGACCGGCGCTACGTGATCGTCGCGCCAGCATGGGCCGAGGAGTACGCCAAGGTCAACGACATCCCCTTCATCGCGTGGGATTTCGACCGGCTGAATGAACGGTCGCACGAGATCGCCCAGATCCTCAAGGACGAGGGCTGCGACGTGGCGATCCCGCTTTACGAAGAGACTGTCGAATGGGCCGGGGCGATCAACTCCGTCCTGCTCGACAATCCGCGCCTGCTGGGCCAGTCGATGCTGTTCCGCGACAAGTCGCTGATGAAACGGCGCGCCCAGCTCGCCGGTATCCGCGTCGGCATTTTCGAGGAGGCTGACAACCGCGCCGACGTGGTCCGGTTTCTGAAGCGCGTGAACCAAACGCTGCTGAAGCTCGACGGCGACCCAAACGACCCGATCCATTTCAAGGCGTTCGACAAGGCCGGCTGTCTCGGCCATCGCACAATCCGGACGGTCGAGGATGTCGATTCCATCTCGGACGACGAGTTCCCCGCGCTGCTGGAGAGCCATCTCGACGGCTGGGAATTCGCTGTCGAGGCATGGATCAAGGACGGCAAGATCCAGTTCCTCAACATCTCGGAATACGTGACGCTCGGGTATTCGGTCTTCGTGCCCGCGACGCCGGAACTGGAATCGTGGCGTCCCCATATCGAGGCCCAGATCAACAAGCTGATCGAAGCCTTCGACATCGACTTCGGGTTCATTCATCCTGAATACTTCGTGACCAATGATGGCACGATGTATTTCGGCGAAGTCGCGTACCGGCCCCCGGGCTTCAATGCGCTGGAACTGATCGAGCGGGCCTATGGGTTCAACGGCTACCAGGGGATCGTGCTTGCCTTCGACCCGAAGACCACGCAGGAAGAACTCGATGCTTTCTTTCCAACGCCCGTCAAGGATGCCAAGGGCCATGCAGGCTGTTTCGGGGCCTATCCCCGCCGCCGCGTGGTGGAGCGCATGCAGATCCCGGAACAGACGGCCAAGGACCCGTATTTCGAGTTCCATGAACTTGCCCAGCCCTTCGAACAGAAGGTCACCAAGCGCACCGCCTTCGGGACGCATTGGGGACTTGTGTACTTCTTCGGCGAGGACCCCCACCGGTTGCGGGACCTGCTCAAGTCACAGGAAGAGCTTGATTTCTATGTGTAACCGTCACGGAGGCCGCCACCCATGACCGGCGCCGCGCAAGGCGATGAGGCTGATCGTCTCGTCGCCACCCTGGAGGGTCCGCTGGCGCGGCTCGAACAGGCGCGCCCGTTCGCCAAGCCGCGCCACCAGGCGCAGGTGATCGACATTGCGGGGCGGCTCCTGGCGGTGCCCGGCGGGATCGCCCGCATCCACGCGCTGGCGCCCCGAATGGATGCGGCGGGTCTGTTCGCCGGATCGGACTGGGACGCACCGGCCAACCTCTTGCCCGGTCTGGTGTCGGGCACGCTGGAAACCGGCGCCCCCGCCACGATCACGATCGAGGCGGTTAGCCTGCTGCGTCTGCTTGCCGTGGCCAAGGGCGAGGCGGAGCACCCGACGATCCACGCCGCCGCCGCGCGGCGTTTCCTGACGCAGGTGCTGGCGCTGAACCTGCGCCGCTTTTTCGGCGCGACCGACGAAGCCGCGCGGGCCGCCGGTGCGCAGAACGATACCATCGACGCCCTGTTTCGCTACCTGGCCGAGCATGTCGGCTATCAGGACGTTCTGGGCGAACTGGTGGACGAAATCTGGCGCATCCTGCGGCAACGCCCGATCCAGATGGCCCATGTGAAGGACATGATCGCCCAGATCGCGCTGACCGTCGTTCGGCATGGGGGTGACCTTGGCGACCGGCGGCTGGGCGCCGACCGGCTTGTGACCGCGCTGTTCGGGCCGACCTCTGCCTGCATGGACGATCCGGGCCTGGAGACGTATCGGGAGCGCCTTGCGGCGATGGACGAATCCGATCTGCGCCATGAAGCGCAAGGTCTGGCACGGGCCATGCACGATACCGGGCTCGTGTCCGACTACCACGCCGATTTCCTGCTCTGGGTTCTCGACTCCGAACATGACGGTATGGCGCCGGACGCGCTCGGTCTGGGCAGCACCGGCCGCGATTGCTGGCGGCGGCATCGCGGGCTCGCCATCGACCTGATCCGCCGGGCAGTGCGCCCGGCGACGGCGCAGGCGCTTTATGGGATGTCACTTCTGCTGGACCGCGGGATCCTGCACCATGCGCCGGTGGCGCCGTCGCTGCGCCGCCTGCTTGCACTGACACCGAATGCATCCGTGGCCGAACGGCTCGCGGTGGCCGGACTGCATGCAAGCATGCCGGCGGACCTGCTGATCGCGGGCTGCATCCAGGTCCTCGGCCAGCCCCTTGGCGTCGGCCAGGGGGCGAACCCCACGTGCCAATCGGCGCGGGCCATCGCGATGTGGGCGCAGAACGATCCGGATTACCTGCTGCACCTCGTCACGCAGGCCGCGCGTTTCGATACGGTGTCGATGCATTTCGAAGGGCATCTGATCCGGTCCGCCGACCTTCCGGCAGGGCTTGCCCGCAGCATGCCGCTCGATGCCGACCCGGTGTCGGTGGTTCTCGTGCCGCATCTCGACAAGGTGTACGCCGAGATGGGGCGGCTATGTGCGGACCGCGAAGACGACCCCCATATCTGGATCAATCCCGAATTCCACGGCTGGTGGGTCAAACGCGCCTGCGCGGTGGCTGTCGATGTCCCCACCGGGGCGCTTGCGGGGATTCATGACTTCATCGCGCGGTTCCATTGCGCGTACCACCCGGCCTATAACGGCGGCGAACCCGTCACCCACCCCCAGCCCGCAGGGATCGCGGCGACGGATGCATCGGCGCGGTTCATCGGGTGGCACGCGATCACCATCCTGCGTGTCGCGCCCGATCAGGATGACGAAATGCGGGTCTATTTCTATAATCCGAACAACGATTCCGGGCAGGACTGGGGCGACGGCGTCGTGGTTTCGACCCACGGGTCGGGGGAGCGTGCCGGTGAGGCATCACTGCCTTTCGAGCTTTTCGCCTCACGGCTGTACCTGTTCCACGAAGACCTGATGGCACCCGAAGGCACCTTGCGCCCGGCCCCCGAGGTTCTTGCGCGCACGGCTGCGCTGGCCCGCCGGACATGGGCCTCGGGACGGCAGGAAATCGAAGGCGATGCGATCTCGCGTCTGGCGAGCGCGGGGCAGGACTGAACGCGTGGCCCGGACTGCGCCGGGTGTGCCGAAGGCGCTGTAGCCCCTGCAAGACAGCGCACTCCGCGCAACCGGGAACGACAGGTTTCGCGCGCTGCAGGGGCCGTACCGCTTGATCCCGACAGTATGGCTTGGCACGCGCCGCGCTGGTAGGCGGTGCCGTCGATGGTGGCGAGGATCGTCTCCGCGCCGCGGACCCGGAATGCCGGTCGAACGGAACCGCGTTCAGGAAGCGGGCGGCCACGTCCTTGCAGACGCGGCCGCCCGCCGTTTCGTCAGGCCGTCACGTCATTGCCGCGACGACGCCCGACAAGGCGAAGCGCAATGATGCCCGCCCCCATCAGCGGCAGGGCCGCGGGCAGCGGCACGGGCGCGACCGGGGCCATCGTGAACGACGCATTGTCGATATAGCCATCGTTGTTTGTGCCGCCGCCGATCCGCGTCGACGTGATGACGAAGCTCAGCGACGCCGTTTCGAACGGAACAAGGCCGGACAGGCTCTGGAAGTATTTCCCGCCTGCCTCGATATCCGAATCCCAGTACCCGTCATAGGACGTGCTCGACAGCAGCGTGGCGCTGTCGATGCGTTCGTTGTCGGCATCGTTGAAGAACACCGACAGCGTGCCGCGGTCCTCCTGGTAGCGCCACCCGAACAGGTCCGCCGAGAGCGTGAAGCTCAGGCCGGTCGTTGCAAGGCTGTCCAGTTGCGGCGACGTCAGTGCATAATCCTGAAAGATCATGTGGAACGCGCCCGGTCCGGGGAAGAAATACGGACCGGTGTCGATGGTCGGATCGCCGTCGCGGGTCGTGTAGACGCCGGTCCATCCCGTGGTGTTGGTATCGAACGTCCCGTTGACGATCAGGTTCTCGGTGGCGGCTGTGGCGGAAACGGCGGCGGTAAGCAGTGTCACCGCGGCGAGTCCGCCCGAAAGGGCCATTTTCAGCATTTTGTCGGCTCCGATGGAGGTATGTCCGGTCTTCGGACAAGGGATGTCTTGGTTCGCGCCGCGTGATCGGGCGGCGCGCTTGTGGCGATATGCGGTCCGTCCGGGCGTCAGCCCCGTGCGGCCTTGGAACGGCGCAGCATGGCCAGTGCGCCGAACGCACCTGCGAGCAGCGGCAGGGCTGCGGGAACGGGCACCGGTGCGACCGACGTGTTGATGGCCGACACGGTCCCGGCTGCCGCGATCGAATCGATCACCGCGCGTGCAAGGTCGGGATTGTCGGTGATGAGGCCATCGAGACCCCAGGCGATGTGGTCGCTCATCTGCGCGAAAGCAGCGTCGAGGTCTGCCGGGCGATAGGTCCAGGCGAAGACGCTCAGGTCAAGATCATGTGCCGCTGCGATGAACTCTTCCGTCAGGGAGCCGGTGTTCACGGCCACGGTATCGACATATTTCGAGAGATTGGTCAGCGAGACAAGGTTGCTGACGCCCCACTCGTCGCCGATCATCGTGGCGCTGCCCAACTGGGCGACGCCCATGTCGACGTCGAATTCGTCCTGAAGCAACAGGAAGTCGAACACGTTGCCGAAATCGAAACCCTGCACGACCGACTTGTCCGAGGTCGTGAAGCCCTTGTCCGCCAGTGTCGCGATCACGGCGCGGTTCGTGTCCGCGTTGAAGCCGTACTTCGCTTCGGTCAGTATGCCGACATTCGTGCCATTGGCGCTGTTGTAGTCGTTCAGCGCGTCGAGCATGTCGGCGAAGGTCGGGATGCGGTAGGCATCCGGATCGGACGGCTCGAACCCCGGATAGGTCAGTTGCCCGCTGCCGGTCGGCTTCAAGGTCAATGACTGCAGTTCGTCGTAGTCGAAGTCAGAGACGCGGTAGTTGCCATTGCGCGGTGCGTAAACCTCGGCCACGTTCGTCGTGCGGGTCAGCGTCGTGTCATGCATCGCGATCAGCACGCCGTCGCGGGTCATCATGACATCCGTTTCGATCAGTTCGGCACCCATCTCGGCCGACAGTTCGTTGCCGCCGATCGAGTTCTCCGGGAGATAGGCCGGCGCGCCGCGGTGCGCGACAACGACCGGCGCCTTGCCGTTCAGCGTGCGGAAGCCGTCGAAGACGGCCGCATCGGCCGCCATGGGGCCGGTCGCAAGGATGGCGAACGCGAGTGCGTACAGGGCATGGTGTTTTCTCATGAATTCGGTCTTCCGTCATATCAGGGATGCGGCGTGTCCAGCGCAGCGCATGCTGCCCGGCCCGCGCCGTGCGTCCCGCGTAGGCTGTCCGGATGACGTGCCGATAACATCTTGGTAACGAAAAAGTTAAACCTTGGGTTGACCCAAGATCGTGGAGCGGGCGCAGGCTGCCGCGGCAAGGTGTTCATCGACACCCGCTGCGGGCTTTCATCGCGCGCCGCCAGAATGGCACAGGCCGCGTCGCCGATCAGGCGAGTAACTGCTAATGCCTGACCTTCGGCATCCATACCCGTCGGCGGTATGGCGGCGAAAGGGTCCCTGTGCGACCGTCGCGCGACCCAAGCAATGCGTCGCCAGCATCCGGCAACGCGGTGGCCCGTGTCGTCAGGCGGCGCCTGTTGCGCCGCCGTGGTCGAGGCCCAGGCGTGCCGCCAGCATCAGCGCGGTGTCCCCGTCGATGATCAGCCCCTTGGGAACACCGCTGCGCAGGAGTGCCTCTGTCGCTTCGACCTTTTCGGTTCCCGCCGCCAGAAGGACCGTGAAGGAGCGCCGGAGATCCTCGAACCCCACCGCGAGGGTCCGGCTGTTGAGATCGTGGGATACAGGATAGCCCGACGCATCGAAGAAGATGCCGTTCGTGTCGCCGACAGCACCGGCCGCGCGCAGTTCCGCCAGTTCGGTGGACGAGATCATGCCTTGCCGCCGCAGCAGCGAAGACTCGGTCAGTTCCCCCACGCTGATGAGCGCAAGATCGGCATAGCGTGCCAGCTCCAGCGGGCGCGTCACGGCCTGCTGGGAATAGAGTACGTCCCGGTCGGCCTCGCTGTCGGCGATGAAGGGAACGGGCAGGAAGAAGCCCTCTGCGCCCGACGCCTGTGCCAGCGCGTGGATCACTTCGAACGGGTTGAACGACGAGTTGGCGGTCAGCGACCCCATGAGACTGATGAAACGTGCCCTGGGCGCGCTGACCCCGGCCATGTGCTTGCTCATCTGCGCCAGTGTCCGGCCCCAGCCCGTGCCGACCACGAGATCGGGCTTCGCCGCGAGGGCATCGCGCAGATGCGCCGCTGCCGCTGATCCGACCGCACGCAGCGGGAATTCCGCCAGGATCGGGTTGTCGGCCTTGTCCGCGGGGGTCAGCGACAATGCGGGCGTGGCGATGCAGAACTGAAGCCCGAATTCCTGACGGATCGCGTTCTCCACGGGGAGCAGGCCGACATCGCGCCCGTCGATGGTGATCGACACCAGCCCGCTGTCGCGCGCCTGGGCCAGCAGCTTGTTCACCCGCGCGCGGGTCAGCCCCATGCGCCCTGCCGTCGCCTCCTGGTTCAGCCCGCCCACGTAGTAGAGCCAGGCGGCGCGCGTCATCAACTGGCTCTCGGACATCTGCATCATGGGCGGGACCATCTCCGATTTTCCGAAGGCCATCAAGCACAAGTAAGATACAAAAGTTTTTGACATTGACAAATGTAATGCCGCGGCGCAGTCTGCGCATGTTCACGCCGCATAAAGGTGTGACGACGGAACCAGGGGAGGAGAAACCAATGAACGTCATCTTCAAGGGCACGCTCGCGGGCGCCGTGGTCGTCACCCTTTCGGGCGGCGCGATGGCCATGGACATCGCGTGGGTCCATTCCAACGCGGCGGCGCAATCCGAACAGCGGGTGAAGGCCGGTTTCGAGGCGTGGCTTGCCGACAGCGGCAAGGACTGGAATGTCAGCTTCCTCGACAGCGGCGGGTCGGGCGAGGCGACGGCCTCGAACCTTCAGGACGCGGCGTCGCGGGGCGTGGATGCGATCATCATCACGATGTCCGACCTGCGCGCCAGCCGCGCCGCGATCACCGCGGCCGCCGATGCGGGCATCCCGATCTTCTCGGTGGACAGCGGGTATATCGACGGCGTTGTCGT
Source organism: Meridianimarinicoccus zhengii (assembly GCF_003254465.1). Taxonomy (GTDB): domain Bacteria; phylum Pseudomonadota; class Alphaproteobacteria; order Rhodobacterales; family Rhodobacteraceae; genus Meridianimarinicoccus; species Meridianimarinicoccus zhengii. The sequence continues at coordinate 7,872 of NZ_QDFI01000027.1, forward strand.
GGATGTCACCACGAACAACTGGGCCATGTCGGCGGACGTATCGCCCTATCTGCTCGACCAGATGGGCGGCGAGGGCAACCTAATCTTCCTGCGCATGGCCGAACACCATGGCACCCGCAAGCGCGGCGACGTGATGGAGGACGTTCTTCAGGAATACCAGGGTGTCGAGGTCCTGGTCGAACACAACATCGACTACACGGCGTTCTTCGAGGACACGACCAGCCGCATGCAGGACTATGTCGCGCGCTTCGGCACCGATATCGATGCCGTCTGGGCGCCGTGGGACGAACCGGCGCAGGCGGCGATCAACGTGATGCAGGCGGCGGGGCTGACCGACGTCAAGGTGATCGGCATCGACGGCCATCCGCAGGCCGTGGCCGAGGTGTGCAAGCCTGACAGCATGATGATCGCCACCGTCAGCCAGCCGTTCGAAGGCATGGGTGCGCAGATCGGCGACTGGATCACCGCCATCGTCGAGAACGGCACCCCCGCCGAAGACGTGATCCCCGCGACGACCATCTACATGGATGCGCCGCTGGTCACCAAGCAGAACTGCCAGGACTTCATGTAACCTCCCGGTGGCCGCGGCGCGCCCTCGGGCCGCCGCGGCGCTGGTGGTGTCCATCGAACGAATGTCCCGAAATCCGCACCGCCCAGGCGGTGCGGCAGGGAAGGAGTGCGCCATGCGCGTGCAACTCGAAAACCTTGTCATGGATTTCCCCGGAAGCCGCGCGCTCGACCATGTGAGCGCCGATTTCGGCTTCGACGAGGTGCACGGCCTCATCGGCGAAAACGGCGCGGGCAAGTCCACGCTGGTCAACATCCTCGGCGGATCGCTCGCGCCGACTGCTGGCACGGTATCCATCGGCGGCAAGCCCGTGACCTGCCGCACACCGCGCGACGCGCTGGAGCAGGGCATCGCCCATGTCAGCCAGGAAGGCAGCCTTGTGCCCGGCCTGACGGGGGCCGAGAATATCCTGCTGGGTGAGGAGCCCAGGCGCGCCGGCGTGATCTCACGCCGGGACCTGATGGCGCGGGCGCAGGCGCTGCTGACAGAATGGTTCCCGCAGGTCCGTATCGCGCTCGACCGGCCGGTCGAGGACCTGGATATCGCGGATCGCAAGGTGATCGAGATCGTGCGCGGCCTGCGCGGCGACATCCGGCTGCTGATCCTGGACGAGCCGACCGCGACCCTGCAGAGCCGGGAAAAGGCACAACTGTGGGACATCATCCGCAGCCTGCCCGGACGCGGTGTGGGTGTCGTGCTCATCAGCCATTTCCTGTCGGAAATCCGCGCATTGTCTGACCGGATCACCGTGCTTCGCGACGGGGTGCATGTGGCGACCCTGCCAGCCGACAGCGCGACCGAGGGCGCGCTTGTGGACCTGATGCTGCGTCGCACGGGCAGCGGTGCCGGTCTCGGCATGCGCAGGGACATCCCGCACCCCGGTGCGCCGGTCCTGTCCGTGCGCGACTGGCAGGCAGGTGGCGTGCAGGTGCCGGACTTCACACTCCGCGCGGGCGAGATCGTCGGCCTGATCGGTCTGACCGGCGCGGGGCATTTCGGCTTTGCCCGGTCGCTCTACACGCAGGCGGGGCTGGTCGGCGGCAGGATGCAGGTGGGTGCAACCGATGTCACGGACCGTGGCCCACGGGCCATGCAGCGCCACGGGATCGGCTTCGTGCCCGACAACCGGATGACCTATGCGCTGTCCGGCGAAGGCAGCATCGTCGAGAACCTGTCGATGGTGCATCCCGAATGCGCGAAGATCCTGCCGGGCGGCATTCTCAGCCGGCGCCGTGAGACCCAAGAGGGCGCACGGATCTTCGATCTGCTCGGTATCCGCGCCAGCGGTCAGGGCCAGCAGGTCAAGACACTGTCGGGCGGCAACAAGCAGAAGGTCAGCCTTGGCAAATGGCTCTACGGGGCTGCGGGCCGATACCGCGCGATGATCTTCGTTGAGCCGACCGAGGGTGTCGATATCGGCGCAAAGCAGGAAATCTACGGCCACATCCGCAAGCTGGCGGCCGAGGGCGCGGGGATTATCGTCGCGTCGTCGGACCTGCTGGAAATCGAGCACCTGGCACACCGGGTCGTGCCCTTCGTGGCCGGGCAGGCCGGGAACGACATCGCCGCCGCCGAATTTTCCGAAGCCCGGTTCATCGCCGCCATGGCAGGAGAGACCACACAATGAGTTCGCCGACCTTGACCGCAACGCAGGCGCCGGCGCACGGCCAGCGCCGCCAGTGGGTGCAGAAATACTCGACGCTCGTCGTGCTGGTGCTGATGTTCCTCGGGTTCTCGCTGTTCGTGGACAGGTTCATGACCGTGTTCAACCTGACCAACATCCTGCAGCAGATCGCGATCCTGACCATCGTCGGCACCGGCCTGACCTTCGGCTTCGCCGCCCGCGAGATCGACCTGTCCGTGGGCTACACGGTCGGTCTGGCGGGCATTCTCGTGCCGCTCTTGCTGGTCGGGGGCACGCCACTGCCGCTTGCGCTGCTGGCGGGGCTTGCGGCGGGGCTGGTCGTGGGGTTGGTCAACGGGCTGCTTGTCACGCGGGTCGGCATCCCGTCGCTGATCGCCACGCTGGCCATGGGGTCGATCCTGTTCGGCGTGAACTTCCTCGCGACCGGCGGGCGGGCGATCTATGGCGGGCTGCCCGACAGCTACCTGTTTCTCGGACAGGGGCGGCTCTGGGGCATTCCGGTGCTTGCCTTCTTCATGGCGGCATCCGTGATCGTCGGCTGGTTCGTGATGGAGCGCACGATCTTCGGGCGCTACGTCTATGCCGTGGGCGGCAACCAGAAGGCGGCCGAACTGTCCGGTGTGCGGGTCACGTTCTACCGCACCGCCGCGCTGGTGATCGTATCGGTCTTCGCGGTCGTCGCCGGAACGCTTCTGGCCGCGCGACTGGGGTCGGGCCAGCCGAACGTGGGCGAACGCTACCTGCTCGACGGTCTGGCGACGGTCTTCATCGGGATGACCATGTTCCGCCCGGGCACGGCAACCGTTCTCGGCACATTCTGCGGCGCGCTGTTCATCGGCGTCATCAACAACGGCCTGAACCTGATCGGGATGGATACCTACATCCAGAACATCGTGAAGGGCGTCATCATCCTGATTGCGGTGGCCATCGTGTCGCGCACCACCAAACTCAAGCTTCTGTGAGGCAAGCCATGACCCCCCCCGAAACCGCTGCCGCGTCCCGGACGGCGCCGCAGTCCAACACCGATCTGCTGGGCCTTTACACCGACATGCGCCGCGTGCGCACCTTCGAGGAACGGGTGGGCGAACTGTTCGTCCGCGGGCAGAGCGCGGGGTCCATGCTGCACCTGTCCATCGGCGAGGAATCCGCCGCCGTGGGGGTGTGTTCCGCCATGCGCGACGGCGACACCTTCACGACCCACCATCGCGGGCACGGGATCTTCCTGGCGCGCGGGGCCGATCCGAACCGGATGATGGCCGAGATCGCGGGCAAGCAGGACGGGTATTGCCACGGCAAGGGCGGGTCCATGCACATCGCGGACATGGGGCTGGGCCATCTGGGCGCCAATGCCATCGTCGGCGGCGGCATCCCGGCGGTCGTGGGTGCGGGGCTGGTGGCCAAGCGCCGGGGTACCGGGGCGGTGTCCATCGCGTTCTTCGGCGACGGGGCCATGCAGCAGGGCATCCTGTACGAGTCGATGAACATGGCCGCGCTGTGGGACCTGCCAGTGATGTTCGTGTGCATCAACAACCAGTACGGGATGGGCACGCGGGTGGACCAGGCGACGCGCGCCACGAAATTCGAGGAACGCGCCATCGCCTTCGGGCTCGCGGGCCGCGCGGTGGACGGTCTTGACGTGCTGGAGGTCCGGGAGGCCGCGGCCGAACTGGTGGACGGCGCACGGACAGGCAAGCCTGCGTTCCTGTCGGTGGATTGCTACCGCTTCTTCGGCCACGCCCGCAAGGACAAGAGCCCCTATCGCACCGAGGCGGAGGAAACCGCCGGGCGCAAGCGCGACCCGGTCGCCCATGCCCGCGCCGCCCTGCTGGATGCCGGGACGGACGAAGCGCTTCTGGACCGGATCGACGGGGATGCCGCCACCGAGATGGACGCGACGATCGATTTCGCCGTCGCCTCGGCGGAGCCGCCACTGTCGAGCATGTTCCTTGACGTCTACGGCCCGGACGAGCCGATGCCGGAACCGCTGGCAACCCGTATCGACCGCGTTCTGGCAAGGGAGTGACCGACCATGGTTGAGATGACATATCGCGACGCACTGCGTCAGGCGCTGATCGATGCGATGACCGAGAACGACGATATCTTCGTGATCGGCGAAGAGGTCGGGCGCTATGGCGGGGCCTACGGCGTCACCAAGGGGCTGATCGACCAGTTCGGGCCGGAACGGCTGCTGGACACGCCGATTTCCGAACCGGCAATCGTGGGCACCGCCGTGGGCGCTGCCATGGCCGGGATGCGCCCCGTGGCCGAACTGATGTATGTCGATTTCATCGGCATGACGATGGACCAGTTGTGCAACCAGGCCGCCAAGATCCGCTACATGTTCGGCGGCCAGATCGGTGTGCCGATGGTGCTGCGCACGCAAGGGGGCACGGGCCGGTCGGCAGGCGCGCAGCATTCCCAAAGCCTTGAGGCCTATGTGATGCACACGCCGGGCCTGCGGCTGGCGATGCCGGGCACGGTGGCCGACGCCTATCACCTGCTGCGCATGGCGTTGACCCAGCCCGACCCGGTGGTGTTCATCGAACACAAGGCCCTTTACGCCATGAAGGAGGACGTGGACCTGACCGCGCATGTCCCGGACTGGGGCAAGGCGGCCGTGCGCCGGCGCGGCACGGACGTGGTGATCGTGACCTATTCGCGCCAGGTGCACTACGCGATGCAGGCGGCCGAGGCGCTGGCCGGGCAGGGGATCGAGGCGACGGTGATCGACCTGCGCACGCTCAATCCGCTGGATTTCGACACGATCCGGGCGGAGGTCGAACACGTCGGGCGCGCCATGGTGGTGTCCGAAGGGCCGCTGACCGCGGGCGTGGCGGCAGAGCTGGCCGCACGCATCTCCGAGGAATGTTTCGACTTCCTGCACGATCCGGTCATCCGCATCGCGGGCGAGGACATCCCGATTTCGGTGTCCGTCGCGCTGGAGGCGGGGTCCGTCCCCTCGGCGGAGATCGTCGAACAGACGGCGCGGAAGCTGGTGGCATGACGACAGGCACGCTGAAGATGCCCCGGCTGGGCGAGACCATGGACCAGGGGCAGATCGCAAGCTGGCTGGTTGCCGAGGGCGACAGCTTCGCCCGTGGCGACCCGCTGATCGAGGTGGAGACCGACAAGACCGTGGTGGAGTATCCCGCTCTCGGTCCGGGCGTGCTGACCGAGCGGCTTGTGGCCGAAGGCGACACCGTGCCGGTCGGGGCGCCCATCGCGCGGGTCGATACCGGCGACGGGCCGGACTGGACGGTGGAGGGTGACGACACGCCGTCCGCGGTCGCGCCTGAACCGGATGCGCCTGAACCGGTGACGCAGGTGACCGATCTGCTGATGCCCCGGCTTGGGGAGACGATGGAAACCGGGGACATCGCCGCGTGGTTGATCCAGCCCGGCGACAGCTTCGCCCGCGGCGATGCGATCCTGGAGGTTGAAACCGACAAGACCGTGGCCGAGGTGCCCGCGCTCGTGGCCGGGACGCTGGTGGAGATCCTTGCCGAAGCGGGCCAGACCGTGACCGTCGGTGCGCCCATCGCACGGATCGAAACCGGGGAGGCTGTGGACACCCCTGCGCCCGTGCCTGCGAAGTCGGACCCGGCTGTCGCAGCGCCGGCCAAGCCGATCCCCGCGCGTCCAGCCGCCGGGGCGGATGGTACGCCGCTGCGGGCCACCCCTGTCGCCCGCCGTCTGGCCCGGCGCGCGGGGGTTGCGCTGTCCGCGCTGACGGGTACCGGGCGCCGCGGACGGATCGAGGCGCGGGACGTGACCGCTGCTGCCGCCTCGCCCGCGGGCCTGCGGGTCACGCAAGGCATCGCTTGTGCCGAAACCGGCCCTGCGGACGGCACGCCGGTCCTGCTGCTGCACGGCTTTGCCGGGGACCACACCACCTTTGCCGGACTGTCCCACGCGTTAGGCCGGGCCGGGTGCCGTGTCGTCGCCGCCGACCTGCCCGGGCATGGTGCGACCGTGGCCGGGGCGGACGATCCAGACACGCTCGCCGCCGCCATGCTGCCCTTCGCCCGCACGCTGCCGCGGGGGGTGCATGTGGTGGCCCATTCGCTGGGGGCGCTGCCCGCCGTTCGGATGGCCGAGGCGGGCCTTGCGGCATCGCTGACGCTGATCGCGCCCGCAGGACTGGGCAGCCATATCGACGCCGGCTTCATCGACGGGCTGGCCGCCGCGCAAAGCCCCGGCAGCGTGGGCCACCTGCTGCGCCGCATGACCGACGGCCCGAACGGCCTGTCGGACGACGCGGTCGCGCAGATCCACGCGACGCTCGCGCAGGGCCGCCTGCGGGGGCTTGCCGCGGCGCTGCACGGGCCGGGCGGGCAGAGCGTGAACCTTGTGCCCGCGCTCGCGCGGCTGGCTGACCGCATGCCCGTGCGCATCGTCGTGGGCCATCGTGACCGCGTGGTGGACTGGCGCGATGCACTGGCCGTGTCGCCGATGGTCGCGGTGCATCATGTCCCGCAAGCCGGGCACATGCCGCATTGGGAAGCGCCGCTCGAGGTGCGCGCCCTGATCCTGAAAGCCGTGGGAGCAACGTGATGACGACCGATCCGAAACAGGCCCTCGACGCCGCGAAGACCCGCATGGCAGCTTTCGCCAAGGCCGCACCCGGCGCGATGCGCGGCTTTTCCGGCATCGCCGCCGCGGTCGGAAAGGACGGCGCGCTGAGTGCTGCGCAGAAGGAACTTGTGGCCACGGCCCTGGCGGTGGCCAAGGGCTGCGACGACTGCATCCTGTATCACGTCGCCGCGGCAAAGCAGCTAGGCGCGACCGAGGCGGCACTGGTCGAAACGCTCGAGGTCTGTGTTGAAATGGGGGGCGGACCGGCGATCATGTATGCCGGCAAGGCGCTGGAGGCCTATCGCGCCGACTAGCCGGGAAACGACGAGGGAGGAGTCTCATGGCCTATGTCCTGACCGCCGATGGCGGCACCGAAAGCCTGCGCGCGCGGGTCTACGACCTGAACGGCACCTGCCTGGGCAGCCATGCGGTGCCCTATCGGACCGAGTTTGCGGCTGGCGCACGCGCCGAGCAGGACCCAGCCGACTGGTGGGCGAATTTCGTGACCGCTTCGCGGGCGGCGATCGCCGCGGCGGCGGTCGATCCGGGGGCGATCGAGGCCATCGCCTATGCGACCACGAGTTGCAGCGTCGTCGCGCTGGACCGGAACGGGGACGCCCTGCGCCCCGCGCTGATCTGGATGGACGTGCGCGCCAATGCGGAAGCCGACGCGGTGCTGGCCACGGGCGATCCCGCGCTGGCCTTGAACGGTGCGGGTGGCGGGCCGGTGTCGGCCGAGTGGATGATCCCCAAGGCGCTCTGGCTGAAGCGCAACGACCCGCAGGTCTATGACCAAGCCTATCGCATCTGCGAATACCAGGACTACCTGACATACAAGCTGACGGGCGAATGGGCGGCATCCCTGAACAATGTCGGGCTGCGCTGGCACTACCGCAACGACGCCGGGGGCTGGGCCGCCAGTCTGGTCGACGCGCTGGGAATGGGCGATCTTGTCGGCAAATGGCCGTCCCGCGTTGTCGCGCCCGGCGAGGTCGTCGGCACCCTGACGGCGCATGCGGCTGCGGCGCTGGGGCTGAGGCAATCCGTCCGGGTCGTGCAGGGCGGCGCGGATGCGCTGATCGGCATGATCGGGCTTGGCGTGTCGCAGCCCGGCCAGCTTGCGATGATCACCGGGTCGTCGCATCTGCAATTCGGCGTGACCGACGCGGCGTTGAACGCGCCGGGGGTGTGGGGGTCCTACGCCGATATCGTGTATCCTGGCCGCCACATCGTCGAGGGCGGGCAGACCTCCACCGGGTCGATCATCAACTGGCTCGGGCGGCTGACCGGCGGTCTGGATTACGACACGCTCAACGCGAAGGCGGCGGCGCTGGAGCCGGGCTGCGACGGGCTGATCGTGCAGGACCATTTCCAGGGCAACCGGACACCGTTCACGGACCCGCTGTCGCGCGGCGCCATCGTCGGGCTGACGCTGGCCCATGAAACGCATCACATCTTCCGCGCCATCATGGAGGGGATCGGGTTCGGCACCCGTGCCATCCTCGATGCCTTCGCGCAGGCGGGCTATACCGGGTCCGAGATCACGGTGGGCGGCGGCGCCGCGGCGTCGGACCTGTGGCTGCAGATCCATGCCGACACGTCGGGCCTGCCGATCCGGCTGCCCGCGTCGCCCGACGCGCCCTCCACGGGGTCGGCGGTATTGGCGGCCCATGGCGCGGGGCATTTCGATAGCATCGACGACGGCATCGCCGCGATGGTGCATCCGGGCCGGACCATCGACCCGATCCCGGCCAATGTCGCGAAATACGACGTGATCTACCGGCGCTACCGCGCGCTTTATCCGGCAATGAAGGGCGTGGCCGATGCCTGAGGGGATCGAACGGTTCAGCGTCGCCGGCCGCCGCGCTCTGGTCACCGGCGGGGCGCGCGGCATCGGGCATGCCATTGCCAGCGGGCTTGCCGCGGCAGGTGCGCAGGTCATCGTCGCCGACCGCGACGGGGATGCAGCCAATCAGGCGGCGCGCGATCTGGACGGCACGGCGCTCACGCTCGATGTGACCGACCCTGCGGCGGTGGACGCCGCGGCGGCGCAGGTCGCCGACGACGCACCGCTGGATATTCTCGTGAACAACGCGGGCATCGTGCACAACGCCCCCGCGCTCGACGTCGATCCGCTGGACTGGCAGCGGGTCATCGATGTGAACCTCTCCGGCGTCTTCTACACCGCGCGCGGCTTCGGGCGGGCCATGACACGGGCCGGGCGCGGGTCCGTCATCTGCATCTCGTCGATGTGCGGCAGCGTGCCGGTCCACCCGCAGCCGCAGGCCGCCTACAATGCCGCGAAGGCCGGGGTGAACCTGCTGACCAAGTCGCTTGCGGTGGAATGGGCGCCCTTGGGGGTGCGCGTCAACGCCGTGGCGCCCGGCTATACCGCGACCGAACTGACACTGGCCGGTCGCGCCAATCCCGACTGGTTCGACACGTGGCTGCGCATGACGCCGCTGGGCCGGCTTGCGGATCCCGACGAGATCGCGAGCGCGGTGATGTTCCTTGCCTCCGATGCCGCCAGCTTCGTCACCGGGACCGTCCTGACGGTGGATGGCGGCTACACCGCCCTTTGAGAGAAAGGAAACCACATGTCCGAAGCACGCACGGCTCTTGTGACCGGCGCCAGCCGGGGGATCGGCGCCGCCATCGCGCTGGGGCTGGCCGAACGTGGCTATGACCTGGCACTGAACGACATCGACCGGCAGGCCGACGCGTTGGCCGACATCGCAACGCGGATCGACGCGATGGGCCGCACGGCGCTGACCGTCACCGCCGATGTCAGCGACAAGGCGCAGGTGGATGCCATGGCCCGGACGGTCCTGAACCGGTTCGGCCACCTGGATGCGCTGGTGAACAACGCGGGTATCCTGATCGCGGGCGAGGTCGATGGCCTGCCCGAAGCGCATTGGGACGCGGTCATGGACATCAACGCCAAGGGCAGCTTCATGGTGATCCAGGCGTTCCTGCCCGCCATGAAGGCGCGCAAATACGGGCGGATCGTGAACATCGCGTCGATCGGGGGCAAGCACGGCGCGCCGGAACAGGCGCATTATTCCGCATCGAAGGCCGCCGTGATGGGCTTCACCCGCGTTCTGGCGCAGGAGGTCGGTCCCCTTGGCATCACGGCGAACTGCGTCTGCCCCGGCATCATCCTGACCGACATGGGGCGGGTCAATCTGGACGATCCGGCGATCCGGGACGCCTGGAAGGACAAGACCGCCATGCGCCGGATCGGTGCGCCCGAAGACGTGGTCGGTCCGGTCGCGTTCCTCGCCTCTGACGACGCGGGTTTCGTGACCGGGCAAAGTCTCAACGTGGATGGCGGGATCGTGCTGAACTGACTGTTTCCGCGGGCGAGGGGACGGCGCAGCCGCCGCAGGTTCGCCGGGTCAGGCGCCGTGACGGCCATCATCATGGTGCCTATGCGGGGTCAAGGCGGACAACCGCCCGCGGTGGCCCGCCTGCGCCCGGATCGAACGCGGCCGGACGTGACGGGGCAACCCGGCGCACCGTCCCCGATAGACGTCCCGCACCGCGCGGGCGCTTGGCGTCGCCTCAGCCGTTGATCCGCGCGGCCGCTGCGACCTTCGGCAGATAGCTGGTGGCCCCGACATGGGCGGCGGCGATTTCCGCGAATGTCTCGGCCTCGACCGCGGCCACGACCCCGGCGAGTGCCGCGTCACGGGCGGCGTTCCCTGTCAAAACGGTGCCGGTATCATCGGCGATGAGCGTATCGCTCCCGACCGCGACGTATCCCGACCCCGTTACCCGGTCCACGAGATCGACGAGGGCGTCCCAACCCAGACGGTCGACGATGCCGGACACGCGGATCTTCGACCAGATGTCTGCCGCGTCCCATCGCGGCAGAAACGGCACCAGGTCCTTGGCCACCTGCACGCGGTGCGTCGCTGCACCGAGGCCGGCGGCGTGATAGGCCGCAGCGAAGGCCGCGTTCCCCGTCACCGGGGGCGCGAAGGCGTAGACCTGGATCGGCAGTGCCGCGGCGGACCAGCGCGCCCGCGCAAGGGCCGCGCCGAGAAAGGTCATCGCGCCCCCCTTGCTGTGCCCGGTGACGATCAGGCCCTTCGGGGCACGATCCAGCAAGGGTTCGAGCGTTGCCTCGACCCACGGCCAGAGGGCGACAACCGCCCGGCTGAACCCGGCTTCGGATTCCTGCCTGCCGTGCCCGTCGGGCGGCCAGGGCGTCTGCACGGCATCTGCGTCGTTGAGCCAGTCAGTGATCCATCCGACAAGGTCGTCACGGACGAAGTTGGGTGCGAGCGTGCCGCGGAAGGCAAGGATCGCGTAGCCATCGCCGGTCAGTCCGATCAGCGCGGCGTCGGTCAGGTCCGGCCCGGTCGCGTCGAAGGCGGGGGCGTAGCTGTCGCCCGGTCCGACAAATCCGACCGCATCCTGGAACGCGGGCGCGACATCGTAGAAGAACGCGCCATTGCCCCCCGGCACGCTGCGCAGGATGGGGGTCTGCGTCGATGGGCGCACACCTTCGGCGCGTATCTGGTAGGCGCAGAGCGCCGCGTTCATGGCGCGCATGGCGATGGGCCATGAAAACGCACCAGCGCTCATGGCCGCACCGTGGGCATGTCGCGCACGATCCGGCGCCAGGGCAACGGCGGTGTCAGGCCGCGGCACTGTGGTAGGGGGCGCCGATCTGCGACCGACGCCGGGATGCGGCGGATGTCATGGACGACCGGCACCTGTTTCGGCGCAAGCACGTCCGCACGAATGAATGGCAGCGCCCGTATCGCGGCTCCGACGGTCAGCGGGCTGTCGCGCCGCGGAGTCGGGGCCGTCGGTCGGTTTGCCTGGCGCAAGCGTGGCATCGGCGCACTCCACCGGCATGGCGCGAGATGCACGCCCCGGTTGACGGATCATGGCCGGAATGGCCCAGTCGATCAAGGTCTACATGGCGCGGATGGGGGAGAAATACCCCCTGCGATCGCGCTCCCTTTCCGGCGCGCCACCGGTCCGGCACCTCGGCACCGGCGGCGTACCGTCGCCGCCGGACATGCACGTCGGTCGGGCCGGGCGCGCCGACCTAGGCTCCGCGCAGATCCTGGGGCAGCAGTGCATCCGGCATGTTCTGGTAGCACACCGGCCGGAGGAACCGCCGGATGGCCAGCGTGCCGACGGAGGTCGCGCCGAAATTCGTCGAGGCAGGGTAGGGGCCGCCATGGACCATGGCATCCGCGACCTCGACCCCCGTCGGAAACCCGTTCACGAGGATCCGGCCGGCCTTGCGTTCGAGGATCGGCACAAGGGTCCCGGCGGCGTCGATATCCGCGTCGTCGAGGTGCAGGGTGCAAGTCAACTGGCCGTGCAATTGCCGTGCGACATCGCGCATCTCGTCCATGTCCGACGCCACGACGATCATGCCCAGCGGGCCGAACACCTCCTCCGCAAGGGTTTCGTTGGCCAGCCAGTCCAGCGCATCGACCCTGTAGACAGCCGGGCCGGCATTGCGCCGGTCGCCTGTCGCGGTCACCAGTGCCTGCATTCCCTTGGCAGTGCCGACCTTGGCCGCGCCCTTGCGATAGGCTTCGGCGATACCGTCGGTCAGCATCGCCGCCTCGCCCGCCTCGGACAGTGCCGCTGTGGTACCCGAAACGAAGTCATCAAGCGCAGGTCCGGCGGGGGCGACGACGATTCCGGGGTTTGTGCAGAATTGCCCGACGCCCATGGTCAGCGATGCGGCCCAGGCGGCACCCAGATCGGCCCCGCGCGCCGAAAGCGCCGCGGGCATGAGGAACACCGGGTTGATCGATCCAAGCTCGCCGAAGAACGGGATCGGTTCGGGCCGCGCGGCGCACAGGTCGAACAGCGCCCGACCCGCCCCCAGCGACCCGGTGAACCCGACCGCGCGGATCAACGGGTGGCGCACCAGCGCGCCGCCAAGCGCGTGGCTGACGCCCTGGATCATCGAGAAGACACCGGCGGGCATGCCCGTGCGGGCGATGGCCGCGGCGATGGCGTCGGCGACGATCTCGCCGGTGGCGGGATGGGCCGGGTGGCCCTTGACCACGACGGGGCATCCGGCCGCAAGCGCCGAGGCCGTGTCGCCCCCGGCGGTCGAGAACGCCAGCGGGAAGTTCGACGCGCCGAACACCGCCACCGGGCCGATGGGCCGCTGCACCATCTTCAGGTCCGGGCGCGGCGCGGGCGCGCGGTCCGGCAGCGCCGGGTCGTGGCGGCGGTCAAGGTAGTCGCCCTTCCGGATATGGTCCGCGAACAGGCGAAGCTGCCCCACGGTGCGACCGCGTTCGCCCTGAAGCCGCGCCTCGGGCAGGCCGGTTTCGGCACTGCCCAGCCGCGTGATGTCGTCGCCGCGCGCATCGATTTCCGCGGCGATGGCTTCCAAGAACGCGGCCCGGTCCGCGCGGCTGGTCCATCCATAGGTGATGAACGCCTCTTCGGCGGCTCGGGCGGCGCGGTCCACCTCGGCGGCGCCACCGTCCGAGAATGTGTGCGCATCGCCGGTCAAGGGCTGGGAGGCGAAGGTGTCGTCGGACCCGATCCAGTCGCCTCCGATCAGGTGCTTTCCGTGTGGCGTATAGGTCATGGCTTTCCTTTCACTTGCCCCAGCGCAGTGCGATGACATCGCGCTCGGCGGCAAGGTGCAGCAGCCGGTCGCGCGTGCGCTCGGACATGGGTTTCAGCGGATGGCGGACATGGTCGGACCGGATCACGCCGCCCTCCTTCATCACCACCTTGGCGGCGCGCAGGCCGCACTGGCGGTTTTCGTGGTTGATCAGCGGCAGGCAATCGCGCCAGCCTGCCAGCGCCGCGTCGATGTCGCCCGCGCGATAGCTGGTGACGATCGGGCGGATCAGTTCGGGCTGGAGCGCAGATGTCATGGTGCCCGTGCAGCCCGCATCCAGATCCGCCAGAAGGGTCACCGCCTCCTCGCCATCGAAGGGACCGACGATGTGCTCGCCCCCGGCCTCGATAAGCGCGGCCAGCTTGTCGGCGGCGAAGGGGGTTTCCATCTTGAAATAGCTGACATTCGCGATCTCCTGCGCCATCCGCACGAGCAGGGGTACCGGCAGCGATACGCCCGACAGCGGCGCGTCCTGTACCATGATCGGGATGGAGATCGCGTCGGACACCGCGGCGAAATGTTCGAAGATACCCGCCTCGGCCGGCACGAGCCCGACACCGTGATAGGGTGGCATCATCATCAGCATCGCGGCCCCCATGGCTTCCGCCGCGCGGGCGCGGTCGATCACGACCTGCGTGCTGAAATGGCTCACCGTCACGATCACGGGCACACGGCCCGCGACATGCTCCAGCGACACCCGTGCCAGCGTGCTGCGTTCGTCGTCGGACAACACGAACTGTTCGGAATAATTGGCAAGGATGCAGATCGCGTCCACGCCCTGGTCGATCATGCAGTCGAGGACGCGTTTCATGCCCTCGGTATCGACGGCACCATCGTCATGGAACGGGGTCGGTGCCACGGGAAGAACACCGGTCAGCGGTTTGGTCATGTCTTGTCCTGTCGTTCAGTGGTGGCGGGCGGCCCGCCCTATTCCACGAATGCGTCCGTGCGCATCCGTTCCCCAAGCGCCAGCGCATCGGTCACCAGCGTCATCGGGCGCAGGTCCATGTCCATGCCGCCACGCGACACGAGCTGCGCCATCTTCGCGTAAAGGCGCGGGTATTCCCCGGCCAGCGGCGCGGCTTCGCCCGATGTGGTGCCGTCGATCTGCATCAGCGCGCCGCCATCCCGCAGGGTCAGCGTGCCCGCGCCGGTCACCGCCTCGATTTCCCAGGTCTGGTCGCCTTCCTGCCGCCAGTCGAAGACGGCGGACACGTCGGCGCCAGACGGATGGTGAAACCGGATGCGCGCCGCGATGGGCGTCTGGCAGTTTTCGGGCACGTCCAGCGTAGCCTGCGTGACATGGATTTCGTCCGGCAGGATCTCGGTCACGATGGACAGCGCGTTGATGCCCGGATCGAACACGCCAAGCCCGCCCGGTTCCCAGATCCACGCCTGGCCGGGATGCCAGCGGCGCACGTCTTCCTTCCAGGTGACGGTCAGCTTGCGCAGGGTCTTGTCCGCAAGCCACGCTTTCGCGGCGGCGACCATGTCGGCCTCTCGCGAATGCCAGGTCGCATAGATCGACAGACCCGCCGCGCCGGCCGCGCGTTCAAGCGCATGGCACTCCGCCAGCGTCGCGCCGGGCGGCTTTTCCAGCATGACATGCCGTCCGGCTGCCAGCGCCTGCATCGCGTAGTCAAACCGCGGGACCGGCGGCAGGCACAGCGACACCACCCGGATGTCGGGCCGCCCCGCCAGCATCGCCCCGAGATCGGAAAAAGCCTCTACCCCGTCGACGGACCCGTGGCGGCTGACCGTGGCTGCCAGGTCCCAGTCGGGGCTGCCCGCGATGGCGGGAACGTGCTGATCGACGGCGATCTTGCCGATGCCCACAAGTGCGACTTTCATCAGTGACTGTCCCTTCCGACCGGCGCCCCGCGGCACCCCTTGAGAAAATCGAGATCCGCGCCGGTATCCGCGCCCTCGACATGGCTCTGGTGCAGCCATGCGTATCCGCTGTCGGGCCGGTCATGGGTCGGTACCCAGCGGGCCAGCCGCTCGGCCAGTTCCGCATCGGAGATATCCAGATGCAGCCTGCGGTTTTCCACGTCGACCTCGATCATGTCGCCGGTCTGCACGACCGCGAGCGGCCCGCCCGCCGCGGCCTCTGGCGCGGTGTGCAGGATCACGGTGCCATAGGCGGTGCCCGACATGCGCGCGTCCGAAATTCGGATCATGTCCTTGATGCCCTTCTTCAGCACCTTGGGCGGCAGGCCCATGTTGCCGACCTCGGCCATGCCGGGATAACCCTTGGGGCCGCAGTTCTTCAGCACCATGATGCAGGTTTCGTCGATATCGAGCGCGTCGTCCTCGATCCGGGCCTTGTAGTCGTCGATATCCTCGAACACGACGGCCCGGCCCCGGTGCTGCATCAGGTGCGGCGACGCGGCGGAGGGTTTCAGAATCGCGCCATTCGGTGCCAGGTTGCCCTTGAGCACGGCGATGCCGCCCGTCTGCGTCAGTGCCCGGTCGAGCGGCAGGATCACGTCCTCGTTCCAGTTCTTTGCGTCCTTGACCTCGTCCCAGATGGACCGGCCCGATACCGTCAGCGCGTCGCGGTGCAGCTTGCCGCCCTCTGCAAGCCGCTTCAGCACGACCGGAAGCCCGCCCGCGTAGAAGAACTCCTCCATCAGGTACTTGCCCGACGGCTGCAGGTTCACGATCGTCGCTATGTCGCGCCCGCAGCGGTCCCAGTCATCGAGCGTGATGTCCACCCCGACCCGGCCGGCGATGGCCAGCATGTGCACGACCGTGTTGGTCGATCCGCCGACCGCGCCGTTGGTGCGGATCGCGTTTTCGAACGCGTCGCGGGTCAGGATGTCGGACGGTTTCAGGTCGTCCTTGACCATCTGCACGATGCGACGGCCCGACAGCTGCGCCATGACGCCGCGGCGGCTGTCCACCGCCGGGATCGCCGCGTTGCCGGACAGCGCCATCCCCAGCGCCTCGGACATCGACGCCATGGACGACGCGGTGCCCATGGTGTTGCAGGTTCCCGACGACCGCGTCACCGCCGCCTCGGCATCGAGGAATTCGTCCTGCGTCATCTCCCCGGCCTTCACGGCCTCGGAAAAGCGCCACAGATGCGTGCCCGCACCGACGCGTTCGCCCTGGAACCAGCCGTTCAGCATCGGCCCGCCCGTGACGACGATGGACGGCAGGTCGCACGATGCCGCCGCCATCAGCAGCGAGGGCGTGGTCTTGTCGCAGCCCACCATCAGCACACAGCCGTCCATGGGCTGGCCGCGGATCTGTTCCTCGATGCTCAGGGCGGCGAGATTGCGGAACATCATGGCCGTGGGGCGAAACGTGTTCTCGGAGGCGGAGAAGACCGGCACCTCCATCGGGAACCCGCCGGCTTCCCAGATGCCCGCCTTCACCTTCTCGGCCAGTTCCCGCAGATGCCCGTTGCAGGGCGTCATGTCGGACCACGTGTTGAGGATGCCGATGACCGGGCGCCCGTCGAACATGTCGTCCGGGTAGCCCTGGTTCTTCATCCAGCCACGGTGATAGATCGTGTCCTTCGTGCTGCCGCCATACCATTCCTGCGATCGCAGCTTGCGGGGCCATGCGGCCGGTCGGAAAGCCATGCGTCAGCCCTTCTGCTTGTTGTAGACGTCGAAGATGACGGCGGCGAGCAGCACAAGCCCCTTGATCATCTGCTGGTAGTCGATGCCGATGCCCATGATCGACATGCCGTTGTTGAGAACCCCCATCAGGAACGCGCCAACGACCGCGCCGACGATCTTGCCGACCCCGCCCGACATGGACGCGCCGCCGATGAAGACCGCCGCGATCACGTCCAGTTCCAGCGCGAAGCCCGCCTTGGGCGTCGCCGTGTTCAGCCGTGCCGCGAAGACAAGGCCCGCGACCGCGGCCAGGATGCCCATGTTCACGAAGGCCAGAAAGGTGAGCCGCTCGGTCTTGATGCCCGACAGCTTCGCCGCCTTCTGGTTGCCGCCGAGCGCATAGATGCGGCGCCCCAGCACGGTGCGTTCAGTGATGAAGGCGTAGATCACGGTCAGCACGCCCATGGTCAGCAGCACGTTCGGCAGGCCGCGGAAAGTGGCTAGCTTGTACAGGATGAAGACCAGCGCGAAGGCCACGATCGCGGTGCGCACGACGAAGAACACCTGCGGTTCGTCCTCGATCCCGTAAGCGCGGTTGCGGGCGCGCTGGTGCAGCGCCGACCAGACCACCCACGCGGCGGCGATCAGCCCCGTGCAGAAGGCGAGGACGTTGAAGTTGCGCGCACCCACAAGTGCCCCCAGCGTGTCGCCGCCGGGC
Source organism: Meridianimarinicoccus zhengii (assembly GCF_003254465.1). Taxonomy (GTDB): domain Bacteria; phylum Pseudomonadota; class Alphaproteobacteria; order Rhodobacterales; family Rhodobacteraceae; genus Meridianimarinicoccus; species Meridianimarinicoccus zhengii. Next base: position 25,575 of record NZ_QDFI01000027.1, read on the forward strand.
AGGATGTCGGGCACGAACCCGTTGGCGATCACCTGGAATTCCCGCGGGAACGGTCCGACGGACTGCCCCTCCAGCAGCCACAGCGACAGGCCGCGGAAAACGAGCATCCCGGCCAGCGTCACGATGAAGGACGGGATTTTCCAGTAGGCGACCCAATAGCCCTGCGCGCCGCCGATGATCCCGCCCACGACCACGCAGGTCAGCATCGTGATGCCGATGGACATTTCCCAGTTCACGATCATCACCGCCGCGAGCGCGCCGATGAACCCCATGACGGAGCCGACCGACAGGTCGATATGCCCCGCCACGATGACGATCAGCATCCCCAGCGCCATGATGACGATATAGCTGTTCTGGAGCAGCAGGTTGGTCAGGTTGATGGGCCGCAGCAGCGTGCCGCCCGTGACGATCTGGAAGAACGCCATGACGGCGATCAGCGCGAAGAGCAGCCCGTATTCGCGCAGATGCGCGGTCAGATAGGCGCCGATGCCGGCCGGGCGCGCTGCGCCGTCAGAGTTGGTTTCCGCAACAGACATGGCTCGTCTCCTATTCGTTCACGATGAGCGACATGATGCGCTCCTGGCTGGCCTCGGCAGCCGGCAGTTCGCCGACGATGGCGCCCTTGTTCATCACGTAGATCCGGTCGCACATGCCCAGCAGTTCGGGCATTTCCGACGAGATCATGACGACGCCCTTGCCCTCGGCAGCGAGGTCGTTGATCAACCCGTAGATTTCGTACTTCGCGCCGACATCGATGCCGCGTGTCGGCTCGTCGAGGATCAGCACCTCCGGCCCGGCGAACAGCCACTTGGACAGGACGACCTTCTGCTGGTTGCCGCCCGACAGGTTGACGACCTTCTGAAAGACACCCGGCGTGCGAATGCCCAGGTCCTTGCGATACTTCTCGGCCACCTCGGTTTCGAGATGGCTGTTCAGGACCGCGCCGCGCGCCACGCGTGGAAGGTTGGTGAGCGTGATGTTGCGTGTGATCGTCTCGTCCAGGATCAGGCCGAGGCTCTTGCGGTCCTCGGTCACATAAGCCAGCCCCGCCGCGATCGCGCGGCCGACATCCGACACATCCACCGGCGTGCCGTGCATCTCCACAGTGCCGGTGATCTTCTGCCCCCAGCTTCGCCCGAAGATCGACATGGCCAGCTCCGTCCGGCCCGCGCCCATCAGGCCCGCGATGCCCACCACCTCGCCCGCGCGCACGTCGAAACCGACATTGCGGATCACCTGCCGGTCGGCATGTTCGGGATGGTGCACCGACCAGTCGGCCACCCGCATGATCCGGTCTCCGATCCGCGGCGTGCGCTGCGGATAGCGTGCTTCCATCGACCGGCCGACCATGTCGCGCACGATCCGGTCCTCGGTGATCCCCTCCGCGGCGTCGAAGCTGCTGACCGACTGGCCGTCCCGGATGACGGTCACCGTGTCCGCAACGCGCCGCACCTCGTTCAGTTTGTGGCTGATGATGATCTGCGTGACGCCCTGTGCCTTGAGTTCGAGCATCAGGTCCAGAAGCGCCTGGCTGTCGTTTTCGGACAGGGCCGATGTCGGTTCGTCGAGGATCAGAAGGCGCACGTCCTTGGCCAGCGCCTTGGCGATCTCGACCAGTTGCTGCTTTCCGACGCCCAGTTTCTCGACGCGGGTCGTCGGGGCGTCGTGCAGGCCGACCTTGCGCAGCAGGTCCTCCGTCCGGCGGTTCGTCGCGCGCCAGTCGATCACGCCGCCGGTCGCGTTCTCGTTGCCGAGAAACAGGTTCTCGGCGATGGACAGCAGCGGCACCAGCGCGAGCTCCTGGTGGATGATGATGATGCCCCGCGCTTCGCTGTCCGTGATGTCGCGGAACGCGGCGAGCGCGCCGTCGTAATGTATCTCACCCTCGTAGCTGCCCGCCGGATAGACCCCCGACAGCACCTTCATGAGCGTGGACTTGCCTGCGCCGTTTTCGCCGCAGATGGCGTGAATCTCGCCCTTCCTCACCTTCAGCGACACGTCGTCGAGCGCCTTGACGCCGGGAAATGTCTTGGTGATGGAGCGCATCTCCAGAAGCGCGTCCTGCATTGCAGCATCCTCACGAATGTTGGGACTCGCCGCCGTGCCGGCGGGGCGGCGGACCGGCACTGCACGGGGCAGGCCGATCCGCCGGACCGGTGTCGGACCGGGTAGGGCGCCGAGATAGCCGGCGTTTACTGGATCTGGTCCAACGTGTAGTAGCCGGTTTCGATCAGCCGCTCTTCCCAGTTGTCCGCCGTCACCTTGAGCGGTTCCAGCAGGTAGGACGGCACGACCTTGACGCCGTTGTCATACGTCGTCGTGTCGTTGATCTCGGGTTCGCCGCCTTCCAGCAGCGCTTCGACCATGCCCACGGTCACGCGGGCCAGTTCGCGCGTGTCCTTGAAGATCGTCGAATACTGCTCGCCCGCAAGGATCGACTTGACCGAAGGCACTTCGGCGTCCTGCCCGGTGACGATCGGCATCGCCACGCCGCCGGACCCGTAGCCCACGCCCTTGAGCGAGGACAGGATGCCGATGGAAAGCCCGTCATAGGGCGAGAGGACACCATGCACCTGCGCGTCAGTGTAATGCGCCGACAGCAGGTTATCCATGCGGGCCTGCGCCACGGCGCCGTCCCAGCGCAGGGTGCCCACCGTGTCCATGCCCATCTGGCCCGACACGATGTTGACCTTGCCACTGTCGATGAGCGGCTGAAGCACGCTCATGCCACCGTCGTAGAAGAAGTACGCGTTGTTGTCGTCGGGCGAGCCGCCGAACAGTTCCACGTTCCAGGTCTCGGCGTCGGGGAAGCGCTCTTCCAGGCCGGATACCAGCGTTTCGGCCTGCTGCACGCCGACCTTGAAATTGTCGAAGGTCGCGTAGTAGCTCACATGTTCGCTGTCGCGGATCAGGCGGTCATAGGCGATGACCTCGATCCCCGCGAAATGGGCGTTCTCCAGCGCGTTCGACAGGGTGGTGCCGTCGATGGCCGCGATCACCAGCGCGTCCACGCCGTTGGTGATCATGTTCTCGATCTGCGCCAACTGGTTGGGAATGTCGTCCTCGGCGTATTGCAGGATCGTCTCGTAGCCCGCGGCTTCGAACTGCTGGACCATCGACTCGCCGTCCGAGATCCAGCGGGCGGACGACTTGGTGGGCATGGCGATCCCGACAAGGCCTTCGGCGAACGCGCCGGTTGCGAGTGTCGTGGCAAGCGCCGTGCCGACGAGAATGGATTTAAGGGTCATATCTTCCTCCTCCGAAGGCGCGCGCTCTCTTGATCCGGCGGCGCCCTGCGACAAGAGGTTAGAAAAAAACGTCATAACAAGCTAATGCAATCAATGGCAATCAGCATAGCATTTGCGGTATGATGATTGGCATGGTCCATTCGCTTGCCTACCGGCTCAAGCCCGCGCATCTGCGGTTGATCCGCGCCATACACGACAATGGAAAGCTGCAACTGGCGGCCGATGCGGTGGGCATGTCGCAACCGGCGGCCTCGCGCATGTTGTCGGAGATCGAATCCGATGCGGGCGGCGCGCTCTTCGAGCGGCTTCCCAAGGGGATGGCGGCCACGCCCATGGGCGTCGCCTTCGTGCGCCATGCACGGGTGATCCTTGCCGAGGTCGAAACGCTGGCGGGCGAGATCGCGCAATTGCGCGACGGGACCGCGGGGGCTGTCCGCGTGGGCGCGGTCACGGGCCCGGCGGTCGGCGTGCTGGTCCCCGCGCTGACATGGCTGCGCGCGCGGATGCCGGACATCCGCCCCACCATCGAGGTCGCGCCGTCGGCGACGCTGATCCGCGGGCTGGAGGAAGGGCGCTTCGATTTCGTTCTCGCACGGATCGGGTTCGAAACCGATACGCGCGCCTACCAAGCCTATCCCGGACGGCGCGAGAATGTCTGTCTTCTCGCGCGCGCGTCGCACCCGCTGGCGGGGCGCCGGGTGTCGCTGGCCGAAACGCTGCCGTTCGAGTTCGTCATACAGGAACCGGGGTCCCCGATCCGCAAGGCGCTTGAGAACGCCTTTCTGGGAAACCGCCTGCGCACGCCCGCCCGGATCACCAACAGTTCGTCGCTGCTCATCGCGCTCAGCCTCGTGACCGGGTCGGACGCGATCGCGCCCCAGACACGGGAAGTGGCCGAGATGCTGACGAAGCGGAAATCCGATCTCACGGTCATCGAGACGGACGAGGATATCGCGGTGTCGTCGTTCCTCGTTCTGCAGATCCGCCATCGCCAGTTGTCGCCGGTCGCCGAGAACCTTCTGGACGAGGTGTTGCGCCGGCTTTGAACGCCACGGCAGGCCGACGCGCCCGCGCGTGCCCCGGCGGCGGCTGTGCGCTTGCCTTCGCGGGCGCCTTGCATCACGCTTGCGGCGCCAACTGATCGTGACGCCGCCGTCTTTCCGGGCAAGCCCCGGGGAGCATCGGCAAGCCGGAGTGTCCCCTGCCCATGCCGCAACGCCTTGACCGTCCAGCGCCGTGAGTAAAGCCGTGTCGGGCGACGCTGCCGGAGGCGTGGGTCTTGAGTGACATCCTGATCGTCTTCGCGGTCATCGCCGGTGTCATTGTCCTGTTCGTCTGGGACCGATTCCCGGTCATCGCGGTCTGCGTCGCGGCGGCCCTGTCGCTCTGGGCGACGGGCGTTCTGACCCTCGACCAGAGCCTTGCAGGATTCGGCGACCCGGCGGTGATGTTCATCGCCTCGCTCTTCGTGGTGAGTGCCGCGCTGGAAATCTCGGGCGTGACGGCATGGGCCGGGCAGATCCTGATCCGTCATGCGGGCGACAGCCGGTCGCGCCTGATCGTGCTGATGATGGGATTCGTCGCATGCCTGACGGCGCTCATCAGCGTGAACGGTGCAGTGGCTGCGCTGCTGCCGGTCATTGTCGTCATGGCGATCCGCTTGGGGCGGTCGCCGGGGCAGTTGCTGATGCCGCTGGTGTTCGGGGCGCATGCGGGATCGAAACTGTTGCTGACAGGGTCGCCCGTGAACGTGCTGGTCATGGATGCCTCGGTCGATGCGGGTGCGGGCGGCTTCGGCTATTTCGAGTTCGCGCTTGTGGGTGTGCCGCTGGTGCTGGGCTGCATCGTCATCGCCGTGCTGTTCGGCGAACGGTTGCTGCCGAAACGCACCAGCAAGACGCTGCCCCCCGATCTCAGCCGGCACGCCACGACGCTGGTGGAACAGTACCGGCTCGTCAGTGACATCCACCACCTGCGGGTTCGTGCCGGGTCCGACCTGATCGGACGCGAGCGTGGCAGCATCGGGCGGTTCGACATCGACGGGCTGGCCCTTGTCACCGTGCAGGACGCGCAGGGCGACAAGAAACGCGGTGGGCGCATCGTCGAGGGCGATGTGATCATCCTGCGCGGTCCGGGCGAGGCCGTGGCAGCGGTCGCCGTGGATGCTGGGCTGGCCTTTCGGGACGAAACGGGCACGCGTGGCGGCGGCATGGCGGACATGCTGTTCAACCGCTCTTCCGGGCTGGCCGAGGTTCTGATCCCGCCCCGCTCCCCGCTGATCGGGGAGACGTTCTTTCCCGGCATGGTGACCGAAAGCGGCGATCTGATCGTGATCGCGATCCAGCGTCAGGGTGCGGATCTGGAAGCGGGCGAACCGCTGGCGGCGGGCGACACGATGCTGCTGCAGGGGACATGGGCGGCGCTGGACACGCGGCTGAACCAGGCCGAGGTTCTGGTCGTGAACGCACCAGACCTCGTGCGGCGGCAGGCCGTGCCCATGGGGAAGGGGGCGCATATCGTGATCGGCGCGCTGATCCTCATGGTGGTGCTGCTGGCGACCGGATTCGTGCCGCCCGCCGTTGCCGGGCTTGTGGCCGCGGGCATCATCCTGATCGGCGGCGTGCTGAGCGTCGATCAGGTCTATCGCGGGATCAACTGGACCACGGTGATCCTTGTGGGCGCGATGATGCCGTTGTCGACGGCGATGCAGCAGACCGGGGCCGCGCAATTGCTGGCCGACTGGCTCGTGTCCACGGTGGGGGAGGCGGGGCCCTATGCGCTCATGGCGGGGCTGTTCGTGCTGACGGCCGTTCTGGGACAGGTAATATCCAACACCGCGACATCGCTCATCGTCATCCCGATCTCGGTGGTCACGGCCCAGCAGATGGGGCTGTCGCCGCAGCCGATCCTGATGTGCGTCTGCGTCGCCGCCGCGGGTGCGTTCCTGACGCCCGTCGCCACGGCGACGAACCTGATGATCATGGAACCGGGCGCCTACAGGTTCGGAGATTACTGGAAGTTCGGCCTGCCGATGATGATCTGGTTCTTCATCCTCAGCGTTTTCCTGGTGCCGCTGATCTGGCCGTTCTGACGATGCGGCGCCGTCTCGGGGAATTACCCGAGCAGATCCCTGAACGTTCCCGTTCGGTCGATGACGCCCCTTTGAACCAGCGCGCCGACCAGCAGCGCCTTGCGCGCGTCACGCGGTGAACATCCGAAATGGCGCGAAAAGGTCCGGCTGAAGGCCGCGGCACTGTGAAACCCGCGGGATTCGGCTATGTTCGCGATGCTCCGGCTGGCCAGCGCCGGATCGCTCAGGTCGCGCATCACCGCGTCGAGCCGCCTTTCGAGAATGTAATTCGCCACGCCGCCATGGGATTCGAACAGCCGGTACAGCGCCGAGCGGGACAGCCCCGAAAGCTGGCAGATACGGTTCAGCGTCAGCCGCGGCGAGGCAAGATGCAGCTGGATAGTGCGGTAGACGCGGGCGCGGTCCATCTGTGCGATGTCATCCGCCGATACGGTGCCAGGTGCAACGGGACGCTGGAAACAGGCGCGGATCATGGCCGTAGTGGTATGCGCCAGACCTGCGCGCTCCTCGGTACTGGCGGTGCGCAGCGTGTCTACCAGTGCGAGGGCGAATTCCCCGAAGAGCTGCGCACAGGCGCCCTTCAGAGGCCCGCCGGCGCGATCGACGAATTCGAGATGTTCGAATCCCTCGCGGGGGAAGACGAACGCGACCCAGCTCGACTCCGTCCAGGTATCGTCGAACGTGTCGCGCATGGAATCGAGCACCACGTCCCTTGCCATCTGCCGGTAAGCGTACCCCCCGAGAGCGAAGTCAGCCTGCCCGTGCGCAGAACGCGCAGGATCCAGTGGTCGAGATCGTCGGCCGCGACTTGCCGCCGGTTGCGAAATAGTGTCACGAGCGGCGACGACCCATCCATCACGAGAACATCGCCAAGCTGCCACATCTCAAGCCGACCTGTCGCGGAAAGCCATGTGTCGCGCGGCAGGTCGACCTGCATGGTCGGTCCGAAGAATGCCTTCAACGCATCGACCCGATCCGGTGGGGTGATCGCGTCCAGAGAAAAGACGATAGAGGGCATCCGATCAGGCGATGCACCGGGCACTTTTCCGTTTCCGTCCATGCGGCCGCTCCTGTCGAATGCCGTCGATGGGCAACCCATCCGCCAGTGCGCGTGGCCTAAAGCCCGTATCTCAAGCACATAATACCATGGGAATTTGCCGAACGTCCCATTTCTTTGCAGCCCATCCGCGCAAGATTGCGCGGCCCGCGCATGCCCGCCTAGCGTTTCGTCATGGCTGGTCTTGCCCGCTTGCAGAACGCGCGCCTGACTAAATGCATGAATAGAATGTGTTTTCATCTTGGAGTGCGACGTGATGCATCAGGGAACACCGAAGGATGCAGGCGGGACAGGGCACAGGATTTCGCGTCGTGACGTTCTGAAAACCGCGACCGCGGCGACCGTGCTGGTGGGCGCTGGTGGGCGCTGGCGGGTTGGCGGGACGCGGGCACGCCCAGACCGATTTCGACATCGATGTGGCCTTCGCGCGGTTCATGGCCGATATCGGCGGCAGCGCCGAAGATGGCGGCGGCGCGGTGACATTCACGGGCAGCGACCCGATCCTGCGCAGCCATTTCCGCATCGGCGCGTCCATGGCGCTGCCGGCGATGGCTGCCGCGGTCGGGGCCGCCGCGATCTGGCGCGCGCGCACCGGCGAAAGTCAGGACGTGGCCATCGACCTGCGCGAGGCCGTCTACAACGTCAATCCGATCATCACGCCGATCATGCAGCACCGGCTGGCAGTGGGCGCGGTGCCGCCTGACGATCCCGTGGCGCGCGGCTTCACCTTCACGCCGACGATTAACGGGCGGTTCTACCAGGCGCCGCTGGGGCTTCCGTTCTCCTTCGTGCCGTTCCTGACGCGGGACGAGCGGCATATGAACATCACGGGGATCTACCCGCACCTGAACGCGCGTGCGCTCAACCTGCTGGAATGCAATCCGACGCGCGAGTCCATCGCGGCGGCGGTGGCGCGCTGGGATGCCGCAGATCTTGAGGCCGCGATGTTCGAGAACGGCGTGGTCGGGGTCATGCACCGCACCACGGCGGAATGGCTGGTCCACGCCGAGGGTGCGTTCCTCGCGCAGCGCCCGCTGATCGACATCCGCAAGGTGGGCGAGGCCGATCCGATCGCGTGGCCGGGCGATCCGACCCAGCCGCTGTCGGGGCTCAAGGCGCTGGCGATGACCCATGTGATCGCCGGATCCACCGCGGCCCGGACCCTGTCGGAATGCGGCGCCGAGTTTTTGCACATCATGCGCGACCAGTCCTTTGAGCACGAAGTGGTTTGGACCGACGTCAATATCGGCATGCGGTCGGCGCCGCTGGACCTGCGCACGGAGAACGACGCCGCGGCGCTGAACGCGCTGATCCCCGATGCCCATGTCGTGTTCGAAGGCTTCGCGGGACGGGGCATCGAAGAGCTTGGCTTCGGGCTGGACGAGGTCGTCGCGAAGCGCCCCGGCGTCGTATACGTCACCCTGCGCGGCTATAGCTGGGACGGGCCGTGGAAGGACGTGCGCACCTTCGACATGGAGGCCGTCAGCACGACCGGCTTCACCTATGCCGAAGGGTCCGGCGGCAATCCGTATTTCGGGCCGTCCTTCGCGGACTCTACTGCCGAGGCCCCGCGCCCGTTCTTCCCGCCGACCTTCGTGCTCAACGACCATATCGCCGGCTACCTCGCGGCGGCGGGCGCGCTGGCTGCACTTCGGCGGCAGGCGGCCGAAGGGGGCAGCTATCATGTGCATGTCAATTTCGCCCGCGCGGCGATGTGGTATGCCAGCCTCGGCACGTTCCTGACGACCGATTTCGTTCCGGGCGAAGAGAACCTGATGATCGAACCCGAGACGTTCACGTTCCAGTCCCCCTATGGCGAAATCAGGCGCCTTGCCCCGCTGGCGAAGCTGTCACGCACGCCGGGACGGTTGCAGGAGCCGTTCCTGACGGTGCGTGGCAGCGATCTGCCGCGGTGGCTGGGATGATGGGCGCACGCCTGCACGATGTCGCCCGCTGCCTCGCCGTCCTGACCCTTGCGGCAGGCCTTTCCGGTCGCGCCGACGCACAGGACAGCGTGCAGGCCAACAACCCCATCGGCAGCCTCACGTCCTTCAACCTGCAGAACCAGTTCATCGGCAACCTGTCCACCGTGGACGAACACGCGAACATCCTGAACTTCCGCCTGATCCAGCCCTTCACCATCGGCGAGTCCACCTCGATCTCGCGCACTACGGTGCCGCTGACCACGCAGCCGGTGGGGCCGGGGTTCGACCAGCGCACCGGGCTTGGCGATACGAACGTCTTCGCTGCGCGTCTGTTCGATACCGGCAATCCGAGGGTGACCTTCGGGATCGGGCCAAGCCTGACGATGCCCACGGCGACCGACACGCGGCTTGGCGGAGAAAAATGGAACCTCGGCATCGCCAACGTGCTGTTCAACGCCAACAGCCCGCGGGTCCAGTTCGGCTACCTGCTGGTCTACGAACAATCCATCGCGGGGGACGACGACAGGCCGGATGCGGAGCGCGCCTTCTTCCAGCCCTTCGGCATCTATCAACTCGGCGATGGATGGGTTCTGCGATCCACCGGCGTGTGGCAGTACGATTTCAAGACGGACAACTACGCGACACCGGTCGGATTGGGCGTGGGCAAGGTCGTCCCGTATGAACGAACTGTCGCGAACTTCTTCTTCGAGCCGCAATACTCGGTATGGCGCGACGGACCCGGCCAGCCGGAATGGGGGGTCTTCTTCGGGATCAATCTTCAACTTCTGAGATAGGCACAGGCGACGTCTAAATCATCGCTTTCTGACATTGTGAGGGAAACAGAATGACGAAGAAGGACTGGGGAACCGGCAGGGGCATAACGCGGCGCGGGGCGCTCGGCGCGGGCGTCGGGGCCATCGGGGCCGCACTCGGCGGCGGCATCGCATCCGACGCGCGGGCCGAGCCGTTCCGCGATCCCGAAGGCGCGGCGGGACCGTCGCCCTATGCAAGCCTGCGGGTCATCGAAATGAGCCAGACCCTGGCCGGGCGGCTGGCCGGGCAGCTTTTCGCGGACCAGGGCGCAGAGGTCTATCGCGCCGACGCGCCGCCGGTGGAGGGGCTTGACAACACCTATTTCAATCGCGGCAAGTTCATCGTGCCCGCAGACGCCGTGGACGACACGTCCTCGGCGGACGTGATCATCGTGGACGGCGAGGCGCCAGTGGACCGCCAGCCGCACCAAATCGTCATGCGCGTGGTTGCGGCCCTGCCCGGCGACGCGGTCTATGGCCACCTTCCCGCCGATTGCAGCGAGGACCTGGTGAACGCGCTGGTGGGATTCTTCACCGATATGGCCGTGACCGGGCCGATGCTGGGCCGCCCGGTGATCTATACGCCGCTGCCGCTCTGTTCCGTCTACGCCGCCACGAACGGCGCCATCGCCGTCGCTGCGGCCCTTGTGGACCGCACCCGCACGGGGCTGGGGCGGGGAGGTGCACGCCTCGCGCATCGCGGGCGGGCTGTCGGCCATCGGCGCGCTGACGATCACCGAGCACGGGCTGCCGCCGCATCTCAAGCCGATCCAGATCGGTGGCCTTCCGCCGGGCCTGAGCCCGGAGCAGTTCGTGGAGATCACCCAGAAGGCCGCGGCAGATCCCGCGTGGCAATTGTGGCTGGAGCAGCGGTTCGCCCCGCAGGCGGCGCCCTATCGCACGTCCGACGGGCAGCTTGTTCTGCCATTGGCGGGTGCCAACCGCCACCTGACGCGTCGGATGCTGGAAGCATTCGATCTTTACTATCGCGCACTCGACGGGGGCATGGTCGATGTGTCCCCCTTCGATCCGTTGAATATCGAATACGCGCGCAACAACCTGGCGGACTCGCTGGCGCTGCGGTTCGACCTGACCTCGAAACTCGCCGACTGGCTGGAGCCTGTCTTCGCCAGCCGCACCGCCGCCGAGATCGAGGCGTTTCTCGTGGCCAACGACGTGCCGATCACGCGGATCAACTCCTTCGCGGAATGGAAACAGGAACGGCAGGCGCGGGAGGCGCGCATCATCACCGATGTCATCGGGACCGGCAACCTGCAGATCGGCATAGGGCTGCGGGTCGGCCAGCCGGTCGATGCACTGCCGCCACGCGCCACCCCTGTGCCCGAACCGACCGGTGTGACCCCATCGGAAAAGCCGCTGACCGGGTTGAGCATGCTGGACCTGAGCAACGTGGTCGCAGGACCGAACAGCGGGTGCATGTTCGCGGAGCTTGGCGTGGGCGTGGCCCAGAGTGTTCCGCCCGAGCCAAACCATTCCGTGACCATCGTCGTCGCGTGGAACGGCGAACCGGGCGGCGGCAAGCGCAGCATAATCCTCAACATGCGCACCGAGGAGAGGATGAAGGTCCTTCGGGATCTCGCCGCCCGCAGCGATTTCGTGCTCAACAATGCCATGGACCAGCAGATGGCGCGGCTCCGGCTCGATCCGGCGTCGCTACACGCGCTCAACCCGCGGGCCATCGGCTTGCAGATCACCGCGCTGCGGGGTGAACGGTTCGGACCGCGGCACAACCACACGGGATACGACCCGGCGCAGCAGGGCACGACCGGCATCATGCACCGGTTCGGCGCGCCGGGGTCCCCAGCTATCACGGTGTGGCGTCGGCGGTGGATTACTTGTGCGGGTATCTTGGCACCTGGGCCGGTGTCACAGCGCTTTACGCCCGCGAGACGCGCAATGACGGGACCGGTGACTCGGCGGAAACCTCGCTTGCGGTAGCCGCGACGCTCACGCAGCTTACGCTGCAGAAAGGCGAGCCGCCCGCATCGGCGGTCGGTCCGTTCGCGACGGGCATGACCGAAGGGGCGCGGACCTATCAATTGTCGGACGGCTGGATCTTCGCGCAGGCGGATCGGGACATGAGCGCCGATCTCGACGGCATGACGCAGGCCGAGGCGCTGTCCGCGATGGCGGCGCAGGACATTCCGGCCGTACCGGTCCAGACCTGCCGGCAGGTTGCCGACCGCCATCGGGACGAGCCGACCATCACGGTCCATTTCGAGGCCCGCGAAAGCGACGGCTGGGTGAACGAATGCTTCGCGCCCACATAGTTCACCTATGACGGGCAGCCCTTCGCGCGACCGACGGCGGCGCCGCGTCTTGGCGCCACCGGACCCGAGATCCTTGCCGAGCTTGGCTATAGCGATGAACAGATCGCCCGGATGATCGCCATTGGCGCGGTCGGGCGCACGGAATAGGCGCGGGCTTGAGGACAGGCATGTATCGAACTTGGACGAGGAGTAATCCGCGGCGCAGACACGCGTGCGCCGCGGGACGGGCGTTGGCGGCCGGGGCCTTGTCCCTGGCCGCGCTGGTTTTCGGACAGGCATCCGCGCAGGGCACGCCATCGGCCGCGAACGGTGTCGTGGTGAACCCCGAGGGCGACCTGCTGATGCCGGGCTCCGTCCTGTCGGACCTGGAACCCCCGCCGCCCCCGCGCCGGACCGAGGTCGGGCCGATCTTTCCCAACTTCAAGTTTCCCGGTCGGTAGGGTGCCGAGGCGTGGCGGCAATCGCTGGACGACCGCGCCAACCTGCGGATCGGCCTGAGCTACCAGCAACTCTACCAGTATGCGACGGAAACCGTGCCCGGGTCCCCCTTCGACACCGCGAACGGGGGCTGGGCGGCGGCGGAGGCCATCTGGACACCCCTCAACAATGGCTCCGATACCGAAGGGCGGCTGGTCGTGCGGATCGGCTGGTCGTGCGGATCGGCTGGCGCGACAGCATCGGCACCAACGCCATTCCGGCCCAGTTCGGCGGGCTCAACCTCGGTGCCAACTGGTCGAACTATGAATTCACGACTTGGGACGGCCACACGCGGGTGGAAGACCTGTTCTGGGAACAGCAGCTTGGGCCGAATTTCAGCTTCCGCATCGGCAACATGATCCCGACCGCGGTCTACAACTTCTCGCGGTTCAAGGATGCGCGGGTGTCCTTCACCGCAAGTCCCTTCGCTTTCCATGACATGATCCCGCAGCCGACCTTCGGGCTGGGGGCGTCGTTCCGCTGGACGCCCGCACCGCGGACCGATCCCGGCGTCTACGTCGTCGGCACGATCAACGACATGAACGGCGAACCGGCGGCGAACGGGTTCGACTGGAGCACTGTCGAGGAAGGGCAATTCTTCTACGGGCTGGAGGTCGGCAAGCGCTGGCGCCGCGAGAACGGCGAATTCGACCACCTCCATGTCAACCTGTTCTACGCGGACGAACGCAGCACGCGGAACCCGGATGTCGCCCCGAACGCGGCGGGCTGGGGTTTCCGTGTCTACGGCGAAAAGCAGATGGGCCGCATCGTGGGCTTCGGCGGCTATACATACAACACTGCCGAAGGCGGCGGCATTTCAAGCACGTTGCATCAGCACGTTGCCACGGCGGGTGTGGCCTATCTCAATCCCTTGCAGATCCGGGGCGAGATCGCTGTCGGCGCCATGTACGCGCGCCCGATCAAGGACATCATCCCCGGCCTCGCGCAGCGGGACCAATACGGTTTCGAAACCTACTGGCGCCTGCAGGTCACGCCGAACCTGTCGGCAACCCCGGGCGTGCAGGTCGTCTACGACCCGTCGTTCAACCCGACCGTTGACACGATCATCATCCCGAGCTTCAAGTTCCGGGTCGTCTTCTGATGGTGTATCATGCAGGCGGGACGCAAGGCGCGCGCCATCGCCACTGACTTCATGCGCATGATCAAAAAGAAAAATTCCAACGAAGAGGACAGACAGTGCTACATATCGACCTGCCGACGCGCGCCGAAATCGACCTCTTGGCCGCGCATCGCGGCGCCCCGGCGATTTCCATCTACCTGCCGACGACCCCGGTGACCCAGGATACGCAGTCGGACCGCATCGCACTCAAGAACGCGCTGCGCGAAGCAATCGGCCAGCTGCAGGCGGTGGACACCGCCAAACGCACGATCCTGCCCATCGAGGACGCGGTCGAGGCTCTGGTGGAAGACGACGATTTCTGGGCCACGCAGGCCAACGGGCTTGCCGTGTTCGTCGCGCCGGATTTCCTGCGCACCTTCCGCCTGCCGAGCCGGCTCGAGACCATGGTTCAGGTGTCCGACCGGTTCCATCTCAAGCCCCTGCTGCGGTCGGTGACGTTCCCGCAGGATGCCTATGTGCTGGCGATCAGCGTGGGCGACGTGCGCCTGATCGAGGTGTCGGCGGACCTGCCGGCCGATACGGTCAAGGTGCCCGGGCTGCCGAGCGATTTCAACGATGCGCTCGGCAAGAAGACGCATCTCGAACAGGGCACCATGGGCAAGACTGGCAACATGAGCGAGAACGCCCTGATGAACCGATATTGCCGGGCGGTGGACAGCGCATTGCGCCCGCTGCTGGCCGGGCAGGAACGGCCGCTGATCGTCGCGGCGAGCGAACCGCTGGCGTCCATCTATCGCGCGGTGTCGAGCTATCCGCACACCACTGCGCAGGTCATCGCGGGCAGCGTCCAGCGGACGCCTGATCACGAACTTGCCACGGCGGCGCGCAAAATCCTCGATGAACGTCACGCGGATCGCATCGCGTCGCTCGCCGATCTTTACCGCACGCGCGAAAACCAGGGCCGGGCCACGGGCGACATCGCGCAGGCGGCGCGCGCGGCCACCTTTGGCGCGATCGACACGCTGGTGGTGGACATGAACGATGTCGTGCCCGGCACGGTGGACGAGGAAACCGGCGCCGTGACCTTCGCCGATGCGGCGGGGGCCGACAGCTACGGGATCATCGACGAGATCGTGTCGCGTGCCATGAAGTCGGGTGCGCGCATCTTCTCGGCCCGCAAGGCCGATATTCCGGGCGGGGGCAGCCTTGCGGCGATCCTGCGCTTCCCGGTCTGACGATCGGACGCAGGATGACGGATCGCGATGCGCGGTGTTGCCCGGTGCGGCGCGGTAGTGTGCACGGGAATGGGCGGTTCTGGTCCCGGACAGGGGCAACCCTGTGCAACTGCGTCCTGCGCGCGGATGCAAGGCGAGGCCGGAAATGACCGGTGTCGTGGAAGAAGCAGCGCGGCGGCTTGAAAACCGCTCCCTTGCCCTGTCCATGTGGGGCAATGTCTTCATGGGTCTGGCCGGGCTCGTGGCGGGCATGCTGGCCAATTCCAACGCCATCATGCTCGATGGGCTGTTCTCTCTCATCGGGTTCGCCGCCGCGCTTCTGGGTCGGCGCGTCAGCCGGCGGGTGGCGGACGGCCCCGACAAGCTGCGCCCGCTGGGATACGCGGCGGACGAGGCGATCTTTTCCACCTTCCGAGCGCTGTCGCTGCTGGGCGTTGTGCTGTTCGCCGCGTCGGTGGCGGTGAAGAACATCTACAACTATGCCATCGGGATCGCGCCCGCACCGCTGCATTTCGGGCCGATGATGGTCTATTTCGGCGTTGTCGGGGCGACCTGTTTCCTGCTGTGGGCGGCGCATCGCCATGCGTGGCGGAAAACCGGGCGCGTCAGCGAGATCCTCAAGCTCGAAGGCAAGGCGGCGCTGTTCGACGGGATCATCACCGCGGCGGCGGGCGTCGGGATGGCCGCGATCTTCGTTTGGCAGGACAGCGTGCTCGCGCCCATCGTGCCGATCGGGGATTCGATCATCCTGCTGCTGCTGTGCCTTGCGGCCACCGGCACCTACATGCAGGATTTCCGCGAGGGTCTCGGCCAGCTGGCCGGTGTGACCGCCAGCCCCGACAGCATCGCCGCCGCCCGCCGCGCCATTCGGCCCGCCCTCGCCGACGACGGGGGAAAGCTGACCGACGTGTCGGTACAAAAGACCGGACGCGCCTATCTCGTGACGGTCTATTACGATCCGTTGCGCGCCATCACGGCGGCCGAGATCGACCGGCTGAACCTGCGCCTGATCGCCGATGTGCGGCAGGTCCTGCCCGGCGCGGACGTGTTCGTGCTGGTCACGGAATTCACCCGGCGCTGGCCTGACGACCTCGATCCCGGCTGATGCCGCCGCGCGGTGCGCCGGTTCCGGGCGACCTGGCGCGGGCGGTGGGCAGGGTGGTCCGCACCAACGGGGGAACATGCCGCATGCGTATCAATTCGTCTTCACGATCCCCGAGAACCCGGCCACGGCCAGAAGCCCGAGCGCCACGCCCGCAGCTGTCTGGAAATACATGAACCACTTGCCTGCATTCCCGATTTCGCTCCGCGTGTCGGGCGACCAGTAATTCACTTGCCCGCCACCAAGGCCAGGTAGGAGCGCATCCGCCGACAGCATCGCCGCGTTGAATTTCGGGTAGGCCGATGCTTCGGGCTGGCGGCGATAGCAGGCGAGCTGCGTCTCGGCGGGCCGCGCCAGGCCTTCGCGGTTCTGCCCCACCGACGCGAGGGTCGTGCCTGTTCCGGCGGGCGTCGCGCACAGCACCCATTCGGGCGAGCGCAGGATCACGGGCGCGTTCGGGCGCAGCGCCCCCTCATCGTCGAGATGCGCATAGACACCTGTCCCCGTGACCCAGATCAGCAGGATCCAGAACATGGCCCGCAGGGGTTTGCGCCCATAGCCCACGGTCAGGCCCATCAACCCGTCGATCAGCGCCAGCCGCAGCCGGGTAAGGGGATTGCGGGCGCGGCGGCGGCGGGCGCGGCGGGCTAGCCGTTCCTTCGTGACCAGCACGCGGCGCTTGTCCTCGTCATGGCCCATCTGGCCGAGAACGGCAGCGAGTTGTTCATAGGGCTGCGGCCAGAAATCCTCGCCCCAGCGTTCCGGGGTCTGGCGTGCCAGCCAGTCGAGCCGCGTGCGCGCCTCGATCGCGCCGCCCAAGAGCGCCCCGTAAAGGCAGCGGTTGAGACGCAGGTCACCCTTGGCGGGCCAACATGCCGGATCGTCGAGGATCGCCCCGAGATTGGCGCCGTTGAGACTGAGCGTCCCGTTGATCCGGGCGCCCTTTCGCAGGAACAGCGCGCCCTTCACGACTGTGCGGTCCAGATGCGCCGCCATGTCGCCGGGGTGGGAGATCTGCGCGCCGGTGAGGTTCACATCCCCGCCGACCTGCGCGGTGACGAGCGAAACCCCGCCCGTGATCACGGCCACGCGCAGCACCACATCGCCTTCGACCTGCACGGAATCGGAATCGAGAACCATGCCATCGGCCCGGTGGAGCGTGGCCCCGGTCAGGTCCAGATCGCCGCCGATGCGCGCGCCGGGCAAGGCAAATCGGCCCGCGACCGTCGCCCCGCGCAGGAACACGCCGCCCCGCACCGCGCAGCGTTCCGCGACACAGGCCGACCCCTCTGCGTAGTCCAGCGTGCTGCCGTCCAACACGAGATCGCCGCCGATCCGGCTGCCCGTAAGGGAAACCGGCCCGCGCACGGTGGCCCCGCGGAACAGAAGGTCGCCGCGCGCCTCCAGCCGGTTGGCATCAAAGCCCGGCAGGTCCGAGCCGTCGAAGGCCAGCGTATCGATGATCGCGGAGCGCAGGACGGGTGTGCGCTCGAACCGGCAGTCGAGCAGTCCGATGTCGCGCGGCACGCGGCAGCCTTCGAGGTCCAGAACGCCCGTGATCCATGCCCCGCTCAGGCGCAGGCCCTTTTCGTGCATGCGCGGTGCGTCGGGGTGCCCGAGCAGCAGGAAGCGCACAAGGTCCGCGCGCACGCGACAGGTCTCGTCACCCGCGTCGGGCAGGCCCCCGGCACCGATCCGGTCGGACTTGCCCGTCCCGATACCGTCGACCATCACGATCTCGGCCGGACCGAGCGCCCCGAACCGTGCCAGTCCCGCCTTGTCGGTCATCGGTCAAAGGGCTGCGAGGATGCGCGCCCAGGACCGGATGCCCTTGTGGAAACTTGTCAGGCTGTATTTCTCGTTCGGGCTGTGGATGCGGTCGTCGCTCAGCCCGAAGCCGGCCATGACCGCGTCAAGGCCGAGCTTGTCCTTGATGAGGGTTGTGACCGGAATCGACCCGCCGCCGCCGACGAAGGCCGCGTCCTTGCCCCATTCGTCGCTCAGCGCCTGTTGGGTCTTCTGGAAGAACGGCGAGGACACGTCGAAGGTCACGGCCTGTCCCGATCCGAACTCGGTGAATTCCACCCGGCAATCGTTGGGGATTCGCTCCTGCACGAAGGCGCGGAAGGCGGCCCGGATCTTGTGCGGATCCTGATCGAAGACGAGACGAAAGCTTATCTTGGCCGAGGCGACAGCGGGGATAACCGTCTTGAACCCGTCGCCGGTGTAGCCGCCCGTCATGCCGTTCACTTCGCAGGTCGGGCGCGACCAGGTCTGTTCCAGCACCGAGCGGCCCTTTTCGCCCGCGGGCACGGAAAGGCCGACCTCGCCGAGGAAGGCCTCTTCGGAGAAACCGAGTTTCTCCCAGCCGGCAAGCAGGTCGGCCGAGGGTTCGGGCACGCCATCGTAGAAGCCGGGGATCGTGATGCGGCCGTCAGCGTCGCGCAGGTCGGCGATGATGCGGGCGAGGATGTGGTTCGGGTTTGCGGCGGCCGACCCGTAGAACCCGGAATGAAGATCGCGGTCTGATGCGTGGATGTGGATCTCCTCGGCGCAGAGGCCGCGCAGGCTGGTGGTGATCGCGGGGGTGTCCCTGTCCCACATGTTGGTGTCGCAGATCATGGCGACATCGGCCTGCAACTCGTCCTTTGCGGCATCGAGGAAACCGGGCAGGTTCACGCCGCCCGATTCTTCCTCCCCCTCCAGCAGGATCGTGATGGGGATGGGCAGCGTGCCTGTCACGGCCTTCCACGCCCGGCAGGCTTCCACGAAGGTCATCAACTGGCCCTTGTCGTCGGACGCGCCCCGGCCACGGATTTCCTTGCTGCCATCGGGCAGGGTGACGATCCTGGGATCGAAAGGTTCTCCCTCCCAAAGTTCCAGCGGGTCGGCGGGCTGCACGTCGTAATGGCCATAGAACAGCACCCGTGTGCCATCCGCGTCGTGGTTCTTCGCCAGAACGACCGGATGACCGGGCGTGTCGCGCAGTTCGGACCGGAAGCCGATGCTTTCAAGATCCGCGGAATGCCATTCGGCGCAAGCGCGCGTTTCGGCGGCATAGGCAGGGTCGGTCGAGATCGACTTCATACGCACCGTGTTGAACAGCCGGTCGAGCGCGTTGTCGAGATCGGCGTCGATATGCTCAAGGACTTTGTCGAGATCGGACATGGTGGCTACCTCCCGCTGCGTCGTGAATGAATGCCGGGCCGCGCGGAGACTGCGCCGCCTTGTTCCGGGTCTTGTCTAGAACGGCCAGATCAGCGGCACCAGCACCACGGCGATGACGTAGAACCAGATCAGCATGGGCAGGCCGAGCTTCCAGTAATCGCCGAACCTGTAGGCGCCCGGTTCCATCACCATCAGGTTGGTGGGCGTCGCCACGGGTGTCAGGAAGGCGCCGGCGCAGGCCACGCACACGCACATCAGCACGGGCTGTATAGAGATCCCCATCTGGTTTGCCGCGACGACCGAGATCGGGATGACGATCAATGATGTCGCGGTGTTCGAAATGACCTGCCCCATGACCGCCGACAGCAGGAAAAGCCCTGTCAGCAAGGCATACGGGCCCGCATCGCCCACAAGGTACACCAGCCTGTCGGCCAGCAGTTGCGCAGCCCCCGTCACCTGCATCGCGGTCGACAGCGGCGTCAGCGCAGCCACGAGGATCACGGTGGTCCAGCCGATGGACTTGTAGACCTGTTCGGTGCTCAGCACGCCGGATATCAGGATGATCCCCGCGGCGATCAGCCCCGCGACGGCGGGCGGCACAAGCCCGGTGGCCAGCAGGACCACCATGATCGCCAGCGCCACGAGCACGGTCTTTGCCCCCTGCCCCAGCGGCACCGCCTGCCGGCGCACGAGATCGGGGGAGTTCACGACCAGCACCTCGGGCTTGCTCAGCCGCTGGTTCAGCGCGTTCCATGTGCCCTGAAGCAGCAGCGTGTCGCCGACCGCCAGCGGCTCCCCCGGGTCGAGATCCGCTCCGGCGCGCTGGATCGCCAGCACGATCAGATCGCCGCTTTCGGTGACCATGCCGGGGAAGAACCGCTGCCCGACGAGCGGCGAGCGCGGCGGAATGACGACCTCCGCCAGACCGGAATCGCGGTTGAACAACTGGTCCGCCACGCCGCCTTCGGGCACGTTTTCACAGAAGGCGAGACCGTATTGCGTGGCCAGTTCCGCGCCCTGATCGGCCGGGCCTCGGACGATCAGCAGGTCGCCCTCGGATATCACGTCGGTGCGGATCGGCCTGCCGTCCGTGCCGGTGCGGGGATAAAAGGTGACATCGCGGCGGCCCGCAAGTTCGCTGTCCATAGGCGCGGTGCCGATGAGGGGCGAGTCGGCGCTGACCCGCAACTGGTTCGTCTCGCCCGACAGGCGGAACTGTTCAACGAGGGTGGTCGCATGCTGGCTGAGGTCGGGGGGAAGCGTCGCGCTGGTGCGGTTGGGCAGCAGCCGCGCGCCGAAGAACACCACGATGGCGATGCAGCCGATCATCGTCGGGATGCCGATCAGTGCGAACTCGAAGTAGCTGAAACCCGCGCCACCCGCATCCCGCGACGCTTCGAGCACGAGCACGTTCACCGGGCTGCCCGTCAGCAGCAGGAGCGACCCGGCATGGGCGCCGAACACCAGCGGCATCAGCATCTGCGACGGTGCGCGGCCAAGCCGCAGCGCCATCACGACGACGACCGGGATCAGCGCGGCCACCGCCCCGTTGACGCTGATGAGGCCCGCAAGGACCCCCACGAAACCCATCATCAGCAGGATCAGCCGCGGTCGGCTTTCCCCCGCCTGCCGGATCAGCAACTGACCCGCCCAGGCGGTGACGCCGGCGACCTCGAGCCCCGCGCTGACCACGAACAGCGCCGCGATGAAGATCACTGCCGGATCGCCGAACCCGGCAAGGCTTTGCTGCAACGTCAGTATTCCGGTCGCCCAAAGTGCGAGGGCCGCGCCCATGCAGACCGCGATCACCGGCAACCTGTCCCATGCGAACAACACGACGATGGCGGCGATGATCGCGAAAACGGTCCAGATCTCTGTCACGGAGCACCTATGTCGTGATGTGCCGAAAGCATGGCTGCAATCCACTTTTTTGCAACATGAATTTCGTCGGTCGGCCACGATTGCGCCGAGTCCCGACGCTGCGTGCTTTTTGCACATGGCGGATGTGATTTTTTGCTTCGGACACCATGAAAATCTGCGGTTCCATTTCCCAAAAGCGCGCGCTCCCTGAAGAAACACCGGACTTGGCTTTCACAAACTGCTTGATTGAAAATCAGATTCGCGCAGGATGGTGGAGGGGAGTGTTTGGTCGTGCAAGTCGTTCGACTTGTGGAGGTAAGTCGCCGTACTTGCTTATCGACTTTTTACCAATCCTGAGAACAAGACATGAATGGTGCCTTGTTTCGACAGAATTTCGGGGATCCGGCGCGGGCGCGCATGGGGAAGGAATGGGGTCGTGCGGCATCGCTGTCTCTGTTGTTTCGTTGCGGGGCTTTTTTTCGTAATTGCGACGGGCGTTTGCGCGCAAGGTGTTTCTGACGGGGATTTCGATTACGATTCCGCTGTCAACGACTTGCCGATCGACTCCGCCGCGACCGGATCGGCCTCGACATTCACCAATGACAGTGGCGGGGTCACGACCTTCTACGGGCAGGCGAACCTGACGTTCCAGAGCTTCGATGACGGTGTGGAAACCACGCAGGGCGTCGTGGACAACGGGAACTGGAACACGCGCCTTGGCGTTACCGTGACACAGCCCTTCGACGCCATGACCGTTCGCTTCCGCTTCGAGACCGGGCTGGGCCTGCGCAATTCCGCGTCGATCTCTCAGGATGGCGAGCCGCCATGGGTGGACTGGGACCGCCAGTCGCTGCGCTGGTTCGAGGTCGCCTTCGACACCGATTACGGCACGCTGTCGCTGGGGCAGGGCAGCACGGCGTCGGACGGAACCGCGGGGCTGGACGACAGTTTCACCTTCCATGCCGGGGCGACCGACAGCTCGGACGGCTTCGGATCGTTCCGCTTCCGCGATGGTACCGGCGCGCTGACGGACACATCCGTCGGGCGGGTCAACAACAGCTTCGACGGCGCGCGGCGGTTCCGGGCGCGCTATGACACGCCGGCCTTCCACGGGGTGGTGCTGTCCACGTCCTACGGCGAGAACGTCCTGAACGACGACGACGATACGGAATATTATGACGTGGCCATCCGCTGGACCGGCGATATCGGCGATATCGCGGTGCGTGCCGCGCTGGGATACCAGTGGCTCGATGATCCCAACGGTCCAGATACGGAGCGGTTGGCTGGATCGGCGACGCTGGTGCACACCCCGACGGGGTTGAACCTCGCCGTGTCTGCGGGCGAGCAGATTGACGGCGCCAGCTATGTCTGGACCCGCGCCGGTTGGCGGTCGGATTTCTTCGATCTCGGCACCACGTCGCTGTCGGTGGATTACTACCGCGGCGATGACTTCGTGTCGGACGGCGCCCGGACGGAAAACTGGGGGCTCTATGCCGTGCAGAGCTTCGATGCGCTATCGCTCGATCTCTACGCGGGATGGCGGCGTTTTACCTATGAAGACCGGCTTGGCGGGAGCTATCGGGACGCGGATGGCTTCCTGATCGGCGCGCGGGCGTTCTTCTGATGCGGCGAAAGGGCACTGCGGCGGCAAGCGCGGCGTATATCCGAAATTGCGTGGGGCGCCGGTCGGGCGGTCCCGCGTTCCAGACCCGATCACAGGATGCGAGGTTCCCATGACAGCCAAGCCTGACGACAAGAACGAACTGATCGCCGAGAAAGAGGCATCGACCGGGTTCCTTGCGACCGTGGAAAGGGTGGGCAACATGGTGCCGCACCCGGCCATCATCTTCTTTATGCTGATCGGGATCGTCATCGTCCTGTCGGCGATCTTCGGCCTGCTCGGCACGACCGTCACCTATGACGGGTATGACCCGGCCATCGGCGACATCGTGGAGCAGACGGCGTCGGTGCGGAGCCTGCTGGCACCCGACGGCATTCGGTTCATGCTCACATCGCCGGTTGCGAACTTCCTTGGCTTCACGGGGGTGGGCGTGATCCTCGTGGCGATGATCGGCGTGGGGCTGGCCGAGGAATCCGGCCTGATCGCCACGCTGGTGCGCAAGCTGGTGGCGGCGGCCCCTCGGTCGATCTTCACCTTCATGATCGTCATGGTCGGCGTGCTGTCCTCCATCGCCGCCGACGCGGGGTATCTCGTGCTCGTGCCGCTTGCCGCCGCCGCCTTCCATTCGATGGGGCGGCACCCGCTCGCCGGGCTAGCGGCCGGGTTCTCGGGCGTGGCGGCGGTCTTCCTCGTCAACGTGTTCGTCACGCCCACGGACGCGCTGCTGGTCGAGGTGACGAACGACGCGATCCGCGCCGTGGATCCAGCCGCGCAGATCAGCGTCGTCGGCAACCTGTTCTTCATGATCGCCTCGTCGATCCTGATGGGGATCATCTGCACGCTGCTGACCGAATACGTGATCGAACCGCGCCTTGGCGCCTATACCGGCGGCGTACCGGTCGAGGCGTCCGAGGGGTTGTCGGGCAGCGAACAGGCCGGGCTGAAGAACGCTGGTCGCGCCTTTCTCGGTTTCGTCGTGGTGATCGGGCTGCTGACTGCGCCGCCGCTGCCGTGGGGCATCCTGCGCAACCAGGAAACAGGCGGCATCATGGCGGGTTCGCCCTTCATGTCGGGGCTCATCATCCTCATCAGCTTGCTGTTCCTCGTCGTCGGCTACGCATACGGGCGCGGTGCGGGCACGATCGCCAATGTCACGGCCGCGATCGGGTTGGTCGTCAAGACATGGTCGAACCTCGCGGGCATGATCTTCCTGCTGTTCGTGATCGCCAACTTCATCGCCTTCTTCAACTATACCAACCTCGCCACCGTGCTGGCCGTGAACCTGGCGGATTTCCTGCAGACCGTGCCGATCGGGGCCGTGGGCTACATCATCCTGTTCGTCGTGGTCGTGGCGATCATCGACATCATCCTGACCGGCGCGCTGGCGAAATGGGCGATCCTCGCGCCCGTCTTCGTGCCGCTGTTCATGCGGCTCGGGGGCGATCCGGATCTCGTGCTCGCGGCCTACCGGGTCGGCGACAGTCCCATGAACGTCATCACGCCGCTGAACGTCTATCTGGCCGTGATGGTGGGTTTCGCCAACAAGTACGAAAAGAACGCCGGGATCGGGACCATGGTCGCGCTGATGCTGCCCTATACGGTCGTGCTGCTGGTCCTGTGGACCCTGATGCTGATCGCCTGGTACGTCTTCGGCCTGCCGCTCGGGCCGGCGTGACCGCGGGCCACGGCGACGTCACGGGCGGACCCCGCCCGTGTGCCACGACCGGCTAGAGCGTGTCGCGTTTAATCGGTTCCGTATCCGGCGGCCTTGAAGAAGTTGTAGCACTC
>NZ_QDFI01000028.1 GCF_003254465.1 Meridianimarinicoccus zhengii
GGGCGCGCCCGTGGTGCCGGGGGTCGCGCCGGACGCGGCCACGCGTGACGGGAGCAGCAGCAGTTCGCCCTGGCGCAGCCGCGCATCGGCCGGCAGGCCGTTGGCATCGGCCAGCGCGTCGGGTCCCAGCCCCAGCCGCCCGGCCATGGCGCGCACCGTATCGTCAGGCTGTGCCACAGCGACCTGGTAATTCGGATAGGAGATCACGCCGCGCGCATCGGGTTCCGGGCGCGGCGCGGTGGGCGCACGCGTTTCCGTTTCGGGCGGCCCGCTGATGAGGTCGAATCCGCCGGGCAGGGACAGGCTGCTGCATCCTGCAAGCAGCGCGGCCAGCGCCAGTGGCGCCATGCGGCGCAGGACGCGGGTCGGATCGGGATCGGCCATGGTCATCTCTCGCGTGCCTCATGATGCCCCGCTCTGTGGCGGGTTCGGTTGCAATGCGCGGTCCCGGCGGGATCAGCCATCGCCCAGCCCCTCGATCAAGGGCACGAAACGCACGGCGCCGAGTTCGTCATACTCGAACCCGGTCTCGGTGCGGGTGACCTTGACCAGCGTCTGGACGGTGTCGGACTGGCCCACCGGCACGACCATGATACCCCCCGTGCGCAATTGCGCCAAGAGCGGACCGGGCGGGTCCTCGGCCGCGGCGGTGACGAGGATGCGATCGAACGGTGCCTGCTGCGGCAGCCCGTGGCTGCCATCTGCGGTGAAGACGGTGATGTTGGCCATGTCGAGCGCGCGAAACCGCGCCTGTGCGGCCTCGGCCAGTTGGCGGAACCGTTCGACCGTGTAGACGCGCCGCGCGAGACGGCTGAGCACCGCCGCCTGGTATCCCGACCCGGTGCCGATCTCCAGCACCGTGTCCCGCGGTCCGACCCGCAAGGCCTGCGTCATCAGCCCCACGACCGACGGCTGGCTGATCGTCTGGCCGCATTCGATGGGCAGCGGCATGTCGTCATGGGCACGCGGCGCGAAGGTGCCGCGGATGAACGCGGCGCGGTCGGTCTTTTCCAGCGCTGTCAGCACCCGGTCGTCGGTGATGCCCTTGGACCGGAGTGTGAAGACGAACTGCGCCAGTTTTTCGGCGGGCCGTTCATCGGGTGCCGTCATTCGAGCCGGTCCTTCAGATCCGCCAGCACCTCGTGCGCGGTCAGATCCGCGCGCAACGGGGTCACGGTGATGTGCCCGGCGATGTTCTCGGCCACGTCGGTGCCGGGTTCGCTGTCCACGTCCTGCGCCGCCCCGCGCACCCACAGGAACCGCCGTCCCGACGGCTCGAGATGCGGTTCGACGGTGAAGAAGGTGTTGGGCCGGAAGCCCTGCCGCGTTACGCGCAGGCCCTTCACGTCCTCCGCGGCGACGGGGGGAAAGTTCACGTTGTAGAACAGGCGGTAGTCCGCGTCGTCCCACATGGCGTGGTCGAGCAGGCGGCGGATCGTGGCGGCACCGTGGGCCGCAGCGGCCTCGAACGGATCGTCGAGGTCATGGGTCCGCGGGCCGAGAAACTGCGACAGCGCCACGGCGGGAAGGCCCTGCAACGCCGCCTCCATCGCACCGCCGACGGTGCCGGAATAGACCACGTTCTCGCCCGAATTGTTGCCCCGGTTTACGCCCGACAGCACAAGGTCCGGGCGTTCGCCCTTCAGCACGTCATGCACGCCGGCAAGAATGCAGTCGGCCGGGGAGCCTTCGGCGGCGAAGCGACGGTCGTCGATCTGGGCGATCATCGTGGGGTGGTTGAAGGTGATCGCGTGACCGACGCCGGATTGTTCGAACGCGGGGGCCACGGTCCAGACTTCGCCATCCGGGCCTGCAAGCTCCGCGGCGATGGCTTCGAGCACCTTCAGCCCCGGTGCGTTGATGCCGTCGTCATTGGTCAGCAGGATGCGCATGATGGGTCTCCGGGGGCCGTTTCGCGGGTGGGGTGTCGTGTGCGTGCTTAGTCTCTCCGCCGGTCCGGGACAAGCGCTCGCCGCGATGCGGCATGGGGCGCCGCCCGCGCGTTCCCGCAACGGACCCGACGGTGCAGCGCGTTGGCCCGGTCGGGGCGCGCGGCCTCGGCGGCCCGGTGTCAGCCCGCCAGCCACGCGGCGCAGAGCCGCTCGCCCTCGTCCCCGGCATGGGCAAGCGCCGCCCGATCCTCACCGGGATAGAACCGGGCGCGGGTGGCGGTGGCCATGGGCGCCGGGGTCTGGATCGCGACCTGCGGGCCGATGCGGGCGGACTCCGCGGCCCAGGATCGCGCCAGCACCATCTGCGCGGCCTTGGTGGCCCCGTAGGCGCCGAAGAACTTGCCGCTGGCGTTCGGGTCGTTGAAGAACACCGCCCGCCCGTCGCGCCCCAGCAAGGGGGCGACATAGACGATCAACCGCCGCGTGGCGTCGGCATTGATGGCGACAGCGCGGGCCCAGTCCTTGTCGTCGATGGACGGCGCGGGCGTCAGGGGGCTGGCGTGGATCGCCGTGTGCACCCAGGCGTGCAGGCGCCCCCAGCGGTCATGGGTCTGGCGGCACAGGTGCTGCATCGCGCCCGCGTCGGTGATGTCGAGCGGGGCGAGCGTCGCCGACCCGCCCGCCGCCTGTATCCGGTCGTCAAGGTCTTCGAGCCCGCCCACGGTGCGCGCGACGGCGATGACGTGAAAGCCGCGCCGTGCCAGCGCCAGCGCATATCCCGCCCCGAGCCCGCGCGAGGCCCCGGTGACGAGCACGGGAAGGGATGTCTGTGTCATGTCCATGGCGTCCGCTTAGGCGGGCGCGCGGGTATGGCGCAAGGGGGATGCTTGACTTTCGGGGAGGGTGCGCGAAAAAGGCCGGTGACACCAACAGATGAGGCGCGCCATGATCCGCAACGAGACATTGACACAGGCGGTGCTGCCGCAATCCGGCCTTGGCGCGAAGATCGCGCTCGTGGTGGCGGGGTCGCTGCTGGTGGCCGCATCCGCGCGGGCCGAGGTGCCCATGTACCCGGTGCCCATGTCGCTGCAGACGCTGGCGATCTCGCTGATCGGTCTGACCTATGGTGCGCGGCTCGCGGCCGTGACGCTGCTCGCCTATCTCGCACAGGGCGCCATGGGGCTG
Source organism: Meridianimarinicoccus zhengii (assembly GCF_003254465.1). Classification (GTDB taxonomy): domain Bacteria; phylum Pseudomonadota; class Alphaproteobacteria; order Rhodobacterales; family Rhodobacteraceae; genus Meridianimarinicoccus; species Meridianimarinicoccus zhengii. The sequence continues at coordinate 3,078 of NZ_QDFI01000028.1, forward strand.
CCCGTGTTCGCGGGCGGGGCTGCCGGGGCGGCTTACATGATGGGGCCGACGGGCGGCTATCTTGTTGGTTTCGTTGGCATGGCTTGGCTCACCGGCTGGCTGGTGGAGCGCGGGCTGGGGCAGGGCGTGCTGCGCCTGTTCGCCGCCGCGCTGATCCCCGCGACGCTGCTGTTCGTGCCGGGTGTGGCATGGCTTTGGGCGATCACGCCGCTCGATCTGAATGGCGCCATCGCGGCGGGCGCGCTGCCGTTTCTGCTGGGCGGTCTGGTCAAGTCGGGCGTCGCGGCGATGATCGCGGCGGGCGGCTGGCAGGCGCTGAAGGCGCGCGGCTGACGCGAACTGGTACAGTCCTGACCGGAACGGGCCGCCCTTCGGGGCGGCTTTTTCGTGTCGGAAACGTGTAGGAGACCTGTAGGAGTCCCGTAGGAGTCGCATATGAATTTCATATGACTCCCGTATGACCCGTGTCGGCCTTCGGCGCGGGCTTGCGGCCTGTCCGCGGCTGGGGCATGGCGGGGACCATGGCAAAACCGATGACCCATACCTGCACCGCCTGCGGCGCGGCCCATGCCAAGTGGTCCGGGCGCTGCGACGCCTGCGGTGCATGGAACACCATCGTCGAGGACCAGCCGCTGACTGCCGGGCCCGGACCGGGGCGCGGCGCGGGCGGGCTGGTGCGCGGCAAGGCCGTGGCGCTCGTGCCGCTGACGGGCGAGGACGCGCCGCCGCCGCGCACGGAGTCGCGGGTGGCGGAGCTGGACCGAGTGCTGGGCGGCGGGCTGGTGCCTGCCTCGGCCACGCTGGTGGGCGGCGATCCCGGCATCGGGAAATCGACGCTGCTGCTGCAGGCGGCGGCGGCGTTTTCCCGCCGGGGTCTGGCGACCGTCTATGTCTCGGGCGAGGAATCGACCGCGCAGGTGCGGATGCGCGCCGCGCGGCTGGGGCTGGCCGATGCCGCCGTGCGGCTGGCGGCGGAAACGAACCTGCGCGATATCCTGACGACGCTGGAGACGGAGGCCCCGGCGCTGGTGATCGTCGATTCGATCCAGACCATGTGGCTCGATACCGTGGACTCGGCGCCGGGGTCGGTGTCGCAGGTCCGCGCGGTGGCGCATGAATTGACGACCTTCGCCAAGCGGCGCGGGATCGCGGTGGTGCTGGTCGGGCACGTGACCAAGGACGGCCAGATCGCCGGGCCGCGCGTGGTCGAGCACATGGTCGATACGGTGCTCTATTTCGAGGGCGAACGGGGGCATCCGTTCCGCATCCTGCGCAGCGTCAAGAACCGCTTCGGCCCCGCGGACGAGATCGGCGTGTTCGAGATGACCGGCAAGGGGCTGGCGCAGGTCGCCAACCCGTCGGCGCTGTTCCTCGCCGACCGGGGCTCGCCTGCCGCCGGGTCGGCGGTGTTCGCGGGGATCGAGGGCACGCGGCCCGTGCTCTGCGAATTCCAGGCGCTGATCGCGCCCGCGCCCCATGGCTCCCCCCGCCGCAGCGTCGTGGGCTGGGATGGCGGGCGGCTGGCGATGATCCTCGCGGTGCTGGAATCGCGCGCGGGCATCCCCTTCGCGGGGCTCGACGTCTATCTCAACGTGGCCGGCGGGTTGCGGGTGTCCGAGCCTGCGGCGGATCTGGCGGTGGCCGCGGCGCTGCTGTCCGCGCGCGAGGACATCGCCCTGCCGCCCGAGACGGTGGTTTTCGGCGAGATCAGCCTGTCCGGCGCGGTCCGTCCCGTCACGCAGGCGGAAAACAGGTTGAAAGAGGCGGAGAAACTTGGTTTTTCCAAGGCGATCCTGCCCGCGGGGGGCAAGGGCGTGGCGAGTGCCGCGATGCAACTGTCCCCGCAGGCCGATCTGACCGGCTTTGTCGGTGATATTTTCGGGGCCGGTTAGCGCGGTGCAAGGGAGAAGGTGATGGACGGTTTCACCGTTGTGGATGGGGTGGTTGCGGCCGTCATCGTGGTTTCGGCGCTTCTGGCCTATTCCCGCGGTTTCGTGCGTGAGGGGATGGCCATCGCGGGTTGGGTCGCGGCAGCGATCCTTGCGTTTCTGTTCGCGGCACAGGCCGAGCCGCTTGTGAAGGAAATTCCCTATGTCGGCGATTTCCTGCGCGGGTCGTGCGAATTGTCGATCATCGCCGCCTTCTCGGTCGTCTTCGCGCTGGCGCTGGTGGTCGTGTCGCTGTTCACGCCGCTGTTTTCGACGGTGGTCCAGCGGTCCGCGCTGGGGGGGATCGACCAGGGGCTGGGATTCGTCTTCGGCGCGCTGCGGGGCATCCTGTTGGTGGCCGTGGCGCTGGTGGTCTATGACCGCGTGGTCGCCGGAAGCCCGGTGCAGATGATCGAGGACAGCCGCACCGTGCAGGTTTTCGACAGCGTGTCGAGCGATCTGAACGCCTGGGTGCCCGAGGATGCGCCGGGCTGGATCCTGCTGCGCTACGAGGAGCTGGTGGGCAGCTGCGGCACCGACGCATAAGCGCCGGTGCCTGTTGGGGCGGTCACGCCTCGTTGGTGGACACCTTCGCGTCGCTGTCGCCTTCGGCCACCAGCCCGAGCGGACGCCCGGCGGTCAGCGGCCAGCGCGCGCCCAGAAGCCGCTTGCGGTCGATCCGCATCACGTTGACGCTGTCGGACTGGTTGCCGCCAAGCACGTGGTAATGGGTCGCGTCCTCGCCGTGGTAGAAGCCGACATGGCCCTGCCAGCCGCTTTTCTTGCCGCGCCAGAACACGAGCACCGCGCCGACCTGCGGGGTGCAGTCCTCGCCGAAGCGCAGCCATTGCCGCGCGCCGAGCGGGTTGGCGGGTAGGGGTTCGTCGCCCAGCGAAGACCCGATGCAATGGCCCACGAACAGCCCGCACCACGGGATGTCGTCGCCGCTGTAGTCGATGTCGATCGTGTCGGCCATCGCGAGGATGACCTCGTTCGATTTCGACCCGGCGATCTCGCGCGTGCCGACGAGGCGGATCGCCTCGGCATACCAGGGCATGTCGTCGGTGGCGGGGCGTTCGCCGGGGGCGTCCGGTCCGAACAACGCGGCGCGGGTGCGCGGCCCCACGATGCCGTCGGCCACCAGCCCGCGGGATTCCTGGAACCGCTTGACCGCGCCCACGGTCATGCGACCGCGAATCCCGTCGATGGGGCCGGGGTTGAAGCCGAGCTTCACCAGCCGCCGCTGCACGTTCTTCCAATCGTCTGGGGTCATGGCGCCCTCCTGTCGGTAAGCCGGTCGAAACATGCCGGTCAAAACGTGGTTAACGCCGCCAGCTTAACGCAGTTCCAAGATTTGCGCAGGTGCGGAAATCCTGCGCAGGCGGGCGGCGGTGCCTGTGCGCGGGCCGCGCCGATGCCGCCGCCATGTGATCGTTTCGTGACAGCGCCGGGGCATTGGGTTAAGGGTGCGCCGTCCCCAGTGGAATCGGAGCCTGCGCCCGTGTCGCATGATGCCCTGTCCGTGCCGCCGCACGACGATCGACCCCGTAACCTGCCCCGCCACCCGTTCGACCCCGATGGCGACAAGCTGCGCGAGGAGTGCGGCGTCTTCGGGGTGATCGGCACATCCGAGGCCGCGAATTTCGTGGCGCTCGGGCTGCACGCGCTTCAGCATCGCGGGCAGGAGGCGGGCGGGATCGTCAGCCATCACCCGGAGTTCGGGTTCAATTCCGTGCGCCGCTTCGGCTATATCCGCGACAGTTTCACCAAGCAGTCGGTGATGGACACGCTGCCGGGGTCGCTGGCGATCGGGCATGTGCGGTATTCGACGGCGGGGTCCAAGGGCAACACGCAGATCCGCGACGTGCAGCCGTTCTTCGGCGAGTTCTCCATGGGCGGGGCGGCGATCGCCCATAACGGTAACATCACCAACGCGGATGCGCTGCGGCGCGAGCTGATCGAGCGCGGGTCGATCTTTCAGTCGAGCAGCGACAGCGAATGCATCATCCACCTGATGGCGCGGTCGCTGCAGCGCGACATCCCCGAGCGGATGAAGGACGCGCTGCGCCGGGTGGAGGGGGCGTTCTCGGTCGTGGCGATGACGCGCACCAAGCTGATCGGTGTGCGCGATCCGCTTGGCGTGCGGCCGCTGGTGCTGGGGCGCGTGGGCGACGGCTATGCGCTGTCGTCGGAGACCTGTGCCCTGGACATCATCGGGGCGGAACTGATCCGCGAGATCGAACCGGGCGAGATGGTCGTGATCTCGGGCGACGAGGTGCAGAGCTATTTCCCGTTCGAACGCAAGGCGGGGCGGTTCTGCATCTTCGAGCATGTCTATTTCTCGCGCCCCGATTCCATCCTCGGCGGGCGGTCGGTCTATGAGACGCGCCGCGCCATCGGGGTGGAACTGGCGAAGGAAGCCCCGGTCGACGCCGACATGGTGATCCCCGTGCCCGACAGCGGCACGCCCGCCGCGGTGGGTTATGCCGCCGAAAGCGGGCTGCCCTTCACGCTGGCGATCACCCGCAACCAGTACATGGGCCGGACCTTCATCGAACCCACCGAGCAGATCCGCAACATGGGCGTGCGGCTGAAGCTGAACGTGAACCGCGCGCTGGTGGCGGGCAAGCGCGTGATCCTTGTGGATGATAGCGTGGTGCGCGGCACCACCAGCCGCAAGATCAAGGAAATGGTGCTGGATGCGGGGGCGGCCGAGGTGCATTTCCGGATCGCGTCGCCGCCCACGGCATGGCCCTGTTTCTACGGGGTGGACACGCCGGAACGCGGCAAGCTGCTGGCGGCGAACATGTCCGAGGACGAGATGCGCGATTACCTCGGCGTGGACAGCCTGCGTTTCATCTCGCTCGACGGGCTTTACCGCGCGGTGGGCGAAGCAGGCGGGCGCGACCCCAAGGCGCCGCGCTATTGCGATGCGTGCTTTTCTGGCGATTACCCGGTGGTACCTGCCGACATGATCGCGCGCGGGTTCGAACTGAAGACAGCGGCGGAATAGCAGCTGCGCGGCGGGTTCATGCCTCCGGCGGGGATATTTCCGGACAGAAGATGACCCCGCCTTTGCGCCATGCGACCTTTGGGCCGGGGCAGGCGCCTTGCCCGCCGCGCCGCGGCGCGGGATAACCGGGCGCAAGCCACAGGGGAGTTTTCCATGATCGGTCGTCTGAACCATGTCGCCATCGCCGTGCCGGACCTGGAGGCCGCGCGGGCGCAGTACCGCGATGCGCTGGGGGCCATGGTGGGCGCGCCGCAGGACGAACCGGACCACGGGGTAACGGTGGTGTTCATCGAACTGCCGAACACCAAGATCGAATTGCTGTATCCGCTGGGCGAGGACAGCCCGATCAAGGGGTTCCTTGAAAAGAATCCGGCGGGCGGTATCCATCACATCTGCTACGAGGTGGACGACATCATCGCTGCGCGCGACAATCTGGCGGCCACGGGCGCGCGGGTGCTGGGCAACGGCGAGCCGAAGATCGGCGCCCACGGCAAGCCGGTGCTGTTCCTGCACCCGAAGGATTTCAACGGCTGTCTCGTGGAACTGGAGCAGGTATGAGCGTCACCTCCGCCATCGTCCTGTTCGCCGTGATCTGGTTCATGGTGTTCTTCGTCGTGCTGCCCCTGCGCCTGACCACGCAGGGCGACGAGGGGAAGATCGTGCCGGGCACCCATGCGTCGGCCCCATCGAATCCGCAGATGTGGCGCCGGGCGCGGCTGACGACATACTGGGCGGTGGGTCTGTGGATCGTCATCGGCGGCACGATCCTGTCAGGGGCTATTACCGTGCGCGACATCGACATCATGGGGCGGATGGGGCCCGAGAGCTTCCGGGCGGAGTGATCGGGGCGGACCCCGCGATGGGCCGCGCACGATCCCACGCGAGGTAGAACACTGCGGCCCATGCGGTATAGGCCAGCGTGAGCATTGCGTTGAGCGCGAGCGTGTCCCACAGCCCGTGCCCGCCCAGCCCCATCAGGATCGGGATACCCACCGCCGTGAGCGCCAGTTCGTGGCTGATCGCGTGCGCCAGCCGCGCGCGGGGGCCGCGCTGGCAGGCGGTGCGCCCGGTCCGGCGCAGGTCGATCCGGTCATAGACCGCGTTGTGCAGTGGCCCGGCCAGAAGACAGCCAAGCGCCAGCATGGCCATGAGCGCCGCACTTTCGCCGGTGCCGTGCCCGGTGATGGCACTATAGGCGGGCAACACCAGCGCGAGGCCGCCGAGTTCGAACAGCAGCGTCTGCGCGATGCGTTCCTGCAGCGGGCGCAGCAGATGGGCGTTTTCGGGGCGCGTTGAGCATGGCATGCCCGCCTATTGGGCGAGTTGCGGATGATTTTCCGTATCGCGGCGCACGTTTGCGCCGGGTGCGCAGGTCGGGATATCCGGACCCGGCGGGCCGGTCAGCCCCGCGCGTCGAGCCGGTGGAACAGGTGCGTGAACGTCGCCGCGCCCAGCACCGGCACCACGAGGTTCAGCACCGGCACGGTCAGCGGCACGGCCATGATCGCCCCGGCGAGCCAGATGCGCCCGCCATGGCGGCGGCGCAGGCGGCGGGCGCCGGGTTCGTCCAGATGGCGCAGCGCGGCGAGCATGAAATACTCGCGCCCCAGCAGGAACCCGTTCAGCCCCCAGAAGATCAGCGGGGCCGCGGGCGGGAGCATCAGGTAAAGCACCAGTGCGCAGAGGTTCGCAAGAACGATCACGCCGAGAAACCGCAGGCTGTCGGCGATGGCCGACAGGATCGGCGCGGCGGGGCGTGCGGTGGCGTCGGGGTAGTGGCGTGCCTCGACCGCCGCCGCGACATCGTCGAGGAAGATGCCGGTGAAGGCCGACGCGACCGGGACCATCAGCACGGTGGACAGCGCCAGCACCCCCAACACGGACAGGCCCGACGCAAGGCTGTCGAGGAATGTCAGCTCGCCCACCAGCGGCAGGGACACGGTATCGGGCACGAGCCAGCCGACCAGCCAGCCCATCCCGGCCGCCATGGCCACCAGCAGCGCGAGCGTCAGCCCGAGCCCACGCAGCAGCACGCCGCGGAAGGTCGGGTCGCCCGCCTGCGCGAGCGCGCGGGATATGGCGGCGAAGATCACGTGTCGCGCCAGTCGGTGATGGCGTCGAGATCCGGGCGTGGCCGGTCCGGCGGGGCGCTGGTTTCGGTGCCGACATGGATGAAGCCCGCGACGGTTTCATGGGGCGCGAGGCCGAGCGCGCGGGCGCGGAAATCGGGGTCGTGCGCGCCCCAGCCCGACAGCCAGTTGGCCCCCCAGCCCGACGCGAGCGCGGCGTTCAGCAGCGACAGGCAGACCGCGCCCGCCGACAGGGTCTGCTCGATCCCGGGGATCTTGTCGGAGGGTTTCGGCGACGCGATCACCGCGACGCACAGCCCCGAGCGCGCGAACTGGTCGGCGAACTTGGCGATATCCTCGGGCGGGCGGGCCTGTGCGGTGCCGATCTCGTGGGCGGCATCGGCCAGCCGGTCGTTGGCGTCGCGCCCCAGCACGATGAAACGCCACGGCTCCAGCTTGCCATGGTCGGGCGTACGTGCGGCGGCGGTCAGGATCGGTCGCAGGTCCGCGCGGCCGGGCCATGGCGCACCGAGCGTCTTGGCAGGGCGCGAGCGGCGGTTCAGCAGGAAATCGAGCGCGGCGGGGTTCGGGTCGGGCATGGCGGGCTTTCGGTTGCGGGGTCTGTCCGGGTAGACCTGTGCCATCGGGGCCCAAGCTGCAAGGGGTCTGCAAGGGGGCTGCGATGGACGGCAGACGGATCGCGGTGCGGGTCACGCCGCGCGCGGCGCGCGCGCGGATCGAGGTCGGGCCGGACGGGGCCTTGCGCGCCCATGTGACGGTGCCGCCGGAAGGGGGCAAGGCCAACGCGGCGGTGCGCGCGCTACTGGCGGAACACCTGGGCGTAGCGCCGTCGCGGTTGCGGTTGTGGCGCGGGGCGAAGGCGCGGGACAAGGTGTTCGTGCTGGATTAGCGCACGGGCTTGTTCGGGGTCAGCCGGTAGACGCCTTCGGGCAGGTTGAGCGCCGCGGCAAGGTCGCGCACCTGCGATAGCGTGAAGGTGATGCGCAGCGTGTCGTCGCGGCGCGGGTCGAACTGTTCGACCGTCACGCAATCCTCGAAGGCCTGCACGGTGATGTCCTCGGACAGGGGGGCCGCGCTGTCATCGACCAGCGTGATGACGGTGGCGTCGAAATCGTGCTCGATGGAAAACATGGGGGCGCCTCTGCTGCGGGGTCTGACCGGAGGCTAGGGGATTGGCGCGCCCGGCTCAACGGCCCGCTTGCGCGGCGGCGCGGCGCACCCGGCGGCGGTGCAGGGCGTAAAGCGCGGGCGCGGCCAGCCCTTCGTAGACCAGCGTGGCGAACTGGCGCAGACCCGGCAGCGCCACGATGCGCGCCAGCGGGCGGAAGCGCGGCATGGCCGACCAGAGCGCGAGGAAGGCGGGGGTGCCCGCCAGAAGCGTGCCGTCGTCGATCACGTGGAGCCGCTGGGCGGCGTCTTCGGGCGTCAGGCCGAGCGCGCCGAGATCGGTGCGGTCGAGATCGCGGAACGCCACGGGCAGCGCCCGGGCGTCGCAGTACCGCCGGTAGCCCGCGATCTCGCGCGAACAGATCGGGCAGTTGGCGTTGTAGATGACGATTGTGGATGCGGTCATGGGCGTTAGATAGGGTGCTATGGGACAAGACAAGCGGAGACCGGCGTTGGCGACGGGATGGCGGAACGGGATGGCGTGGCTGGCGGCAGCGGTTCTGTTGGGCGGATGCGCCGTGCAGGCCCCGCCGCCGCCGCGTGAAGCCGCGCCCGTCGCCGCCCGGACCACGGTTGCGCCGGGGGCCAAGCTGCCCTTCGCCCAGGTCGTGGCGCGGGTCGAGCCGGTGGCCGAGGATCTGTGCCGCCGCCGGGGCACCGTGCGGGACTGCGATTTCCGCATCATCTATGACGACCGGCCGGGCGTGCCCGCCAACGCGTTCCAGACCCGCGACGACCGTGGAAGACCCATCCTGATCGTCACCGGCCCGCTGGTGCGCGAGACGCGCAATGCCCATGAACTCGCCTTCGTGCTGGGGCACGAGGCCGCGCACCATATCGAGGGCCACCTCGACCGCCAGCAGGCCAGCGCGGTCTGGGGCGCCGTGCTGATCGGGTCGGTGATCGCGGCGTCGGGCGGCGATCCGTCCAGCGTCGAGGCGGCACAACGGCTTGGTGCGCAGGCGGGATCGCGCGTGTTCTCGAAAGAGTTCGAGCTGGAGGCCGATGCGCTTGGCACGGTCATCGCCGCGCGGTCGGGTTTCGACCCGGTGCAGGGGGCGGCGTTCTTCGCGCGGATCCCCGATCCGGGGGACCGGTTCCTCGGTTCGCACCCCCCGAACGCGGCTCGCCAGCAGGTCGTGCGCGACACGGCGGCGCGGCTGTCGGTGCAATAGCGGCTTGATCTGGATCAAGGCGCGGGGGGAAGCGGGGCGACAGGCTGGCCGGGCAATCCGCCATCGCAGCCCGGAGGTTTCCCATGTCCCGCACCGATCCGAAGCCCCTTGGCGACATGGTAACGCATTTGTGGCTGGCGCAATCGATGGCGAGGGCCACGGGCGTCGACCTGGCCGCGCGCCAGGCCGATGGCGCGCTCACCCAGCAGGAATGGGCCGGGATGGTCCACCGCTGCCGGGGCTGCGACTGGGAACGGTCGGGCGGCTGCCATGACCGGCTCGCCAGGCAGGAACCGGGTGCGGCGGTGGTGCCGCAGGCCTGCGCCAACGTGCAGATGTTCGATTTTCTCGGGGCGGCCACGGCGGATGCCGATGCCCGCGAGGCGGGTTGAGGCGCGCGCGGATCAGGCCATCCGGTCGGGAAAAAGGCTCCGGCCCGCATGGGCGCGCGCGGGACCGACAGGACCGTGCGGGCGGCCGGGCATCGGGCGCGCGCCCTGCATGGGCTGGGGCAGGGTGCGGGTGCGTGTCCGGCGCAGGGCAGGCACCGCGCGCCGGTCCCGCAGCCGCAGCGCCACGGCCAGTACCGAGGTGCCGAGGCAGAACAGCTCCGTCAGGAACGCGCCGAGGTTGAAGCTGTAGAGCAGGCTGACCCCGATCAGCGTGGCGGCGGCGATGTTGAGCAGGTAGAAGGCGATCCCTTCGCTCGACAGCCGCCGCAGGCAGAGCGCGATGTCCGCGCCCGCATAGACCACGAACCCGGCCACCCCGAGAAGCGTGGGCAGCGCAAGCCCGAAGGGCAGGCCGAGGGGCAGGGCGGCGTCGGTCAGCATCGGGTCATGTATCCTGTCGGGTCAGCCGCACCCTGACATCCCGTCCGACGGTCCCCAAGTCCGCGATACCCGACCTTTCGGTGCGGCTCCGTGCCGGAGCGCACGTTTCGCGGCGCGCTCAGTGTGCGTCGGGTTCGCCCGTGCAGGCGGCGTGCGCCCAGTCCCCCGTGGCCGGTGTCGCGTCCGCATGGACCCATGTGATCGCGGGCAGGTCATAGGGATGCAGGCGCGCGATCAGGTCGCACAGGGCCGTGCGGCGATCTTCCACCGTGGTCAGCAGCAGAACGGTTTCCGGGTGGGCGTGAATCGCGCCCTGCCATCGGTAGCGGCTTTCGCCGTCAGACAGGGTCGCCGCGGCGGCGAGCCGCGCGTCGATCGCCGCATCGGCGATGCGCGCGGCGCTGTCGGCATCGGGGCAGGGGCAGCGCAGCAAGATGACCGCGCCCCCGGTCATGGGACGATGCGGCCCCAGAGATCGTAGTCGCCTGCCTCGTCGACCTCCACCGTGACGATATCGCCTTGGGTCAGGCCCGCGTGGCCCTCGTCGATGAAGAGGTTGCCGTCGATTTCCGGCGCGTCGGCCATGGTGCGGCAGGTTGCGGCGTCGTCTTCCACCAGGTCCACGATGACCTTCAGGCGCTGGCCCACCCTTGCGGCCAGCTTCGCTTCGGAAATGGCCTGCGCCTTTTCCATGAAGCGGTTCCAGCGGTCCTGTTTGACATCTTCGGGCACGTGATCCGGCAGGGCGTTCGCGCGGGCCCCCGCGACGTTTTCGTACTGGAAACAGCCGACACGGTCGAGCTGCGCCTCGTCCATCCAGTCGAGCAGGGTCTGGAACTCCCCTTCCGTCTCGCCGGGATAGCCGACGATGAAGGTGGAGCGCAGGGTGATGTCCGGGCAGGCCGCGCGCCAGGCCGCGATCTCGTCCAGCGTGCGCGCCGCCGCGGCGGGGCGGGCCATGCGGCGCAGCGTGTCGGGGTGGGCGTGCTGGAACGGGATGTCGAGGTACGGGAGCACGCCCGAGGCCGGGTCGGCCATCAGCGGGATGATCTCGCGCACATGGGGGTAGGGATAGACATAGTGCAGCCGCACCCAAGCCCCGAGCGTGCCAAGGTCGCGGGCGAGATCCACGATGGGGGCCTTCGCGTCGCGGTCGCGCCAGTCCGTGCCATAGGCGGAGGTGTCCTGGCTGATGACCAGAAGCTCGCGCACGCCCGCCGCGACCAGCCGTTCGGCCTCCCGCAGCACAGCCTTGTGGGGGCGGGAGACAAGCTTGCCGCGCATGTCGGGGATGATGCAGAACTTGCAGGCGTGATTGCAGCCTTCGGAAATCTTCAGATAGCTGTAATGGCGTGGCGTCAGCGTGACGGCCTGCGCGGGCAGCAGGTCCACGAAGGGGTCGGGCTGCGGCGGCACCGCGGCGTGGACGGCATCCAGAACGGCCTCGTATTGGTGCGGGCCGGTCACGGCGAGCACGCGCGGATGGGTGCCTGTGATGTAATCGGGTTCGGCGCCAAGGCATCCGGTGACGATCACACGGCCGTTTTCGGCCAGCGCCTCGCCGATCGCCTCGAGGCTTTCGGCCTTGGCGCTGTCGAGGAACCCGCAGGTGTTCACGATCACCGCGTCGGCGCCCGCGTAGTCCGACCCGATGGCGTAGCCTTCGGCGCGCAGGCGGGTGAGGATGCGCTCGCTGTCCACCAGCGCCTTGGGGCAGCCGAGCGAGACCATGCCGATGGCGGGCTGGCCGGGGCGGCGCGCATCGCCGATCCGGGCCTTGGGGGCGAGATCGGGGCGCAGGTCGGGCGGGTTGGCACTCATGACGCGGCTATAGGGCTTGCGCGCGTCCTGTGCAATCGGGACGGCACCGGGCCGGCCAACCGCCCAAGCCCGGCGGCAGCGTTGCCGCAGGGGGTGGCATGGTGTACCTTCAAGCCACCCGAGGGCGTTGCCAGGAGCCCCGCATGCCCGAAGATATCGACTGGTCCGAACAGGACGCGGTTGCCGAGAACGACCCGCCGCCGCTTTATTTCTCGTCGGTGGACGTGGTCACGGACCATGGCGTGCAGAAGCTGAAGTTCACGCGCCCCCGTCACGCGGAGCCACTGAGCGAAAGTGCGGCCACGCTCTATTCGCAGATCGAAGGCACCGCGCAGACCATCCGCGAGCTGGTGCGCAGCAAGGCGCTTGTGGCGTCGCTGTTCCAGCATCTTGCCGGGATCGGGTACCAGGGGCTGGTCGGTCCGAACCCGGACACCGCGTCGCAATTGACTGAATTGCAACGTCTTCGGGTCGAACAGGTCGAACCGCACCTGCGAAAGGCCCGCCGGGTTTACGCGGCGATGACCGTTCTGACGCTGATCGTGACCGCGACCCTTGCGGTGGCGGGGCTGTACGCGCTCTGGATTTACGAGGCGACGATCCTGTCCGCCGCGCAGGCCCGTTTCGCCGCGCCCGGCGGCGTCGCGTCGCAGTCCGTCCTTTCAGGCGTCGATTTCCGGGCCGTACTGTCCGGCACGGCGGCGTTTCTTTTTGGCGTGATCGGTTTCGCGGTGGCGGAGGTCGTCACCGCATTCTACGCCGCACAGCGGGCCAGTCTGGAATCCTATCGCACGAACGACCGGTTCCGGTTCTGGCCGGTGGAGCGTCTCGCCTTCGGTCTCGCGCTGCTGTTCCTGACGCTCGTCTTCGTCGCGGTGGACTGGATCATCCTCGGCGTGGCCGGGACCGAGCTCAAGGATGCCGTGGATGGCAAGCCGCTGCTGGGCGTGATCGTCGGGATCGTGATCGGTCTTGCGTTCGACCGGATCGCGGGACTCCTCGTGACGAAGGCCAAGGACAGCGTGGCGAACACCGGCTGACGGCCGATGTTCCGTTCCACGCTTTCGGTCCCGCCTATCGCCGCCGGTCGCGCCGAGCGCTCATGGGTTGGAAGGCGACGCCGACATGGGCTTCGCAATAGGGTTTGCCCTGTTCCACCGGGAGCCCGCAGAACCAGAAATTCGGCGTGGCCGGATCGCCGATGGGCCATTTGCAGGTCCGTTCCGTCAGTTCCATCAGCGACAGCCGCTTGGCGCGTTTCTCGACTTCGCGCTGGGAGGCGAGGGCCTCGGGGCTGATCTCGTTCGCGGATGGCTGCGGCGGCAGCGGCTGGCCCGCAGGGATGATCTGGCGTCGTGCGGGCACGGAGGGGCGAGGGGCGGTCTCGACCGGGGCGGGGTCCGGGTGCGCCGCGGGGGCGGCGGTATCGGCCGCGGTGGCAGCCGGTGCCGTGTCGGGGGCCACGGTCTCGGTCACGGGCGCGGGCTGGGCCTCGGCCGGATCGCCGGCCGGTGCGGCGCCGCCGGTGCGGTTCGACAGGCCCAGCCGATGGACCTTTCCGATGACGGCATTGCGTGTCACACCGCCAAGTTCCTTGGCGATCTGGCTGGCGCTCTGGCCGTCGGCCCACATCTTCTTCAGCGTCTCGACGCGGTCTTCGGTCCAGGACATGGCATGCCTTGCTTTTCTCGTGTTGCACGGTGCATCCCCGCGATGCGGCCCGTCGGGGCGCGCGGGGATCGTTTGTAATCCTCAGCACGCTATTCTAATCACGCAGGCGCGGGATACAAGGCATCCCGCGGCCGCGGCGCCGGACGGCCCCGCGCGACAGGCACCGACATGGGCACCGACACGGGCAGGAACAGCAGATGACGCAGATACGGGAAATGGGCGTGCGGCGCTTCGGACGGGTCAACTGGCTCGGGCTGTGGACGCTCGCCGAACGGGAGACACGCCGCTTCATGGCGGTCTGGACCCAGACGCTCATGGCGCCGCTCATCACCGCCGGGCTGTTCCTCGCCATCTTCTCGCTCGCCATCGGCACGCGGCGGGGCGAGGTCATGGGCGTGCCCTTCGTGGAATTCCTCGCCCCCGGCATCCTGATGATGACGGTGATCCAGAACGCCTTCGCCAATACGTCCTCGGCCATCATGATCGCCAAGGTGCAGGGCAACATCGTGGACACGCTGATGCCGCCCCTGTCGCCCGCCGAACTGGTGGCGGGCTACCTGTCGGGCGCGGTGTCGCGGGGGCTGTTCGTGGCCGTGGCGATCCTGATCGTGGCCGCGATCTTTCTCGGGCAGGGGATGGCGCACCCGATCTGGGTGCTGGTCTATGTCGTGCTGGGCAGCGTGTTCCTCGGCGCGCTGGGGATCATCGCCGCGATCCTCGCGAACAAGTTCGACCAGATGGCGGCGATCACGAATTTCATCATCACGCCGCTCAGCTTCCTGTCGGGCACGTTCTATTCGGTCGAGGGGCTGCCGGGCGCGATGCAGATCCTGACCCATGTGAACCCGGTCTTCTACCTGATCGACGGGGTGCGCTACGGGGTGATCGGCGCGTCGGACAGCAGCCCCTGGATGGGCCTGCCCATCGTGGGCGTCTTTACCGTCGCGGCTCTTGCCCTGTGCCTGCGCTGGTTCCGGACGGGATTCCGGATGAAGGCCTGAGCGGCAGGCCGCGTCTCGGCCGCTGGCCGGGCGCGGCGCAAGCCGTCGGAAGGGGACGTGGGCGTCGGCACGGTCCGCCGTGCCGACAGTGGCACCCTCACGCGCGCGCCGTGTCGCAGGCAGGGTCCCCGGTTCAGGCCCCGTGCGCGCCGTCGGCGAGGCCCCTGACGAAATTCAGGATCTCGGGGACCGGGCGGCCCTCTTCGACCTGCTTGACGATGGCGGTGCCCACGACCGCGCCATCGGCCACCGACGCGATCTCGCGCGCGCTGTCGGGGGTGCGGATGCCGAAGCCCACGATCACCGGCAGGTCGGTCTGCGCCTTGATCCGGGCGACCTCGGGGGCGACATCCGCGGCACTGGCCGCCGCCGCCCCGGTGATCCCCGTGATCGACACGTAGTATACGAAGCCCGACGTGTTCTGCAGCACCTTGGGCAGGCGCTTGTCGTCGGTCGTCGGCGTCGCCAGCCGGATGAAATTCAGCCCCGCCGCCTGCGCGGGGATGCACAGTTCCTCGTCCTCCTCGGGGGGCAGGTCCACGACGATCAGCCCGTCGATCCCGGCGGCCTTGGCGTCCTTCAGGAACGTGTCCACGCCGCGCGAATAGATCGGGTTGTAGTAGCCCATCATGACGATGGGCGTCGTGTCGTCCACCTCGCGCAAGGACCGCGCCATGTCGAGCGTGCGTTGCAGCGTCTGGCCTGCCGCCAGCGCCCGCTGGCCCGCAAGCTGGATGGTCGGGCCGTCCGCCATCGGATCGGTGAAGGGCATGCCCAGCTCGATGATGTCGACGCCTGCACCGGGCAGCCCGCGCACCAGTTCCAGCGAGGTGTCGTAATCCGGATCGCCCGCCATGACATAGGCCACGAAGGCCTTGCGTCCCTCGGCCCGCAGCGCGGCGAACTTGGCATCGATACGGGTCATTCTGCGGTCTCCTCCGGTGGTCGCCGGGGTGTGGCCCATGCGCGCGCAAAAGGCAAGGTGCGCCCGCTTGCGCCCGTGCGGCGCGCGGCGTAGGGAAGCGCCGGGCCAAGCGAAGGAGCGTGCCATGGGGTTCAAGATGGGGATCGTCGGTCTGCCGAACGTGGGCAAATCGACCCTGTTCAATGCGCTGACCCGCACGGCGGCGGCGCAGGCTGCGAATTTTCCCTTCTGCACGATCGAACCGAACGTCGGCGACGTGGCCGTGCCCGATGCCCGGCTCGACAGGCTGGCCGCGATCGCCGGCAGCAAGCAGATCATTCCCACGCGCATGACCTTCGTGGATATCGCGGGTCTGGTGAAGGGTGCCAGCCAGGGCGAGGGGCTTGGCAACCAGTTTCTCGCCAATATCCGCGAATGCGACGCCATCGCCCATGTCCTGCGCTGCTTCGAGGATGACGACGTCACCCACGTGGATGGCCGCGTGGACCCGGTCGCAGATGCGGAAACGATCGAGACGGAACTGATGCTCGCCGATATCGAAAGCATCGAGAAGCGGCTCGCGAACCTCACCCGCAAGGTGCGCGGCGGCGACAAGGAGGCCGTGCAGCAGGAACGGCTGCTCAGGGCCGCCCTTGCCGCGCTGGAGGAGGGCAATCCCGCCCGCAGCGTGGAGGTGGATGCCGAGGATGCGAAGGCGTGGAAGATGCTCCAGCTCCTGACCACGAAGCCGATCCTCTATGTCTGCAACGTGGAGGAAACCTCGGCGGCCACGGGCAATGCCCAGTCCGCGCGGGTGGCCGGAATGGCCGCGGCACAGGGGGCGGCCACGGTCGTCATCTCGGCAGCCATCGAGGAAGAGATCAGCCAGCTCGATGCCGAGGAAGCGGCGGTGTTCCTGTCCGATCTGGGGCTCGAAGAACCGGGGCTCGACCGGCTGATCAAGGCGGGCTACGACCTGTTGCAACTCGAGACCTATTTCACCGTTGGCCCCAAGGAAGCGCGCGCCTGGACGATCCGGCGCGGCACGCTGGCCCCGCAGGCGGCGGGCGTGATCCACGGCGATTTCGAACGCGGCTTCATCCGGGCCGAAACCATCGCCTATGACGATTTCATCGCCTTGGGCGGCGAAGCCGGCGCGAAGGACGCAGGCAAGATGCGGGTCGAGGGCAAGGCCTATACCGTCAAGGATGGCGACGTGCTGCATTTCCTCTTCAACGCCTGAGATAAGGGGTGGACGGGGCCGCGCCCCACAGCCCATGGTCGGGGCATGAAGGCGTTCCTCGTGACCCTGCGCGAATTCCTGTGGACCGTGATCGCGGTGCTCGCCGCGGGCGCGCTGGCGGCGGCCGTGCTGATCCCTGCGCAATTCGCAGACCGCAGCGCGCGGGTGTTCGAGGCGCTGCAGGACGAAGGCTTCGACGTGCGCATCAAGACGCCGCTTCTGGAGGCCGATTTCACGCGCGTGACGCAGGAAATCGCCGACAGCGACTCGCGGGTGATCTTCCTTGAAGAACGGCTCGCCGAGATGCAGGCCCAGAACAATAGCCTGTGGACCGCCATCGACGCGGCCGCAGAGGCCGGCTTCGACGTCGAGATCGATGTGCCGGTCAGCGAAATGCAGGAAGGCGAGGGGGAGCCGTCGGCGTCGACACCGCCATGGGTCGTGATCGCCGGCACCCAGCGCAGTCTCGACGGGCAGCGCGCGCAGCTTGGGCTGCTGCAAGCCGCAGGCATCGAGGATGCGGTGATCCTGCAGGTGGATGGCTGGTTCCAGACCGCGGTCGTCTATGACGGCGGGCGGGCGGCTGCCGAAGCGGGGCTTGCGCGCGTGTCGGAGGTGGTCGGCGCGAACCGCGGGGCCTATGTTCGGGCACTGGACCGGATTTGCCCCAGCCATGAGGAAACGCCGGGAGACCCGAACCTTTGGAGGTGTGAGACATGACGCTCGACAAATCCTGGATACGAGCCGCGCTGGCGGCGGGGCTTATCGCACTTGCCGCGCCACTGGCGCAGGCCCACGGCATGCTGGAGCGCGATTTCATCGTGCAGGAAAGCCCGGCGGATGTCGCGACCACGACCGAGGCGCTGGTGGCCGCCATCGAGGGCGCCGGGGCCACGGTGTTTGCCGTGATCGACCACGCGGCCGGCGCCGCGTCGGTGGACCAGTCGCTCAACGACGCGCAGGTGGTGATCTTCGGTAATCCCGCGCTCGGCACGCAGGTCATGCAGGACGACCTGCTGGCCGGGCTCGCGCTGCCGCTGCGCATCCTCGTCTACGAAGGCGATGACGGGGTGACCCGGCTCGCGCACGAGGATCCGTCGGCGTTCCTCGGCGGCTACGATGTCAGCCCCGAGGCGCCCTACATGGAAACGATCCGCGGCGCGCTGATGCGGCTCGGCGCCGCGGCCATCGAGAACGTCCAGCCCTGACGCGCCGTCCGCGGCCGGGACAGGCCCGGACGCCATGTGAACGCAGGGCGCGATCCCACACCAGACGTGGCGCCACTATAGCAGGCGTGTGCCCGCCCGCAGCCCGACGCCTGCCACGTCCGAACCCGTGCGCGGGGCACGGGCAGCGGCCATGACGGCTCACCCCAGCGTAGCCAGCGCCGCGCGCAGGTCCAGCGCCCCGTCATAGAGCGCCCGGCCCGAGATCGCGCCCGCGACCACGCCGGTGTCCCGCAGCGCCATCAGGTCGTCCAGCGACGACACGCCGCCCGATGCGATGACCGGCACCGACACGGCCCGCGCAAGCGCCGCCGTGGCCGCGATGTTTGGCCCGCCCATGGCGCCGTCCCGCTCGATGTCGGTGTAGATGATCGCGGCGATACCCGCGTTCTCGAACCGCTGTGCAAGGTCGGTGACCGTCAGATGCGTCTCTTCGGCCCAGCCGCGCGTGGCGATGCGCCCGCCCCGCGCATCCAGCCCCACGGCGACCTGTCCGGGAAACGCCTTCGCCGCCGCGTGCACGAGGTCCGGGTCTTCCACCGCCACGGTGCCAAGGATCACGCGCGCGACGCCCTTGTCCAGCCACGTCTCGATGGTGGCCATGTCGCGGATCCCGCCGCCAAGCTGCGCGGGGATATCCGTGGCCGCAAGGATCGCCTCCACCGCCGCGCCGTTCACCGGTGCACCCGCGAAAGCGCCGTTGAGATCCACGAGATGCAGCCAGCCGCAGCCCGCGTCCTGGAACGCCCGCGCCTGCGCCGCCGGATCGTCGCCGAACACCGTGGCCTTGTCCATGTCGCCCTTGAGCAGGCGCACGCACTGGCCGTCCTTCAGATCGATGGCGGGGTAGAGGATCATGTTGCAGGGTCCTTTCGCGGCGGCGGCACGGATGTCGCGCGGTGTCTTGCACGGGGGCGCGGCGAAGCCAAGAGGGTCGGGCGCGTCCCCCGCAGCCGGACGCAGACGATGCGCCGCAGCGTCACGCTTGCCCCGCATGCCCTGCGCGGCATTGTGGCGGCGGAACGCAGACGAGGAGGATGCGATGCGGGGATGGAAGGGACTGACGGCCGCGCTGGCGCTGGCCGCGGCGGCGGGGGCGGCGCAGGCCGACCCGGTGGAAGGCGTCTGGCAGACCCAGCCGGGCGATGACGGTGCGTTCGGGCATGTGCGCATCGCGCCCTGCGATGACGCCCTGTGCGGCACGCTGGTGCGCGCCTATGACGGCGACGGCCGCGCGCGCGACACCGACACGCTGGGCCGCCGGATCGTCTGGGACATGGCCCCGCAGGGCGGTGGCGCTTATGGCGGCGGCAAGATCTGGGCGCCGGACCGCGACAAGACCTATGCGTCGAAAATGACCCTCGATGGCGACCGGCTTGAGGTCTCGGGCTGCGTGATCGGCATCTGCCGCAGCCAGACCTGGGCGCGGGTGGACTAAGACGGGTCTCGGGCGCGGGCCACGTCGCAACGGGGGCAGGGCCGGGTTCGGGCGGGGGCCGTCTGCCCCGCCGGCCCCTGCGGGGCGTTCGCGCCGGAAACGCTTCGCAGGGGCGTTCCCCAGGCGACGCTCACCCCCCGAGGAATCCTTACGACTGAAGACGACCGCGCTGTGCGGCAGGCCGCGTTTGCCCGATCGGCAGGACGACGGGCAATGGGCCGCGCCGCTCAGGGCCGCCAGCGCAGGAAATTGGCGATCATGCGCAACCCGGCGGCCTGGCTCTTTTCCGGGTGGAACTGCAACCCGATGATGTTGTCGCGCGCCACGATGGCGGTGACCTCGCCGCCGTAATCCACATGGGCCAGCCGCTGCGCCGGATCCGCGACCCGGAACTGGTAGGAATGGACGAAATAGGCGTGATCGCCCGTGGCCACGCCGTCCAGCACCGGGTGGGCGCGGTCGATCACCAGGTCGTTCCAGCCCATATGCGGCACCTTCAGCGCCGTGTCGGCAGGCGCGATCGGCACCACCTCGCCGCCGATCAGGTCCAGGCCATCGGTGACCCCGTATTCGTGCCCGCGCGTCGCCAGCATCTGCATGCCCACGCAGATCCCCATGAAGGGCACGGCGCGGACCGTCACGGCCTCCACCATCGCCTCGAACAGGCCCGTGCGCGCGCGCAGCCCCGCAAGGCAGGCGGGGAAGGCCCCGTCGCCCGGCAGCACGACGCGGGTCGCGCGGGCCACGTCCTCGGCGCGGTCGGACACGATCACCGGCCCGCCGCCCGTTTCGGCCGCCATGCGCTGGAACGCCTTTTCCGCCGAATGCAGGTTGCCGCTGTCGTAATCGATCAGGACGGTCGTCATGGCCTACAGGCTGCCCTTGGTGGACGGGATCGCATCGCCCTTGCGGGCATCCGGCTCCAGCGCGTCACGCAACGCCCGCGCCACCGCCTTGAACGCGGCCTCGGCGATGTGGTGGCTGTTGATCCCGTGCAGCGCGTCCACATGCAGCGTGATCCCGCCATGGGTGGCCAGCGCCTGGAAGAATTCGCGCACCAGTTCCGTGTCGAAGGTCCCGATCTTCGCCGCCGGGAAATCGACGTTCCACACGAGGTAAGGTCGCCCCGACAGGTCGAGCGCCGCGCGCACCAGCGCATCGTCCATGGGCAGCAGGCACGCGCCGTACCGCCGGATGCCGCGCTTGTCGCCCATCGCCCGCGCGAGGGCCTGCCCCAGCGCTATCCCGACGTCCTCCACCGTGTGGTGGTCGTCCACATGCAGGTCGCCCACGGCCCGCACCTCCATGTCGATCAGCGCATGACGGGCGAGCTGGTCCAGCATGTGATCGAAGAAACCGACACCGGTGGCGTTGTCGTACCGTCCCGTCCCGTCCAGATCGACGGTCACGGCGATGTCTGTTTCCGCGGTCTTGCGGCTGATGGTGGCTGTGCGCATGCGCTGTCTCCGGGCTGCCTGCTGCGCGCTTATAGGCAGGCGCCGCGCCATGTCCAAGCGGGGCCGCCCCTTGCAGCGTGAAATTCTGCGCCCCCACGCAGCCTGCCGCCGGTCATTGTGCCGAATCGTGTTCCGATATACGGTTAACGAGTGCTTAACAAATGGCGGGGAGCCGACATGGAAAATATCGTGAAACCCTTGGTGGTCGCTGCGGCGTTGGCGGGCATGGCCGTGACCGCGCAGGGTGCCGCCTTCACACCGAGCTTCGACGTGCCGAACTTTCCCGGCACCCAGTTCGACGTGGAAAGCGACCCGGCCTACAACGACTATTATGCCGAGAATTTCGGGATCACGGTCGTGAACGCCTATCTCTACAAGGACAGCCGCGACACGTTCGACGGCATCGGCATCGCAAGCGGACCGGTGGCGCGTGCGGGCAGCACGGCGGCGCCCCGCGAATTCGGGCGGATCAACTTTCTGGATACGACCGACACCGTGACGATCGATTACTGGGCGCTGGAGCCATCGGTCTACGCCGCGTATTCGCCCACGGGCGCGCTGGTGGACTCCGTCTCGGTTCCGGCCGAGATCTCGACCATGACCCTCGATGGCGGGATCATCGGGTATATCCTGTTCTCCGCCGAACGGTCGGCCTTTGCGACGATCAGCTCGCTGACCTACAATTACGACGGCACGACCGACGGCGTGAACGACGATATCGTCGATGCGCCGGTGCCCCTTCCTGCCGGGTTCGCGCTTCTGGCGCCGGTCCTGATTGGGATGGGCGGGCTGTCGTATCGGGCGCGGCGCCGGGCTGCCTGATCTCGGCTCGCCACTGCCGGTTCAACCGCGCGCCGGAAACGGCGCGCGGGTCATGCCATGTCGCGCAGGGTCCGCTGGCACAGCCATACCGGCACGCGAGCAGTCGCATCTGAAAAATCGGGAAACGGATCATCCTGGAGCGGGCGATGAGATTCGAACTCACGACCCTTACCTTGGCAAGGTAATGCTCTACCCCTGAGCTACGCCCGCGTCCGGATGCCGGTCTCTTCCTGGAGCGGGCGAGGCGATTCGAACGCCCGACCCTTACCTTGGCAAGGTAATGCTCTACCCCTGAGCTACGCCCGCACCCTGAAGAGTAGCGGTTCTCTAACGACAGCGCCGCGCGGGTTCAAGCGGAAAAACGGCCCTCTGACGTGAAATGACCGCGGTGCGCGATGGCCGGCCGCGCCGCGCGCCGGTCAGCGGAACAGCCGGCCCAGCATCCGCCCCGTGGCCTTGCCCGCGATGCGCCGCCCGATCCGGCGGGTGATCGCGCCCTTGCGGGGCGACCGCACGGCCTGCACATCGCCCAGCAGCTTCGCCAACAGGTAAAGATTGCGCCGCAATGTGTTGATCTTCATTCTGGTTTTCCCGTTTCATACCGATCTGACGGCGTGATCCCCGATGTGCGTCCGCACGGACCGGCGCGGCGGCGGCGCCCGTCCGGTATCCGCGGGGCACGCCCTAGGGCGGTCTGCGCCGCCGCGCAACCCGTGGGCCGCCGGGTTCAGGGGCATGCGCGTCACCTTGCGGCTGGACAAAACGCGCCCGCGCGGCAAACCTGCGGCCACGTTCAACGGAGCAGACCATGACCCCGTCCAAGACCCCCTGGCACCATTTTCCCGTCGCGGCACTGACCCTGCTGTT
The DNA here is from genome assembly GCF_003254465.1 of Meridianimarinicoccus zhengii. Classification (GTDB taxonomy): domain Bacteria; phylum Pseudomonadota; class Alphaproteobacteria; order Rhodobacterales; family Rhodobacteraceae; genus Meridianimarinicoccus; species Meridianimarinicoccus zhengii. Next base: position 25,734 of record NZ_QDFI01000028.1, read on the forward strand.
CTATGCCCTCGCGGCGCTGGAATACGCGCTGACCAAGCTGGGGGTCTCCGTCTGGCTCGGCCTCTTTCCGGCCGAACTCGCGGATCTCGTGGCCGGGCTGTCGCCTTGGGTGAGCGCCATCTGGGCCATCGGGACCTGGGGCGGGCTCGTGGGCGCGTGGCTTCTGTGGAAGCGCAACCGCTGGTCCGTGCTGCTTCTTCTCGCGGGGGCCGCGTCCCTCGCTTTCCTGACGGTCTGGACGAGCCTGTTCACGCGGCCCACGATCTTCGGCGCGGCGGGGTTCATGGGGTTCTACGTGATGGCCGGATCGACCGCCATCGCGGCGCTGATCTACATCTACGCACGGTGGGAACGGACCGAACACGCGCTGGCCTGATCGGCCTCCTGCCGGTCAAACGCTCCGTCCGCGAGCGTGGTCGTTACCATGTATCACGCCGGCCCCCGAACGATCAGCGTCAGGAGCGGGCGGGCGTTGCCCCCACGCATCTGTTGGATGAGATGCGAAAGGCGCGCGCAGCCCCGGCCGATCCCCTGAGGCGCTCGACCGCCCGGTTCCGTCAGCGCTCCGGCATCAACCCGCGCGGGCTGAAGCGCAGCACCAGCAGCAGCACCACCCCCATGGTCAGAAGCCGCATCTGCGCAGCACCCGCCAGCAGATGATCCTTCAGCGCGCTGCCATCGGGCAGGGGGGCGGTCACGACCCCCAGCAGCCACTGGCCCATCGGTTCCACCTGCACCCACAGGAACCACACGAGCATACCGCCCAGCACCGACCCGAAATTGTTGCCCGATCCGCCCACGATCACCATCACCCAGATCAGGAAGGTATAGCGCAGCGGCTGGTAGCTCGTCGGTGTCAGCTGCCCGTCCAGCGTCGTCATCATCGCGCCCGCCAGCCCGCAGACCGCCGAGCCGATCACGAAGATCTGCAGATGCCGCGCCGTGACGTTCTTGCCCATGGCGCTCGCCGCCACCTCGTTGTCGCGAATGGCGCGCATCATCCGCCCCCAGGGCGACCGCAGCGCCATCTGCGCCAGCACCAGCACCACGACCAGCACGGCCGCCAGCAGCAGCGAATAGCCCGCCTTGACGTAAAGCGTGGAGGCCGTCACCGGGTCCAGCCCCCACTCCGCCGCCCGCGCGACGAAATCCGGGCTGGCCTGCAGGTCGATCTCGTTCGGCACGGGGCGCGGCAGGCCGTTGACGTTCTTCACCCCGCGGCTCAGCCAGTCCTCGTTCTTCAGCACGGCGATGACGATTTCCGAAATCCCCAGCGTGGCGATGGCCAGGTAATCGGCCCGCAGCCCCAGCGCGGTCTTGCCGATCACCCATGCGGCCCCGGCCGCCAGCAGCGCGCCCACTGGCCAAGCCAGCAGCACCGGCAGGCCGAAGCCCCCCAGATAGCCGCTCACCGCCGGGTTGACGTCCTCGATCGCGCCCACGGCGGGCGCCATCACCGCGCGGTAGACGAAGAACCCCGCCACCACCCATGCGGTCATCCCCAGCCCGCGGATGCGCCCCGCCGGCAGCCGCCGCCACAGCGCGACGGCGCCGACGATCACGCCCGCGCCCAGGGCAAGGCCCGCCATGGCGCGCAACCCACCGGCGGACCATGCCTCTGGCACCGGCGGCATGGACACCAGCACCACGGCCAGCCCGCCCAGTGCCACGAACCCCATGACGCCCACGTTGAACAGCCCGGCAAAGCCCCATTGCAGGTTCAGCCCCAGCGCCATCACCGCCGACACCAGCCCCATGTTCAGGATCAGCAGCGCGGAATTCCAGCCCTGCACGATCCCCGTGCCCACGATCAGCGCCGCCACCAGCGCGAACAGTCCCGCCTCGCGCATCGTCATGCCGTGCGCCCTCCATAAAGCCCGTTCGGCCGGAAGATCAGCACCACCACGAGGATCGCGAAGCTGACCGCGAACTTGTAATCCGTCCCGAGGATCTGCAGCAGCCCCGCGGGCTCCCACCCCTCGGGAACAAGATACGTCACCACCCGCTTGAACGCATAGGTCACGCCCACCTCGGAAAAGGCCACGACGAAGCCACCCGCGATGGCGCCCACCGGATGACCGAGGCCCCCCACTATGGCCGCCGCGAACACCGGCAGCAGAAGCTGGAAATAGGTGAAGGCGTCGAACGACTTGTCGAGCCCGTAAAGCGTGCCCGCGATCGTCGCCAGCCCCGCCACCAGCAGCCATGTGATCCGCACCACCCGCTCCGGGTCGATGCCGGACAGCAGCGCCAGATCCTCGTTATCGGCATAGGCGCGCATGGACTTGCCCGTGCGCGTGCGGTTGAGAAACCAGAACAGCGCCGCCACCACGATCACCGCCGTCACCAGCGTGATCGCCTGCGTGCTGCGCAGCGCCAACCCCTCGTCCAGCCCCGTCATCTCGCGGAACTGCCGCACGCTGACGACGAAACGCGCCCCATCGTCGAACCGCTGGCTGTCCACGCCGATGATGAAGCGCACCAGCCCGTTCATCACGAACATCACGCCCACGGACACGATCAGCAGCATCACCGGGTTGACCTTCTGCGCGCGGTAGAAGCGATAGACCACACGGTCGGTGCCCAGAAGCAACAGCGCCGTCACCGCGATCCCCAAGGGCAGCGCGAGCAGCGCCGTGGGCAGCGGGGCGATGGACACGCCCAGCCCCTGCAAGCCCCAGGTGCCGAAGATCACGACCATGGTGCCAAAGGCCATCGTGTCCCCGTGCGCGATATTGGTGAAGCGCAGGATGGCGAAGACAAGCGTCACCCCCATCGCCCCCAGCGCCAGTTGCGCGCCGTAAGCCATCGCCGGGATGATCACGAAATTGGCCAGCACGATGACCGCGTTCAGAAAGTCGATCATTCTAGGCGGCTCCTAATGCACGTTCCATGTTGTTGACTTGCAACGAGTTCAGACCCGAGAACCGTGTGCCTGCTATGGACAGCAGAACCAGCGTCGCTGACTGTCGTGGTTTGAACAACGCCGCTTTCCAGCAGCTCAAGAAAACTGGAGGCGTTGGAACCGCGAATGGCTAGGACTGTGGCCGTTCCGTTGTTTGCAACGAGTAGAGCCTCTTGAGACTGGGGATCCCAAGTGAATTCGATTGTGAAATCAGTGGCTTTGCAACCAGACTCTGGCGAACAAGTCGAAGTGAAATTGCAGTCGTACCTTTCGACGTCAGAGAAAGCTGGATCTGGGAGTGACAGCAGACCCCCCAAAAGGGTCGAAAGGATGATGTAGCCCTTTCTTTGCATCACTCGTCCTCGCAGGTGCCGATATAGCTGACCATGGCCGGGCCATCCGTCAGGTGCAGTGTATAGCGTGCGCTCTCGTCCGGGCCGATGGTCAGGATCTGCACGCTGGACGGGCCGCGCGCGAGCACCAGCGTCGCGCCGCTCTGCGCCACGCCAAGCTCGCCCGTGACCTCATCCGCCGGGCCGCCCAGCCGCACCGACATCTCCTCGGGGCCGGGACGAATGCGCAGGACGAAATCGGCTTCGTCGCAGGGCTCGTTCTCGAAACACTCGGTCGTGAAATGGCAGGCCGCGTCGATGGCCGCGGCGGGCAGGGCGGTTGCGCCCGCAAGCGCGGCGAACAGAGCGCCAAGGATGAAATGTCGCTCGCCCGGCGGCAAGCCGGGCAGCCCCCGACCGCGGGCTATGCCCCCATAAGCGGCCGGGTGCAGCCCTTGCCGCGTCGCGGCGACGTCGATGCACGACACGACCTTCATTCCGACCCCTCCGGCGTCGCCTCGGCGGTGCAGCGACCCTCACGGCTCACGATCCGCGCCGCGGCCTCCGGGTCGGACACCACCAGCACGGCCAGACCTGCACGCGGTCCGGATTGCGCAAGGTCCAGCACGGCGACCCGGTTGCCGTGATCGATGTCCGGCGCGGTGCGCAGGCTCAGCCAGACCCCCTCGCGCCGCACGGCGGCCAGCCGGGGCGGGCTGTCGTCCAGCCGCAGGACCGCCAGCCCCGGCGCATCCGCCACGGGCACGGCCCGCGCCGATGCAGCACTGTCGAACGCCGCGCGCCCGTCGATGCTGGCCGTGGTGAAGGCGCAGACCAGCGCGCCCGCCAGTGCCGTGACCGGACCCGCCACGCCTCAGCCCCCCAGGAAACTGCGGCGGACCTCGGGATCGGCCAGCAAGGCCGCCCCGGTGTCGGTGTAACGGTTGCGCCCCTGCACCAGCACATAGCCGGTGTCGGCGATCTCCAGCGCCTGCCGGGCGTTCTGTTCCACCATCAGGATGGAAATGCCCGTCCGCGCCACCTCGATGATGCGGTCGAACAACTCGTCCATCACGATGGGGCTGACCCCGGCGGTGGGTTCGTCCAGCATCAAAAGCCGCGGATGGGTCATCAACGCGCGCCCGACCGCGACCTGCTGGCGCTGCCCGCCCGACAACTCGCCCGCGTGCTGGTGGCGCTTGTCTTTCAGGATCGGGAACAGGTCATAGACCTGCGCGATGGTGTCGGCGATGTCGTCGCGCCGCAGGAAGCCCCCCATCTCCAGGTTCTCCTGCACGGTCATCGTCGGAAAGATGTTGCGGACCTGCGGCACGAAGCCCATGCCCGCCGCCACCCGGTCCTGCGGCGTGAGCCCCGTGATGTCCCGCCCGTCGAGCGTGACCGTGCCCGCGCGCAGCGGCAGCATCCCGAAGACGGCCTTCATGGCGGTGGACTTGCCCGCGCCGTTGGGGCCGACGATCACCGCGATCTCGCCCCGCGCGACGGTGATGGTAAGGTCATGCAGAATGTCCGCAGCGCCATAGCCGCCGGTCATGCCGCGCGCGTCAAGGAAGGGCGCGGTCATGGGCGAACCCGCTTCGGAGTCATATGCGAGTCATATGAAAGTAATATGCGATTCATATGCACGGGAACGACCGTCACGACGCTGCCCCCGCCTGCACCTTGTTCTTCAACCCAGTGCCAAGATAGGCCTCGATCACCGCCTCGTTCGCCTTGATCTCGTCGATGCTGCCCTCTGCCAGCACCTTGCCCTCGGCCATGCAGATGACCGGGTCGCACAGCCGCCCGATGAATTGCATGTCATGCTCGATCATGCAGAAGGTGTAACCTCTCTCGACGTTTAGCCGCCGTATTGCATCCCCGATCGTGTTCAGCAGCGTGCGGTTCACGCCCGCGCCGACCTCGTCCAGGAACACGATCTTGGCGTCCACCATCATCGTCCGGCCGAGCTCCAGCAGCTTCTTCTGCCCGCCCGACAGGTTCCCGGCCTTTTCATCCGCAAGATGGTCGATGGTCAGGAATTCAAGAACTTCGCGGGCTTTCTTCATCAAGGACCGCTCTTCCTCGGCGATCAGTGCCCGCTTGAACCAGGCGTTCCACAGCGTCTCGCCGGCCTGGTGCCCCGGCACGACCATCAGGTTCTCCGCGACCGTCATGGAGCTGAATTCATGGGCGATCTGGAACGTCCGCAGCAGCCCGCGATGGAACAACTCATGCGGCGGCAGCCCGGTGATGTCGTCCCCGCCCATGGTGACGCGCCCCGAGGTCGGTTTCAGAACACCCGCGATCACGTTGAAAAGCGTGGTCTTTCCGGCGCCGTTCGGGCCGATCAGCCCGGTGATGGACCCGTCCCGTATGGTCAGGCTCGCGCCGTCCACGGCGTGAAACCCGCCGAAATGCTTGTGCAGATCGTCCACCGCGATCATGGCGGGCGGCTCCTTTCATGCAGGGGCATGGCCGCTTGTGCGCGGCCATGCCCGATGGATCAGCGGAAGCCGACCGTGCTGACTTCGCCGTCCACGATCTCGATCTCGCGGTAGACGCCCGCGGCCTCGCCCGGTTCGATCAGTTCCACCGCCGACGCGCCGACATAATCCACGTCGCCGCCATCCGCGATGATTTCCAGTGCCTTGGCCAGTTCACCCGGCATGATCGGCTCGCCCGGTGCGTTGGCCACGTCCATCACGTGTTCCTTGAAATCGCCTGCCGCGGACGATCCCGCCGCCTGCATGGCCAGCAGGATCAATGCCGCCGCATCATAGGCTTCCTTGGAGTACACGGACTCGCCGTTCACGCCCGCAGCCGCGGCCAGTTCTTCGTAGATCGCTGCGCCGTCGCTGTCGGAGCCGGGGTTCTGCCCGAAGGACCCTTCGATCTCGGTGCCGAAATTCGCGCTCAGCGCATCGCCGACCATCCCGTCGGGGAACACGAACATGTCGAACGCACCCGTGTCGAGCGCCGCGCGGACCATGCCAGACCCGCCTTCGTCGACATAGCCCGCAACCACGAGCGCATCGCCCCCGGCTGATGCCAACGCCCCGATTTCGCCCGAGTAATCGGCCCGTCCGTCTTCGTGGGGCGCCGACAGGGTGATCGTCCCGCCCGCGGCTTCGAACGCCTGCTGGAAGCTGTCGGCCAGACCCTTGCCATAGTCGTTGTTGGTGTAGGTGACGGCGACGGTGTCGATGCCGCGCTCCATGATGATGTCGGCCATCACGACGCCTTGCCGCGCGTCGGACGGCGCGGTGCGGAAGAACAGGCCGTTGTCTTCCACCGTGGACAGGCCCGGCGAGGTGGCGGAGGGCGAGATCATGACGATGCCGTTGGGCAGCGCCACGTTGCTCAGGATGGCGCCGGTGGCACCCGAACACATGGCGCCGACCATCGCGGCGATGCCTTCCGAGGTAACCAGCCGTTCGCCCGTCGCCGTGGCCGCTGCGGCATCGACACAGGTGCTGTCGCCGCGCACCGGCGTCACCATGGACCCGCCCAGCAGCAGGCCGCTTTCGCTGATCTCGGCGATCGCCAGTTCCGCGCCACCGGCCATGGGCGGTGCCAGCGTTTCCAGCGGGCCGGTGAAGCCCAGAACGACGCCGATCTTGATCTCTTCCTGCGCCTGCACGGCGGCGGCGCTGCACAGCATGGCTGCGATCGTTGCGCCTTTTGCCAGTGTTTTCATGTGTATCTCCCTGTCGTGGAATCCGGTTGGAAACGATCCCGTTGCGCAGGCTAGTGCGCGTCGCGGGGAATGAAAAGCGGGCTTTGGTTCAGGGCACACGGTTTCGTGCCTCGCCGGGCCGCGGGGCGCGCTCTATGCCTTTTGCAAGACACACATGACACGGGAGGTTCGGCATGATGCAAGGGAAGCCATGGATCGCGCGGGCAGTCACGGGGCTGGCGGCTTTGCTGTTGGCTGCCGCGGCGTCCGCGCAGACGCTCGACAGCAGCGCGGGTCCGCTTCGGGTGGATCGGGTCGTGTCGGGGCTCGACACGCCATGGGCGCTGGGGTTTCTGCCGGGTGGCGGGCTGCTCATCACCGAACGGGACGGGCGGCTGCTGCATGTGGCGGACGGGCGCGCGCAGACCGTGGCCGGCGTTCCACGTGTCGCGGCGGTCGGACAGGGCGGATTGCTCGACGTGCTGGTGCCCCGCGATTTCGCAACGACCCGCGAGGTCTATCTCAGCTTCGCGCGCCCGCAGGACGGCGGAGCGGGCACGGCGCTGGCCCGCGGGGTTCTGGCGGAGGACGGCACGGCGCTGGACGATGTGCAGGTGATCTTCGAGATGGCGCCGGGCAGCAGTGGCGGGCGGCATTTCGGATCGCGCATGGTCGAAGGCCGCGACGGGATGATCTACCTGACGACCGGCGACCGGGGCGACCGCCCCAGCGCGCAGGACCGGTCGCGGCACGAGGGCAGCGTGATCCGTCTCAATCGAGACGGCAGCGTGCCCGCGGACAACCCGTTCACGGGGCGCGACGATGTGCAGCCAGAGATCTGGAGCTACGGGCACCGCAACCCGCAAGGCGCCACGCTGGACGCGGACGGCCAGCTTTGGCTGGTGGAGCACGGTGCCCGTGGCGGGGACGAGGTCAACCGGATCGAGAAGGGCGCGAATTACGGATGGCCCGTCATCTCCTTCGGGCGCCACTATTCGGGTGCGCGCATCGGCGAGGGCACAGCGCGGGAGGGCATGGAGCAGCCCGCCCATTACTGGGATCCATCCATCGCGCCATCGGGGCTGATGATCTATTCGGGTGCGCTCTGGCCGGAATGGAAGGGCGACATGTTCACCGGCAGTCTCAATTCCGGCCTGATCTCCCGCGTGGACGGCGATACCCTTGACGAAGCCGAGCGCATCGAGGGCCCGGAAACGGATCGCGTGCGGGATATCCGCGAAGGCCCGGATGGCGCGATCTGGTTCATTTCGGAAAACAACGGCGCGATCTTCCGGGTGACACCGGCCGATTGACGACTGTCAAGATCAGGTTGTGCTCAGGCGCGCTTGCGGCGTGCCGCGACGCCGAGTGCGCCAATCCCGCCGATCAGAAGCAGCGCAGGTGCGGGCAGCGGAATCTTGGGGGTCACCGTGATGCCCGTCGCCATGAAGCCCGACGCGTCGGAATTACCCGAAATCGCGGCGAAGACTCCGCTGACGCGCTGGCCATCGCTGAAATCGGCGAAGGCGGTCGCACCGATCAGCTCGTCGCCGGTGATCGTGCTGTTGAGGGCGGCATCGGTCGGGTCCACGTCGATGATGAAGGTGAACGTCTCCGACGGCTGGAAATCGTCGAAGAAGATGTCCAGTGTCGTGCCGTTATCGACGACGCTGAAGGACGTCAGGCCGGTTGTCGTGTCCGTGCCGCCCAGCGGCGTGAAGGGTGTCCCGAGATTGTCGAGGGGCGAGGGCGGCCGAGGGTCGTCGGTCGTGTCGAACTCGGTGGCGAATGCGGTGGTTCCGCTCAGGTCGATGAAGAACCGGAGCATCTGTTCCCCGGCGTCTGACGTGTTGTCGATGTTGAAGTTGTCGGTGAACGTGTTGCCATCCACGATGAAACTGAGCGAGGGCGTCGCGAATGCCGTGCCGGCGGATACCAGAATGGTCCCGACGGCTGCGCCAAGGCGTGCGAGTGATCTCATTGTGTTTCCCTGCGGTTGCGGAAGTTCTTGTGGAGGAAGGCGTCACGGCCATCCCAGTGTCACCATAGCAGATTGCGCACGATCTTGCAGGTCTCGATTCTGGCCCTGACAGCGGTGGTCCGGGCGGGGCGGGCTGTCAGCCGCGCTCCGCACGGTCGGCCGCCATGGCACCACGTTCCCGGTAGGGGGTCGTGTTGTATTGGGCCCGGTAGCATTTCGAGAAATGCGACGGCGACGTGAACCCGCAGGCGAGCGCGACGTTGATCACGCTCATGTCCGTCTGCATCAGCAGGTTGCGGGCCTTCGAAAGCCGCAGTTCCATGTAATACCGCTTCGGGCTGCGGTTCAGGTACCGCCGGAAAAGCCGCTCGAGTTGCCGGGTGGACAGGCCGACGTCGCGCGCCATCACCGCCGGGCTGATCGGGTCCTCGATATGGTTCTCCATCTCCTTGATGACCGCGGACAGCTTGGGATGGCGCACGCCGATCCGGGTGGGGATGGACAGTCGCTGCGTGTCGCGGTCCGTGCGGATGGAGGCATAGATCAACTGGTCCGCCACCGCCGAGGCCGTCTCCTCGCCCACCTGCCTTGCGATCAGCTTCAGCATCAGGTCGAGCGACGCGGTGCCACCCGCGGTGGTATAGCGCCCTCCGTCGATGGCGAAGACCGACCGGGTCAGGTTCACGTCGATGAAATCCTCGGCGAAACTGTCGAGGTTCTCCCAGTGGATCGTCGCGCGCCGCCCGTCCAGAAGCCCCGCCGCGGCCAGTGCATGGGCGCCGGTGCACAGGCCGCCCACCGCGCAGCCGCGCCGCGCTTCGCGCCGAAGCCAGTTCACGAGTCGCTTGGTCGTGGCGTTCTGCACGTCGATGCCACCGCAGACGATCACCGTGTCGTCTCGGTTCAGCACCTCGAGATCCCCGGACAGCCGCACGGCGACACCGGCGGAACTTGTTGCCTCTTCCCCGCCTTCGCCGACCAGCGTCCAGCTGTAACAGGTCCGCCCCGTCATGCGGTTGGTCACGCGCAGGGCTTCGACAGCCGCGGCGAAGGCCAGCATGCTGAAGCGCGGCAGAAGCACGAAGACGAAGTGGTGGGGCTTGGGCGCGGTGAGGGTCATGGAGCGGTCACGAGGCTGTCACGGGGTGGTCATGGGGCGGTTCCTGCCGTCGGTCTTGGCGCCCGGGTGCCGGAACGACCGGGCGCCCCGCCTGCGTAGCCCAGCCGATTGCCGCGCGGAAGATCCGGAATGCCCGCCCCGGCACAAAACCGTCATATGCCTGTCGCATTCCGCCCCGCCTGCTGTCGCGCGGATGGGGCGGTTTGACTTGACACCGGGGGATGCCCCACGCAATCAGGCCCAACCCGGCCCAAGCCCAGCCAGGGGATCGTTTCGGAGGACAAGATGGCACAGACCTGGAGCAAGTCTGACTGGCGCAGCAAGCCGCGGGTGCAGATGCCCGATTATTTGGATGCCGCCGCACTTAAGTCGGTGGAAACGCAACTGGCCTCTTATCCGCCGCTGGTCTTCGCAGGGGAAGTGCGCACGCTGAAGCGCGAACTGGCGAAGGTCGCGCGGGGCGAGGCGTTCCTGCTTCAGGGCGGGGATTGTGCCGAAAGCTTCCAGCAGTTCAGCGCCGACACGATCCGCGACACGTTCAAGGTCATGCTCCAGATGGCGATGGTGCTGACCTATGCCGCGAAGGTGCCCGTGGTGAAGGTCGGGCGCATGGCGGGCCAGTTCGCCAAGCCGCGCTCCGCACCTACGGAAATGGTCGGCGGGCAGGAACTGCCGTCCTATCGCGGCGACATCATCAACGACATCGCGCCGACCGCCGCGGCGCGCATGCCCGACCCGCAGCGCATGCTGCAGGGCTACACGCAGGCGGCGGCGACGCTGAACCTGCTGCGCGCGTTCTCGACCGGCGGCTATGCCGACATGACCAAGGTCCACGCCTGGACGCTGGGCTTCACCGAGCATGACGAGGCGGAAAAGTATCGCGACCTGGCGAACCGGATCTCGGACGCGCTGGATTTCATGAAGGCCGCGGGTGTGACCGCCGAGAACGCACCGACGCTGCACGAGGTCGATTTCTACGTCAGCCACGAGGCCCTGCTTCTGGAGTACGAAGAGGCGCTGTGCCGGATCGACAGCACGTCGGGCCTGCCGGTGGCGGGGTCGGGGCATCTGATCTGGATCGGTGACCGCACCCGGCAACCCGACGGCGCCCATGTGGAATTCTGCCGCGGCGTACAGAACCCGATCGGGCTGAAATGCGGGCCGACCACGACGCCCGAAGACCTGAAGGTGCTGATGGCCAAGCTGAACCCCGCGAACGAGGCGGGGCGGCTGACGCTGATTTCCCGCTTCGGGGCGGGATCGGTGGGCGATCATCTGCCGCGGCTCATCAAGACCGTGCAGGACGAAGGTGCCAACGTTGTGTGGACCTGCGACCCCATGCACGGCAACACGATCAAGTCGGCCAATGGCTACAAGACGCGGCCCTTCGACAGTGTATTGCGCGAGGTGCGGGAATTCTTCGGCATCCACAAGGCGGAGGGAACCCATCCCGGTGGCGTGCATTTCGAGATGACCGGATCGGACGTGACCGAATGCACCGGCGGCGTGCGCGACGTGACCGAGGACGATCTGTCCTCGCGCTATCACACGGCATGCGACCCGCGCCTCAACGCCAGCCAGTCGCTGGAACTCGCCTTTCTCGTGGCCGAGGAACTGACTTCGGCGCGGCAGGCGCTGGCGGTCAACGCGAACTGACTTCGCGCGGCGCGCGCCCTTATCCGGGGGCGTGCGCCGCGGGTGCGAAGACGGGCCGGTCAGCCCTCCCGGTCGCTGTCATGCACCAGCCGGAGATGCGGTGCCCGCGAAGCGGCCGCCGACGCATCGTTGTCGAAGGGCGCGGCGTCCTCGTGCAGGGCGGGTGCGTCTTCGGTGCGGCGGGTTTCGGGTCCGGGATAGTCCGACTGCCGGACCGTGCGGACCAACCCCTGGAGCGGCTTTATTTCCTCGGCGGCGACGCGGAAACGGTGTGGGGCCCGGCCGACCGGCGCGCCATCCGTCACGAGACAGCCGAGCGCCCGGCTGATATCGCCCAGATCGCTGCGCAACGGCAGCAGGATCAATTCACCCACCGCGCCCGGTTGCGTCCACGACCCCGGCGCGGCTTCGAGCCGCATCCGTGCCTTTGCCGGCTCTTCGAACACGTGTTCCAGAAGGGCGGTGACGGTCGCCCGGTCGGCGGGATCGAAAAGGGCCGTCACCGGCATCCCGCGCACCTCCATCCCCATCAGTTCGTTCAGATGCATGCCGGCCAGCCGGAACCGGGCGACGGTCGGGGCGATCCGTTCGAGGATGAATGCGTTTTCGAGCGCCTGGTCGATGCCGCGGGGATCGACCTCGGCCCGGAGGGGCACCTGCCGGTCACCGCGCAGTGCCTCCCAATACCCTTCGATTTGTGCGATGGCCGGGTGTTTCATGCTGAATGCGCGCATACCGAACCCAATGATGCTGTTTGCCTCGAACTCATGACCATTCTCGCCCATAACACGTTTCCCAGAAAAATCCGACCCTTGCGCAGCCATTCCGGGCGCCTTGCGCGACCGCGGCCGGGTGGCGTCGTCCCATCGCATCCAAGGTAGTTTTGACACAAGATTGCGGCGAAGTGTTCCCGTTTGTTGACCGATGGTTAATTCTTGCATGATCCACCGCAAGGCGCGAGTCAGGACAGCCCGACCCGCAGTGCCTTGACCTTGGCCCCGCATCCGGCCCAAGTGCGGGCGACGGGACGGGCGTGGACAAGGGGGCTTCATGGCGGCACGGCGCGGATTGCTGATCATCCTGTCCTCGCCCTCGGGCGCGGGCAAGTCAACGCTGGCGCGGCGCCTGCGGGCATGGGACCCGTCGATCCGGTTCTCGGTGTCGGCCACGACGCGCGCACCGCGGCCGGGCGAAACCCACGGGGTGGAGTATTTCTTTCACAGCCACGCGGAATTCGACGCGATGGTCCAGGACGGGGCGCTGCTGGAACATGCCGAGGTGTTCGGGAATTTCTACGGCTCGCCCAAGGGCCCGGTTCTCGCGGCACTCGAAGAAGGCGCGGACGTGATCTTCGACATCGACTGGCAGGGTGGCCAGCAGGTCCGCAATTCGCTGCGCGCCGAAGACGTGGTGTCGGTCTTCGTGCTGCCACCCTCCATCGCGGAACTGGAACAGCGCCTGTCGGGCCGCGGGCAGGACAGCGCCGAGGTGATCGCGGGCCGCATGACCCGCGCGCGGGACGAGATCAGCCATTGGGCCGAATACGATTATGTCCTCGTGAACCGGGATATCGATACGGCGGAACATGAGTTGCGCGCCATCGTCACGGCCGAGCGGCTGAAACGCAGCCGGCAGGCGGGCCTGGTGGAATTCGTGCGCGCGCTCAACACGGAATTCGAGGAAAGGACATGACGCTCTATGCCCTTGACGGCCATGCGCCGGAACTGCCCGCGGATGGCGAGGTCTGGATCGCCCCCGGCGCCCATGTCATCGGGCGGGTGATCCTGCACAGCGGCGCGTCGGTGTGGTTCGGCAGCACCTTGCGGGGCGACAACGAACCGATCACCGTGGGCGCGGGCACGAACATCCAGGAAAACTGCGTGCTGCACACCGACATGGGCTTTCCGCTGTCCATCGCCGAGGATTGCACCGTCGGGCACAAGGCGATGCTGCACGGTTGCACCATCGGGGCGGGCAGCCTGATCGGCATGGGCGCCACGGTGCTGAACGGCGCGCGCATCGGGCGCGGCTGCCTGATCGGCGCAGGCGCGCTGGTGACCGAGGGCAAGGAGATCCCCGACGGATCGCTCGTGATGGGTGCGCCGGGCAAGGTCGTGCGGCAACTCGACGATGCCGCGCGGGCGGCTCTCATCGACTCGGCCACGCGCTATCGCGCCAATGCCCGCCGCTTCGCCGCGGGCCTTACGGTTCTGGAGAACCCTTCATGACGGACTTCCGCAATCCGCTGCGCGGACAGCCCTGGCCCGACAGCACAACGGCACCCATCGGGTCGGCCTTGCAACCGTCTGTCGCCTATACCGCCGCCGATCCCGATGCGCTCGACGCGCTGTACACGGGGCAGGTGGCGGGTTTCAGCTATGCCCGCGAAGGGCACCCCAACGCCACCGTGCTCGCGCGCCGGATCGATGCGCTTGAAGGTGTCGCGGGCGGGATCGTTACAGGCTCCGGCATGGCCGCGGTCGCGGCGGTGATGTTCGGCCTGCTCAAGACCGGCGACCGGGTGCTGGGGGGCACGCAGCTTTATGGCCGGTCCTTGCGCATGATGCGCGAGGAGCTCCCCCGCATGGGCATCGAGACCGCCTTCGCAGACCCCACCGATGGTGCGGCCTTCGCCGCCGCGATCACGCCCGGCACGCGGCTCGTGCTGGTGGAGGTCGTGTCGAACCCGACCCTGCGCGTGGCCGACATGGCGGCGATCCGCGATGCCGCAAGGGCGGCGGGCGCGATCCTCGTGGTGGACAACACCTTCACCACACCGGCCGCGATCCGCGGCATCGATTTGGGCGCCGACGTAGTGATCCATTCCGTGACCAAGCTGCTCGCGGGCCATTCGGACGTGACGCTAGGCTATGCCCATGCCCATGATGCGGACCAAGCGAAGGCGATCTACGACAGCGCGACGACCATGGGCCTGACGCCAAGCCCGTTCGACTGCTGGCTGGCCGAGCGCGGCCTGATGACGTTTGACCTGCGCTTCGAACGGGCGCAGGCCAACGCCGCGGCGCTCGCCGACATGCTGGCGGCGTCCCCGCAGGTTGCGCAGGTCCTGTATCCCGGGCGTGCCGATCACCCCGACCATGCGCGCGCCGCGGCGCTGCTGGGGAGGCAGTTTGGCAACATGGTGACCTTCCATCTGGATGGCGGGCGGGAGGAGGCGAACCGTTTCGTCCGCGCCGCCGCGGCGCTGCCTTTCGCGCCCACGCTGGGCGACGTGGCGACGACCCTGTCGCACCCGGCATCCAGTTCGCACCGCGCGCTGTCGCCCGCGGACCGTGTCGCCATCGGCATCACCGAAGGGACTTTCCGCGTATCCGTAGGGATCGAGCCACCGGATTTCCTGCGCGACGCCTTCGCCCGCGCCCTGGCGGCGGTCTGAACGGATGACCGACGCCGATCTGGTCCGCTCGGTCCTCGCCGGTGTGCCGCTGCCCCTTCTGACGGTCGGCCCGGACGAGCGTATCGGATTGATGAACCCGCCCGCGGCCAATCTGTTCGGCCAGAGTGCCGAGGGGCGGCACTTCCTGACCGTGCTGCGTCAGCCTTCGATCATCGATGCCATCACCGACGCCCGCAGCCGCGCTGCGCCAAGCGAGGCCCGCTACCACCGCAAGGATCACAGTGGCGAGACGGTGTATCGCGTGATGTGTTCGCCGCTGGGGCAGGGCGGCGCGCAGGGTGTCATCGCCAGCTTCGAGGATGTCACCTCGATCGAGACGGCCGGGCAGATGCGGCGCGATTTCGTCGCCAATGTCAGCCATGAGTTGCGCACGCCGCTGACGGCGATCATCGGGTTCATCGACACGCTGCGCGGCCCCGCGCGCGAAGACCCCGTGGCGCGCGACCGCTTTCTCGGGATCATGGAGGGCGAGGCGCAGCGCATGAACCGTCTCGTCCACGACCTTCTGTCACTGTCGCAGGTGGAGACCGAGGAACGCATCCGCCCGACAGAGTTGCAAGACCTGGCCGCGCTCTGCGCCAGCGTCTGCCACAGCCTGCGCCCGCTGGCCGAGGAAGGCGGCGTCGCGCTGACCATCGTGCCGCCGGACCCGCCGCTGCCGCGCGTGCTGGGCGATGCCGATCAGCTGCGGCAGGTGTTCACGAACCTCGTCGAGAACGCGATCAAGTATGGCCGTGATGGCGGGCGGGTCGAGCTGCGCTTCGCGACACTGCCGCGCGATCCGATCCTCGGCGGGCCGGCCGTGTCGGTCACGGTGCAGGACTTCGGGGCCGGGATCGATTCTATCCATTTCCATCGGCTGACCGAACGGTTTTATCGCGTGGACGGGCACCGGGCCAAGCAGATGGGCGGCACCGGGCTCGGGCTCGCCATCGTCAAGCACATCATGAACCGCCATCGCGGGCGGCTCAAGATCGACAGCCGGCTGGGGCAGGGCAGCAGCTTTACCGCCATCTTTCCCCAGCCCGCCCCAGCATGACCGCGCCGCCCGCTTGCGTCAGTAATCACGCTCGAAGGCGAGGCCGATGCCGGTTTCGCCTTCGTTGTTGAATCGGCCCCGCGCGGTCAGTGTCGAATTGATCTCGTAATTCAGTTCGATCTCCGAGGTGCCGTCGGATCCGACCGTGAGGTCGGTATAGACGCGCTCGTTGATGTAGCGGCCCGCGGTCACGGCGGTGTTCCCGTCCTCGTCGGTGGCCACGCTCAGATCGTCCACGCCAAGTGCCTCGCGCGCGAAACCGAACACGCCGCCGCCGCCACCCTGCAATCGGTTGATGGCGGAGGCGAGTTGCGCCAGTTCCAGCGGTGTCAGATCGCGCACCGGCTTGCCGAAGAACAGCTGCGCAAGCACCTCGTCCTCGGGCAGTTCGGGTTCCGACGCGAAGCGGATCTCCGGGTTGTCCACCGGGCCTGCGATGATGATCTGGGACCGCACACCGCCATTGTTGGAACTGGCCACCATGTTGATGTCGGGCGCGAGATCGCCCTGGAGCGAGATTTCCGCCTGGTCGAACACCAGCCGCTCCGACAGCAGGTCGAGCCGCCCGCGGATCAGCCGGAGTCCGCCTTCGGGCTGCGGTGCCGCCGTGGTGCCGCGGATGGCGATGATGCCCCCCAGTTCCACGTCCAGCCCCCGGCCGCGCACGAATATCTGGCGCGGCGCGGAAATCACGACATCGAGCCCGTACA
Organism: Meridianimarinicoccus zhengii; assembly: GCF_003254465.1. Taxonomy (GTDB): domain Bacteria; phylum Pseudomonadota; class Alphaproteobacteria; order Rhodobacterales; family Rhodobacteraceae; genus Meridianimarinicoccus; species Meridianimarinicoccus zhengii. The sequence goes on from NZ_QDFI01000028.1 coordinate 42,574, forward strand.
CGGGCCCGCCACCGCCGCCACCCGCCGCCGTATCGTCGGTCACAAGCCCGGCGCGGGCGCGCGTGCGCAGGCTTTCCCCTGGCTCTGCCACGTGCACGATATCCGGCAGCGCCCCGCCGCCGCCGACCACGTTGGGGATGCGGATCTCGCTCGGGCCGATATCGATACGGCCTGCGATGTTCGCCCCGCCGGCAAGCGGGCCGGTCACGTCGATCTGCCCGCCCAGCCCGATTTCATAAAGCGCGGGGTCGACGAGGGTCAGTGCATTCAGCTGCGCAGTCAGGTTCGCGTCGAATCCGCCGGTCAGGTTCACGGGTCCTGCCACGGTGATGCGCCCGCCCGACGACATGTCGGCACCTGCATCGACCTGGGCCCGTGAATTGCCCAGCCCGACCGTGAGCCCAAGGTTTTCCAGTGCCAACCGCAGGGTCGGATCCGCGATCCGGGCGCCAACGATGCGGACCTCTCCGGCCACGGCATCAAGCCCCGGCGGCCCGTTCACGGTCACGTCGAACGTCGTTCGTCCATCGATCGTGCGCGGCAGGATGAACTGGTTCACAAGACCAAGTGGAAGGCCCCCGGTCACACGCAGGTCCATGGTCCCGTCCGGACGCAGGGCATCGCCAACCGCCTGCGCCGTCGACCCCTGCGGTCCCGTCAGATCGGCGTCCACCGACCATGTCCCGGCGGCATTCCGCGCCGTGCCCATCACCTCCAGCGGTCCGTTGAAACCGGGCGCGAGCAGCCCGACATCGCGCAGCGCCGCGTCCAGCCGAACGTTTATGACATCACGCACCATCGCACCGGTGACGGCCGCGTTCAGTTCGCGGCTGGTCAGCGTGGCCTCGTCGATGCGCAAGCCGTCCGCATCGCGCACGGCGCGCGCCACGATCTGCGACGCGCCCCCGATCACCTGATCGGCCTGGTCGATTCCGGTGGCAATGTCATCGGCATCGATCCGCAGGTCCACATCGAAAAAGCCGCTGTCCAAGGCAAAGGCGACACGGCCGCGCGCATCGGCGCGGCCGGCAAGATCCACCCCCGCCAGCGCGGCGAAGCGCTGCAGGGGGCCGGTCGCTGCGTCGATGCGTGCGTCGATCGCCATTGCGTCGCCGCCCAGCCCGTTGACCGTGCTGTCCCCGGCCACGCGCAGCTCGCCCGAGTCCAGGGACAGCCCGGCGACTTGCAGCGTCTCTGCCGCCGCGTCCCAGTCGATCCCCGCGTCGAAGCTGATGCCCGGCGCGACCAACGCCGACAGGTCCGGATCGGTTGCGCTCAACCCGGACAGGGCGGCTTCGATCTGTGCGGCAAGCCCTGCCACCGTGTCGCCGTCGCGGCGCAACGTTCCGGTCGTGCGCAGGATCGCGCGGTCCATGGCGGCCTCACCTTCGCGCAACAGGTCCCGCGCATCGAGGGTCAGGGCGAAGCCCTCGCCCGAGGCCGGGTCATAGGCGAGATCGAGGTCCGCGGATTGCAGGCTCGTACGCGGCCCCGGCGCGGGCAGCACCACGGGCGCGCCATTGCGGGCCCCGATCCGGCCCGATACCTGCACCGCACGCGGCCAGCCCTGCGGATCGATCCCGCCGCGCCCGGTGATGTCGATACGCTCGCCTGCGATGTCCAGCCGGTCGAGCGACAGCCCGTCCGCGTTGCGTGCCGCCGTGATCCCGAGATCAACCGCCCCAGTCAGCAGCCCGTCCGCGGCATCCTCGCCGATTTCGAGGTCACGGGCGGCGCCGTCGAGAACGGCTTTGAACGCGCCGCTGACCGTGTCGTACTCGGCCTGCAAGGTCGCGTCGATGCCGCCGCCCAGCGTCTGCCCGCTGATTGCGGCGAAGCGTGACAGATCCCCTGCGCGCGCGGCGACATCGGCGGCCACGGCGATGGCGCCCTCGGTCAGCCCGGTCACGTCCACATCGCCGGTCAGGCCGAGATCGCCTGCGGTCAGGTCGATCCCGTCGACGCGCAGCGGCCCGTCGCGCTGCCAGTCGACGCGCGCGGACCCGTCAAGCCCGTCGCCAACCGCATCCCACAGGGCTGCATCGGTCGTCGAGAACCCGCTGATCCGCACGGCGATGTCGGCCAGCGCCGCAGTGATGTCCGTGGGACCGTCTTTGGTCAGTTGTCCGGTCGTGTTCAGCGCCAGCGTGTCGAGCAGCAGCCCGTCCGCACGCATCACGCCCGTCCCCGCGAAATCCAGCGCGAAGGTATCGCCCGCCGCCTCGTCATAGGTGAGCGCAAGGTCGGCATCATGGACGAGCATCGGCGGGCCGGGGATCGGTAGCACCACGGGCAGGCCCAAATCCGTTCCGATCCGCGCCGTCAGGTCCACGTCTTGCGGCAGGAACGCGGGCGACAGGTTCACCGATCCGCGCAGTTGCATCCCGCGCGTCAGCAGCGTCAGGTCGGAAATGTCGAACCCCACGGCTTCCCCCTGCCGCGCGCGCAGCACCAGTTCGACCCGGCGTCCGAAGAAATCGCGGTAGTCGGGCAGGAACAGGTCCGCCACGTCACCGGCAACATCCGCGGTGATCTCGCGCTCCGGCGGTGTGGTGTCGGGCAGGTCGCGCAGGGCGATCTGTCCGGCCAGCCGTTCCACCCCGTCCGTGCGGAACGCCAGATCTGCGGTGAAGTCCGACAGCGGATCGGTGCCCGCCAGTGTCAGCTCCAGCGACGGGCTTTCCGGAATGCCTGCGAGCGTGGTGATCAGGCCGCCCTCGGCCTCGGTCACGGCCAGGTCGAGGGCCACGATCTGCGTCGCGTTGGTGAATCCCGCAGCGAGCGCATAGCGCGATGCGTGCCCGTCCACCCGCACCACGCTCAGGTTCGCCGAACCTTCGCCGCCTTCCAGCCGCGCCGCGCCGGAAATCGACAGTTCCGCGGTGTAGCCCAGCACGGGTTCGGCCAGGTCGAGCACGCCCACGGAAAGTTGCGCCACGTTCACCGCCACCGGCAGTTCGGGCAGGCTGAAGGGTTCCGGCGCGGCATCGGGGTCCGCGGCCAGCTTCGGCGGGGCCGCCGGCGGGGGCAGGGGCTTGCGCAGCACCTCCACCCGGCCCACGCTGAGCGCGTTGACCTCGAGCCGCCCGCGCAGCAGTGCCAGCCGCCTCCAGTCGAGTGACACGTCGGTGACCCGCAGCCACGCGCCATCATCGTCGGATATGGTGATCGCGGCGATGCTGGCCTGCGAACTCAGCACGCCGGACAGGCCTTGCACGCGCACGGTGCGCCCGTCGCCGCCCAGGGCGTTCTGGATCAGGTTCTCGAGAAACCCCGCATCTTCGGGCGCATCGGCCTCTTGCGCCGGGGCCGGGGCCAGAAGCAGCGCGGAGGCCAGAACAGCGGCGGCGGGCTTCGACAGAAGTGAACGGATCATGCCCATCAGAATGCCTGCCCCACACCGATATATAGCTCGACCCGCGAGAACCGGTCACCGAATTCGCTGACGGGCGTGGCGAGATCCACGCGGATCGGCCCGATCGGCGTGCCGAACCTGACCCCCGCGCCCGCACCGGCATGGAACCTCGCGTCGCCATCTATGTAGCTGTCCGCGCCGATATAGCCCGCATCTGCGAACAGAACTGCCCCGATGGAGCCGGAAATGAGTTGCCGGACCTCGCCCGAAAGCCCGAGAAAGCTGCGCCCGCCGGACGTTTCGCCATTGGCCTGCTCGATCCCGAGCGACTGGTATTTCTGACCCCGCACCGTGCCGCCGCCGCCCGAGAAAAACAGGAATTCTGGCGGGGTCGCGTCCAGGTCAGATCCCACCACGCTGCCAAGGTGCACGCGTCCGGCCAGAACGGTGGTGTCGTTGGGGCCGAACCCGTAATAGCTGCGCAGGTCAAGCTCGGCGACCGTGCCGCTTTGCGACCCATCGATCCCGATATAGGGCGTGGCGTCGGCGGCGATGAAGAAGCCTTCCGTGGCGTTGCCCGGATCGTCGCGCCGGTCCCATTCCAGCCGGCCCGGAAACACCACGTGCCGGAACGTGCGTTCTCCGAACGCGTCGGTCACGTCGGAAAAGCGCAGGCCGATGGCCAGCTCGCCGGTCAAGTCGGGCGAGAAATAGCGCGTGACGCCGACGCCGAAGCGGAAGCTGTCTTCCTTGTAGTCGGGGTCGTCGATGGACTCGAGCGACGCGAAGGTGAACAGGTCGTTGTCAGGGCCGAACGTGCCGGGACGCGTCAGCCGCAGGTTCAGTTCGTAATCCTCGCCCCCGCGATCCACGAGCCCCGCCTCGTCGCCGCCAAGATTCTGCACCCGCCCGTCGATCCGCAGCCGCTCTGCCCCGCCGAACAGGTTGCGGTGCAGCCAGAACGCGCCGACCGACAAGCCGTCCACCGTGCTGTATTCCACGTCAGCCCCGAAGCGGCGGGGCTTTTCCTCGATCAGCGTCACCGCGTAATCCAGCGTTCCGTCCGGATTCGGCTGATCGGCCTCGCGCACGCTCACGGTGCGGAAGACGCCCGAACGGCGCAGCCTGTTCACGGCCTCGCGCAACGCTTCGGGGGAATAGACCTCGCCTTCGGGAAAGCCCATGATCTGGCGCACCCGCCGGTCGGACACGCCGGTGTCGCCGCCCAGTGCCACCGTGCCGAAACGCAGTTGCGGCCCCGGTGCCAGCGCGATCTGCACGTCGAGCCGGGCGTCGCGGTGGTCGGCGGTGATGCGTTGGTCGGCGACCGTCGCCTTGGCATGGCCCTCGTCGCGCCATTCGCCGACCGCCGCGTTGGCCGCCCGCGCGATCAGGCCGGACCGCGCTTGCCGCCCACTCGTGAACCCATCCACGAGCCGCGTGCCCTGCCGCGCCGCGGGCCGGGGCGCCACGTCCAGCGTGCCGAAGCCGAAGCGCGGCCCGGCAGTGACATTGATGGTGATGGTCTCGATGGTCGTGGGCGGGCTGAACGGATCGATATCCGCCGCCTCGCGCCCGTCCACCAGGATCGAGACACTGGGGCCGTAGAACCCTTCGCCGTAAAGCCCGCCAAGGATGCGCGCATAGTCGGTAACCGCCGCGCCGAACAGGTCCGCATCGCTTTCGAACGGATCCTCCAGCGACCGGAAGGCCAGGGACGACCGCTCGATGGCCGAGGTCACCGCGCCGCGGTTCTCGTCGTCGATCCCGATCACGTTGACGGTGATCGTTTCAACCGCAAATGCCGCTTCCGCCATCGCGCAGATCGTGATCGCGCCTGCCCATTTGAACCGCACCGCATTCTCCTGCCCGCGAGAGTTCGCCCCTCGTTCCCTTCGCTTTTCTCATTCCGTCGCTGCGATGTCACCCTGCGACGCCATAAATTTTCGGCGCCGATGCCCGGATGCGCAGGTCTGATCTGCACCCATGCACATTGACCCTGCGCGTCCTGCCTGCGACACGATGGCGGAAATCGCGTCCGGCGCCATGCCGCGACCGCAACAGGGAGAGAGACGAGATCATGGCGAAACTGGCATTTCTGGGGCTCGGGGTCATGGGTTACCCGATCGCGGGGCATCTTGCCGCGGCGGGCCATACCGTGACGGTCTACAACCGGACCACCGCGAAGGCCGAAGCTTGGGCCGGAAAACATGGCGGCGGCTTCGCGCCGACCCCACGCGAAGCGGCCGCGGATGCGGAGATCGTGTTCACCTGCGTGGGAAATGACGACGACCTGCGGTCCGTGGTGTTGGGCGACGATGGCGCGCTTGCGGGAATGACCTCGGGGGCGCTGCTGGTCGATCACACGACCGCCTCCGCGACGGTGGCCCGCGAACTCGCTGACGCCGCGGGTGCCAAGGGCATCGGCTTCGTCGACGCCCCCGTCTCCGGTGGCCAGGCAGGTGCAGAGGGAGGCCAGCTTGCGATCATGTGCGGCGGGGCGCAGGGCGATTACGATCGCGCAGCCGCGGTGATGGGCGCCTATGCCAAGGCGACCGAACGCTTCGGCGATGTCGGTGCGGGACAGTTGACCAAGATGGTCAACCAGGTCTGCATCGCCGGCATCGTCCAGGGCATCTCCGAAGGGTTGATGCTGGCGCTGGAAGCCGGGCTCGACGCCAAGCAGGTGGCGAAACTCGTCAGCCAGGGCGCGGGCGGGTCTTGGCAGCTGACCAACCGGGCCGACACGATGGTGGATGGCCATTTCGACCATGGCTTCGCGGTGAACTGGATGCGCAAGGACCTCGGGATCGCGCTGGAGCAGGCCAAGGAGATCGGCGTGACGATGCCGGTCGCGGCGCTGGTTGACCAGTTCTACGGGGACGTGCAGAACCTTGGCGGCGGACGCTGGGACACCTCCAGCCTGATCCAGCGCCTCCGCGTGCTGCGCGGCAAAGAAATTTAATTAAATTTCTTGGGTTGCGCGGCGCGGCGGATGCCGCGCCCGCGCGCCCGGCCGGGGATCAGGCCAGCGCGTCGCGCAGGATGGCGGCGATGCGGTTCGGGTCTTCCTCATGGGCGAGGTGCCCCAGTCCCGCAACATGGATGACCCGCGCGTCCGGCAGCCGCGCCGCAGCGCGCACGGACGTCACTGGCGGAACCGCCCGGTCGCCGTCCGCCGCGATCAGCACGACGGGCGCCGTGATCCCCGGCAAATCCGCGAGCAGCGGGTCGAGGTTCCAGCCAGCCATCATCCGCAGCGTCGCGTCCACATGGCCGCGATCCGCGATCAGCCGGGTGTAGAGGGCCAGATCCGCGTCCCCGATCCGCGACCCCGTGCTTTCGATCAGTTGCCGCACCCGCGCAGGATTGCCCGATGTCAGCGAAAAGAGCCGCGGCACCAGCGGGTTGAGCACGAGTGTCTTCGCCAGCACCGGGAACAACCAGCCCGCCAGCCCGTCGAACGGGGCAAGGGCCGCGTTGAGCCCGATGATCTTCGGCGCCGGTGAGTCCCCGTTGGGCAGGATCTGGGCGAGCCGCAGCGCCAGCGCGCCCCCCGCGGAATGCCCGACGATGGCCGCGGGGGCCCAACCCTCAGCCCGGATCAGCGTCGCGATGTCCTCGGCCATGGGGCGCAGGCCGCAGCGCAGCTTCGTGCCCATTCGCGTGAATCCCTGTCCCGGCAGATCGATCGCCACCACGTGGAAATCCCCGGCCAGAAGCGGGATCAGGTCGCGGAAACTGTGGGTCGATCCGCCCGCGCCGTGCAACAGCAGCAGCGTCGGGCCGGTGCCCGTCTCCTGCACGTGCCAGTCATGGGGCCGCATGGCAACGCGCCGCGAATGCTGGTGCAGCGGCCACGTGGGCAGGTCGCGCGCCCAGTCCATCCGGTCAGTCCGCCAGCGCCGAGCCGAGCGCGCGGGACAAACGCCCAGCATCGGCGCGCGGCAGCGGCAGGTATGTTCCGGCCATCGCCGCGGCGAGCGCACGCAGCGCGGGCTGCGGCCGCGCGGCGGTGTCGAGGACGACCGCAGGTACGCCACGCGCGCGCAACGCTTGCGCCATCGCCGTGGCGTCCGTGCCCGCCTGCGTCCGGTCGGCACGTCCGTCGAGCGCGATATTCGCGCGCCCGTCGGTCAGCAGCGCCAGTGTCGGTGTCATGCCGCGGCCGCGCGCGGCCAGCGCTGCCTCGAGTCCCGCGCGCAGCCC
>NZ_QDFI01000029.1 GCF_003254465.1 Meridianimarinicoccus zhengii
CGTGCCCGCCGGACGCGGTCGCGGCATGCGGGCCGGATTGCGCCGCTCTTCCCGCACCCGTGCCCGCAGGCGGCGGGGCAACTGCCGGGGCAGGGCTGGGCGCCGGGGCCGCGGCGGTGCCGTCGGTCATGGCGGCGAGCTTGCGCATCAGGTCTTCGGGCGGGGGCAGGTCGGCCACATGGGTCATGCGGATCACCGCCATCTCCGCCGCCATCATGGCGTTGGGTGCGGTGGCCACTTCCTCCAGCGCCTTCAGCAGCATCTGCCACGCGCGGCCCAGCACCCGTTGCGAAAGCTTCTCAGCCATCGCGGCACCCCGGCTGCGGATGTCCGGCGGCAGGGTCGGGTCGTCCGCGGCGTCGGGCGTGACCTTGCTGACCGACAGCCAGTGCGCCACCTCGGCCAGATCGCGCAGCACCGCCATCGGGTCCGCGCCGTCGGCATAATGCGCCGAAAGCTCGTTCAGCGCGCCAGCGGCATCCCCCGACATCACCATGTCGAACAGGTCGAGCACCCGGCCACGATCCGCAAGCCCAAGCATGGACCGCACCTGATCGACGGTCGTGTCGCCCTGCCCGTGGCTGATCGCCTGATCCAGAAGCGAGGTCGCGTCGCGCGCCGAGCCTTCGGCGGCCCGCGCGATCAGCGACAGCGCCGCGTCCTCGATCTGCGCGCCCTCGGCATCGGCGATGCGGCGCAGCAGGGCCAGCATGTCCTCGGGCTCGATCCGGCGCAGGTCGAACCGCTGGCAACGCGACAGCACCGTGACCGGCACCTTGCGGATCTCGGTCGTGGCGAAGATGAACTTCACGTGGCGGGGCGGTTCCTCCAGCGTCTTGAGAAGCGCGTTGAAGGCCGAGGTGGACAGCATGTGCACCTCGTCGATGATGTAGACCTTGTAGCGGCTTTCCGACGGCGCATAGGTCACGCTGTCCAGAACGTTCTGGCGGATGTTGTCCACGCCGGTATTGCTGGCCGCGTCCATTTCGATCACGTCCACATGGGTGCCCGCGGCGATGCGTACGCATTGGGGGCATTCCCCGCAGGGGTCTGTCGTCGGCCCGTCGCGCCCGGTGCAGTTCATGCCCTTGGCGATGATCCGGGCCGTGGTGGTCTTCCCGGTGCCGCGGATGCCCGTCATGATGAAGGCCTGCGCGATCCGGTCGGCGGCGAAGGCGTTGCGCAAGGTGCGGACCATCGCCTCCTGCCCGACGAGATCGGCGAAGGTCTCGGGCCGGTACTTGCGGGCCAGCACCTGGTAGCCTGTCGTCTTTTCCACGCCTGCTTGCCCTTCGCGGATTCGATCAAGACCGCAGCCTAGGGCCGGGGGGCGGCAAGGTCCAGCCGCGCGGCCCCGCCCAGCCGTCGGTCAAGCCATGAAGCCCCTCATTGCGCGGTGACGGACCCGCGCCTAGCGTAACGTCAGCGCGGGCGGCGGGCCGGCGCCGGGAACGCCCATGAAGGAGGACACGACATGGCCAATTTTCTAAGTCCGACCCAGCATATCAAGCTGGCCGAGATGCTCGACAAGGCGATCAACATTCCGCTCGTGAGCAACCAGAAGGAAAAGGATATCTTCCTGAAACTCGTGCGCGCCATCGACAGCCGGGTGGAGGCGATCACACCGGACGAGGTGCTCGCGGCCTTGAACAGCAAGGACGTGACCGTGGCCGACGTGGTGGCGGGGGCGATGAAGGACAATCTGGTGCCGTTCCTCGCGGATGCGCTCGCCTTTCCCTTCCTGCCCACGATGATCAAGCGGCGCGTGCTGGAACTGGTGGTGGACATGCTTGTCGAAGCCGCGGCGCAGGCCACGACGCTGGACGACAAGCTCGACGATTTCCTGCAGGCGACCTGACGCCCGCGCCCCGGTCGGCGCGCCACGCGGCCGGGGCGCCGCGTGGCGCGTGTCGGCGTCAGACCCCGAGACACCAGCGCAGCACGGCCTTCTGGGCGTGCAGGCGGTTCTCGGCCTCGTCGAAGATCACCGATTGCGGACCGTCCATGACGCTGCTGGTCACCTCTTCCTCGCGGTGGGCGGGCAGGCAGTGCATGAACAGCGCCTGTGGCCCCGCGGCGGCCATCAGCGCGTCGTTGACCTGGTAGGGGCGCAACTGGTTGTGCCGCCGTTCGCGCATGGAGGCGGGATCGTGCATGGATACCCATGTGTCCGTGACCACGAGATCCGCGCCGGGCACGGCCTTGAACGGGTCCCGCTCGATCGTGATCGTGGCCCCTGCCGCGCGGGCGGCCGCGATGGCCTCGGGCTCGGGGTCGAGCGGCTCCGGCCCTGTAAAGGTCAGGTCGAACCCGAACTGTCCTGCGGCATGGATGAACGACGCGCACACATTGTTGCCGTCCCCCGCCCAGACCACGCGCCGCCCCGCGATGGGGCCGCGATGTTCCTCGAAGGTCAGGATGTCGGCCATGATCTGGCAGGGATGGGTGCGGTTGGTCAGGCCGTTCACCACGGGCACGGTGGCATGTTCGGCCAGTTCCAGCAGGGTCGATTCCTCGAAGGTGCGGATCATGATCAGATCAACGTAGCGCGACAGGACCCGCGCCGTATCGGCGATGGTCTCGCCGTGCCCCAGCTGCATGTCGCTGCCCGACAGTACCAGCGTCTCCCCGCCCATCTGGCGCACGCCCACGTCGAAGCTGACCCGCGTGCGGGTGGACGGCTTTTCGAACACGAGCGCGACCATCCGCCCGGCAAGCGGCTGCTTCGCGTCCGGCGTGCCGCGCGGCAGGTCGCGGCGGGCGTCCTTCATGGCCGCGGCCCGGTCGATCATGGCGCGCAGGTCGGTGGGCGCGGTCTTGTGCAGGTCGAGGAAGTGATTCATGGATCAGTGCCTTGTGGCGGAGGTGCAGGGGCCATCTGGCCCACGGACCCCCCGAGGATATGTCGGGACGGAAGATGGATCGGCGCGCTGCGCGGGGCTGTTGCCCGGTACGAAGACCATGCAGCGCACCTGCGCGCCGTCTTCGGCGATACGGATCTCGCCGGGCACGAAGCCGGCGCGGCGATACATGGCGATGCCGCGCGGGTTGGTCAGGCGCGGGTCGGTGACGACCGCGGGCGCATCGGCGGCGCGCAGGCGGCTGGCATAAGCACGCACGAAGCCCGAAGCGACACCGCACCCGAGCAGGTCCGGTTCGCCGAGGAACATGTCCACCGCGCGGGTGCCCGCCGGGGCATCGTGGAAATGCGGCACCCCGGCAAGATGCGGGCACCAGTTCTGGACGAAGCCGACGGGTCTGTCGTCCATGGTCACCACATGCATCTTGCAGTCGCCGCCGTCGATTTCGGCATGGATCAGCGCGAGTTCGCGGTCAGGATCGCCCCATGTCGCGCGGACATGGGGCTGCGCAAGCCACACGAGAAGCATCGCGTCATCGCCGCGTTGCACGGGCCGGAAGCCGAAGGGCGCGTCAGGCGGGTTCATGGGCGGTCACGGCGACGGCGGCGCGGTCGAGCCGGTCCGCCGCTTCGCCGATCTCGGCATCGGTGATGGTCAGCGGCGGCAGGATGCGCACCACGTTGTCGGCGGCGGGCACGGTCAGCACCTGCTGTTCGATCCCTGCCGCAACGACCGCCGCGGCGGGCTTCACGCAATGCAGGCCCAGCATCAGCCCGCGCCCGCGGACATGGTCGAACACATCCGGGTGCCGCGCCACCAGCCCGTCCAGCGTCGCGCGCAGTTCGCCGCCCTTGCGCGTGACCTCGGACAGGAAGGCCGGGTCGGCGACGTGCCGCATGACGGCAAGCCCCACGGCGCAGCCCAGCGGGTTGCCGCCATAGGTCGATCCGTGCGTGCCTGCCGTCATGCCCGATGCAGCGTTTTCGGTCGCCAGCACCGCACCCAGCGGGAAGCCGCCGCCGATGCCCTTGGCCACCATCATGATGTCGGGGGCGATCCCGGCCCATTCATGGGCGAAGAGCCGCCCCGTCCGGCCCATGCCGCACTGCACCTCGTCGAGGATCAGCAGCATTCCGGTCTCGTCGCAGATCTTGCGCAGGCCGCGCAGGCAGTCCAGGGGCAGGGGCCGGATGCCGCCTTCGCCCTGCACGGGTTCCACCAGTATCGCGGCAGTGTCAGAGCCGATGCCAGCGCGCAGCGCGTCATGGTCGCCCCACGGCAGGTGGGTGAAGCCGGGCAGCAGCGGCGCGAAGCCCTTCGTCATCTTTTCCGAACCGGCGGCGGCGATGCCCGCGCTGGACCGGCCATGGAATGCGCCCTCGAAGGCGATGATCCCGGTGCGATCGGTCCGGCCCTGGTCGAACCAGTATTTCCGGGCCATCTTCATCGCCAGCTCGCAGCTTTCCGTGCCGGAGTTCGTGAAGAACACCGTGTCGGCAAAGGTCGCGGCGACCAGCGCGTCGGCCAGCGCCTGCTGCTGCGGGATACGGTATAGGTTGGAGGTGTGCCAAAGCCGCCCCGCCTGTTCGGTGAGCGCCGCGACCAGCGCCGGGTGCGCGTGGCCCATCGCATTGACCGCGATCCCGGCGGTCAGGTCCAGAAAACGGCGGCCATCCGCCTCGGTCAGCCAGCAGCCTTCGCCGGTCACGAAGCTCAGAGGCGTGCGGTTATAGGTCGGCAGGACGGTCGGAAACATGGCGGAACCTCAAGGGGCAAGCCCTGTTCGTGCCGCAGGCACGGGGGCGTGTCAATTGGAACGGGACGAAGGTCTGGGAACAGGCACGGGGCAACGGCCCCGTTGGGGGCTCAGGCGGTCGCGCGGAGGCGTCGGAGAGCGGGCGTGCTGTTCATACGGTTCCGATAGCAGGGTCCGGCGCCGCGGGGAAGCCCCGTCAGCATTCCGGCAGGTTGACCGCAAGCCCCCCCTGCGAGGTTTCCTTGTACTTCTCGGACATGTCGCGCCCGGTCTGGCGCATCGTTTCGATGCAGTTGTCGAGCGGCATGAAATGCTGTCCGTCCCCGCGCAGCGACAGCGACGCGGCGGATACCGCCTTGATCGCGCCCAGCCCGTTGCGTTCGATGCAGGGCACCTGCACCAGCCCCGCCACCGGGTCGCAGGTCATGCCGAGGTGATGTTCCAGCGCGATCTCGGCGGCATTCTCGATCTGTGCATTGGTGCCGCCAAGGGCCGCGCACAGCCCTGCCGCGGCCATGGCGGCGGCCGATCCGACCTCGGCCTGGCAGCCGCATTCCGCGCCCGAGATCGACGCGTTGTGCTTGATGAGCCCGCCGATGGCGGCGGCGGTCAGGATCATGTCGCGGATGCCGGCCTGCGTGGCCCCCACGCAATGGTCGCGGTAATAGCGGATCGTCGCCGGGACGACCCCCGCCGCCCCGTTGGTGGGCGAGGTGACGACGGTGCCGCCCGCCGCGTTTTCCTCGTTCACGGCCATGGCGTAGACCGACAGCCAGTCGTTGACCACGTGGGGCTGGGCAAGGTTGCGGCCCGCCTCTGCGATCAACTGGTCATGGATCGCGCGGGCACGGCGGCGCACGTTCAGCCCCCCTGGCAGGGTCCCGGTCGCGGCGAGCCCCCGGTCGATCACACCGTCCATCGTCGCCCAGAGCGCATCGAGCCGCGCGTCGAGATCGATGCCAGGGCTGTGCGCGGTCTCGTTCGCACGCTTCATCGCGGCGATGGACAGACCCGCAGCGTCCCCCATCGCCAGCATCTCGCGCGCCGATCCGAACGGGTAGGGGTAGCCATGGGCCGCCTTTTCGGCGTGCAGGTCGCCATCTTCCGCATCTCGCGCGGCCATTTCGGCCGCGGTCAGAACGAAACCGCCCCCGACCGAGTAGTAGGTTTCCCGGTGATAGGGATTGCCCGCGGTGTCGAGCGCGGTCAGTACCAGCCCGTTCGCATGTCCCGGCAGGGGCGGGCCATAGTCGAACACCACGTCAGCGCCCGGGTCGAAGGCCAGCGGGGGCAGCCCCGGCGGCGTCACCCGCCCCTCGGTCCGCACGCGCGCCAGCGCCGCCTCTGCGGCCGCCGCGTCGCAATCGTGCGGCACGAATCCGCACAGCCCGAGGATCACGGCCCGGTCGGTCGCGTGTCCCTTGCCCGTGAAGGCGAGCGAGCCGTGAAGGGACGCCCGCACCGATGCGAGATCGCCCGCGCCAGGGATCTTCTCCGCACCGCCGCGTAGATCGTCGAGGAATCGTGCGGCCGCCGTCATGGGCCCCATCGTATGGGACGAGGACGGGCCGATCCCGACCTTGAAGATATCGAAGACGCTCAGGAACATCGCGCGCACTCCATGCTGGCATGATGGACACTAGCGGCGATGCCCGCCGGGTGCAGCCCGATAACGACGCAGGCCCGGCGATCCGCGACCGGCCCAGACCGCCCGCCAACTTTTGTCCCGAAATATCCCTGCCTGACGCCCGCGTGCAGCGCACGCGGCGCGGCCCAACGGGGTGGCGCCCGCAAAGCGGGCGGAAGACGTGTGGAAGTCGCCCCGTCCCGGCGGCTCAGGTTCCGCGCGGTTTTGCGCGCAGGGTCGGATCGGCCCGGGTCGGGTCCTCGGGCCAGGGATGGCGGGGATAGCGCGCGCGCATGTCCTTGCGCACGTCCGCGTAGCTGCCCGCCCAGAATCCCGGCAGGTCCATCGTGGTCTGAACCGGCCGCCCTGCGGGCGACAGCAGCGTCACACGCAAGGGCTGCCCGCCCACGACCGGGTGACGGGTTTCCCCGAACATCTCCTGCAGCCGCAGCGCGATCTCCGGGGCCTCGCCGTCGTAATCGATGGCGATCCGCCGCCCCAGCGGTGTCGTGTAGGCGGGCGGTGCGATCCGGTCGAGCGCCTGTACCTGGTCATGGTCAAGCGATGCCAGCAGCGCCGGGGCCGGGTCGAAGCCGCGCAGGTCGGCGGCGGTCCGCACCCCGGTTAGGTACGGCAGCAGCCAGTCCTCCGCGCTGTTCAGCAGCGCCGCTTCTGATGGATTGGGCAGGTCGGGCCGTTCTGCCCGCGCCACGCGCAGCCGCGCGCGCAGGAGCGCGAAGGCCCGCGACCCGTCGAACACGCCGGGCCCGAGATCGCGCACACCCGCCAGGGCCGCCGCCGCCAGCGTGTCGGGCGGCGCGTCACGCCAGATTGCATCCGCCAGCACCAGCGCGCCCAGCCGTTCCTGCCGCCGCGCGGTGACGCGCCGGTCGCGTCTGGACCAGACGCATAGGTCCACGGTTTCGATCCGGTCGGAGAACAGAGCCCGCAGGGTGGCCTCGGAAATCGGGGCGGCCCGGCGGATCTTCGCCTCGCGCGGATCGCCGTCCAGATCGGCGACCGCCAGCAGGCGTTGCCCCGCCAGCGGGTCGCCCTCGGGCAGAACCGCCCCCTTGCCGCCCGACAGCACGAAACGCGGCGCGTCGCCGGGACGGTGCAGTGCGATCCGGTCGGGATAGGCCAGCGCCGTCATCCCGCCCGTATCCAGTGGTGTGGCGGGGTCGGGCGCGAGCCGCGCAAGCCGCTTCGCCTCCGTTCGGATGCGTTTGGCGGCCGCAGGCTCCGGAGGCGGGCCGTCGCCGCGCAGCGCGCGCAGCCGCAGGTCCAGATCCGCCCCCGCGTCGCGCGGCAGGGGATCACGCTCCTCCATCAGTGCGGCAAGCATGGCTGCCGGTTTGCCCGCGCGCACGAGCATGTGCCCCAGCCGCGGATGCAGGGGCAGCCCCGCCAGCGCCTGCCCGTGTGCGGTGATGCGCCCGGCTGCATCCAGCGCGCCCAGGTCGCGCAGCAGCGCCTGCGCCTCGGCCAGGGCGGGTGCCGGCGGCGGGGTGAGGAACGCCAGTTCCCCGGCCTGCGCCCCCCATTGCGCAAGATCGAGCGCGAGCCCGGTCAGGTCCGCCGCCTCGATCTCGGCGGGGGGATAGGCGGCCAGCGCGCCCTCTTCGCCCGCCGTCCAGAGCCGGTAGCAGGTGCCCGGTGCCACCCGGCCCGCGCGGCCCCGGCGCTGGTCGGCCTCGGCGCGGGTCACGCGTTCGGTCACAAGCCGCGACATGCCCGATCCCGGATCGAAGCGCGCCCGCCGGGCGCGGCCGGCATCGACCACCACCCGGATACCGTCGATGGTGAGCGAGGTTTCGGCAATGGCCGTGGCGAGCACGATCTTGCGCATCCCCGCCGCCGCGGGCGCGAGCGCGGTGCGTTGCGCCGCGGCAGGCAGCGCACCGTAGAGCGGCAGGGCAGTGCAATCAGCCGGCAGGCGCGGGCTGAGGCTGGACATGCAGCGCCGGATCTCGCCTTCGCCGGGCAGGAACACGAGCACCCCGCCCGCGGTTTCGTCCAGCGCGCGCAGGGTCAGGTCCGCGGTGGCCTCCGGCAGCCGGGCACCGCGCGGCAGGGGTGCGTAGAGCCAGCGGGTGTCCACCGGATAGGCGCGCCCTTCGGCGGTCAGCACGGGGGCATCATCCAAGAGCGCCGCGACCGGGGCGGCGTCGAGCGTGGCGGACATCACGAGGATCGCCAGGTCGGGGCGCAAGGCGCCGCGAACCTCCCAGGCGAGTGCAAGGCCCAGATCGGCCTGCAGCGACCGTTCGTGGAACTCGTCGAAGATCAGCGTGCCGATGCCGGCCAGTTCCGGATCGGCCTGGAGACGCCGGGTCAGCAGACCCTCGGTGACGACCTCGATGCGCGTCGCGGGCGACACGCGGCTTTCGCCCCGGATGCTGTAGCCGATGGTTTGCCCGACCGGTTCGCCGCGTTCGGCGGCCATCCGCTCGGCGGCCGCGCGGGCGGCGATGCGCCGGGGTTCCAGCATGACGATGCGGCCTTCTGCGCCAGCCGCCAGCAGCGCGGGCGGAACGCGCGTGGTCTTGCCCGCGCCGGGCGGCGCCTGCAGCACGGTCCGCCCGTCCCGCGCCAGTGCGCGCACGAGATCGGGCAGGACCGGGTCGATGGGAAGCGGCGCGGGCGGGGTCATGGCGCGGTTATGGCGCGCGGCGCGGGCCGGTGCAAACCGGCGGTACGCCGCCGCGCCTGCCAGACCGCCGCACCGTGTGCTGACCGTGCGTGGTCCATCCGGAAAAGTCCCGGCCAAAGGGCTGCGCGCCAGCCGGGCGCGACACGGTCCGGCGTCTGCCCTGCCAAGTCGACGGCCGGGGCGGCGCGTCCGCCGTTCCGCCGGTGGCACGGTTCCGCGCGCGCCGCGTGGCCGGCCATGTGCCCGTGGCTGCCGGCTAGCGGCGGGTGACCCGCGCCGTGCCGAAACTGGTGGGAAAGCTCAGCCGTTCGACCCGCAACGTTCCGTCCGGCAGGCGCGCATATGTCAGTGTCAGCGGCCAGTCGCGTTGTTCCGACATCTCCTCGGCGCTGAACCCCGCGACCCGGCTGTAGGTGCCGGTGCAGGTCAGGCCGTCCGCCGCCATCCGGTCGAACACGATCCGGTGCCGCTTGCGCCCGTCGAACACCGCGAGGTCCAGATCGCAGGCCAGCGCCGCTGGACGGTCGCGCAGGATGGCATAGGCCGCGGTCGTCGTATCCACGGTGCCCGCCTGCCGTGCCGCGGGCGCGTCCCCGGGCCGTGGATCGCGCGCGGGCGTGTTGGTGATCTGCGGCACGCCCGCCGCGGTGAAATCATACCGCCGTTCGCGCCGGTCATCGGGCTTGGCCGTCACCTCGCGCGCCATGCGGGGGCTGTAGGCGTTCCCGCTGACCCGCCCCTGCGCCACCGTGTCGATTTCCGCATCGAAGAGCGCGCCCAGCAGCCCGCTTGCCCGCGCCGATCCGTGGACCGTGTAGCTGCCGCCGCCATCCTCGCCGCGGAAGGCCAGCACGCCGGCCCGGATGCCGCCGAAGCTGACGTTGAAGGCGGCGCTTTCCTCGGCAGCCCGCGCGCCCTGCGCTGTGGCAAGTACGAGAACGAGGACACAGGCGAGAACGCGCGTGATCGGGCGGTGTGGCATGGGGCGATCCTTGGGTCGGCTGAGGCACGGGGCGAGGGTGGACATAGCCGGGACGACACGGCAAGACCATCCGCACGCATTTCACCGTGAGGTCCCATGCAGGATACCGCCGCCGCCGCACCCGATCCCGCCGCGCTGGCCCACACGCTCGCGCCGCGTATCCTTGCGGGGGAGCGCCGCGCGCTGGCTCGGGCGATCACGCTTGTTGAAAGCGGGCGGGCGGATCATCGCGCGCAGGCCGTGGCCCTGCTGGACCAGCTTCGGGGCGCGGGGCGGCAGGCGCTGCGCGTCGGGCTGTCGGGCACGCCGGGCGTGGGCAAGTCCACGTTCATCGAAGCCTTCGGCACGATGCTCACGGGGCAGGGGCTGCGGGTGGCGGTGCTGGCGGTGGACCCGTCCTCTGCGCGCTCCGGCGGATCGATCCTTGGAGACAAGACCCGGATGGAGCGGCTGAGCCGCGATCCGAACGCGTTCATCCGCCCCTCCCCGAGCCAGACCCAGCTGGGCGGGGTCGCGCGCCGGTCGCGGGAGGCCGTGGCGCTGTGCGAGGCGGCGGGATTTGACCTGGTGCTGATCGAGACCGTGGGCGTGGGGCAGTCCGAAACAGTTGTGGCCGAGATGGCCGACCTGTTCGTGCTGCTGATGGCGCCCGCGGGCGGTGACGAATTGCAGGGTGTCAAGCGCGGCATCATGGAAATCGCGGACATGATCGTCGTGAACAAGGCGGATGGGGAACTGTTGTCGACCGCCACGCGGACCTGTGCCGATTACGCCGGTGCGCTGCGGCTGCTGCGCAAGCGGCCGCAGGACCCGTCAGGCTTTCCCAAGGCGTTGATGGTGTCCGCCGTGGCCGAGACGGGCCTCGCCGAGGCCTGGGCCGAGATGCGAGATCTTGCCGACTGGCGGCGCGAGCATGGGCACTGGAATGCCCGACGCGCGGGGCAGGCGCGCTACTGGTTCGAGGAGGAGGTCCGGCAGGGCCTGCTCGCGCGGCTCACGGGCGATCCGGCGGCGCGCGCGCGGCTTGCCGAACTGGGCGATACGGTCGCGGCGGGAGAGGTGCTGCCCGGCATCGCCGCCGCGCGGATGCTCGACTGGCTCGGGCGATGACCGCGCGTGCAGGGCGGGCCGTGCCCGTCGCCGCGTCGCGCGCCGACAACCTGCGTGGGGCGGCGCTGATGGTGGCGGCCATGGCGGCCTTCGCCGTCGAGGACATGTTTCTCAAGGCCGCCGCCGCCACCCTGCCCGTGGGCGTGGTGCTGATGCTGTTCGGCGCGGGCGGCGCGCTGGGCTTTTCGGTACTGGCGCTCTCGCGGGGCGAGCCGCTGTGGCACCCGGCGATGGCCAGCCGGGGCGTGGCGATGCGTGCAGTGGCCGAGGTGACGGGGCGGCTTGGGTACACGCTGGCCATCGCGCTCACGCCGTTGTCTGCGGCCACCGCCATCCTGCAGGCGACGCCGCTGGTGGTCGTGGCGGGGGCTGCGGTTTTCTTCGGCGAACGGGTCGGCTGGCGACGCTGGTGCGCGGTTCTGGCCGGGTTCGCGGGGGTCATGGTCATCCTGCAGCCGACGCCGGGAAGCTTCGTGCCGTCGTCGATCTTCGCGGTGATCGGCATGGCGGGGTTCGCCGCGCGCGATCTGGCCACACGTGCCGCTCCGCGCGTGCTGTCGAATCGCCAGCTTGGCCTGTGCGGCTTCGTGGTGCTGGTGCCCACGGGTGCGCTGCTCTGGGCGTGGACGGGCGGCGCGGTTCCGGCCGATGCGCGGGCCTTCGGCTACCTGGCCGCGGGAACCGCCATCGGCATCGCGGCCTATAGCGGGCTGACAGCGGCCATGCGCGTGGGCGATGTTTCGGTTGTGACGCCATTCCGCTACAGCCGCCTTCTGTTCGGGATAGGGCTAGGCGTGGCCGTGTTCGGCGAAGACCTGTCGCCTGCCACGCTGCTGGGCAGTGCCGTGGTGCTGGCGGCTGGGCTTTACACGCTGGCCGGGGCGGGACGTGGCGCAAAAGTGCTTGACGCCCCCCGGAGCAGCCGCTAGAGCCAGCCCTCACATCCCGAGGGCGCTGCAAGTCGGCGCCCCTGTCATTTGAACAACACCCGTTCGGGGCTGCCCCGGACCCCGCTTGTCGAGATCACGAGGAACGCCCATGTCGCGCCGCTGCGAATTGACCGGAATTGGCCCGATGGTCGGCAACAATGTCAGCCACGCCAACAACAAGACCAAACGCCGCTTTCTGCCGAATCTGCAGGAGGTCACGCTGATCTCCGACACGCTGGGCCGGTCGTTCAAGCTGCGCATCTCGTCCAAGGCGCTGCGCTCGGTCGACCATCGCGGCGGGTTCGACGCGTTCATGGCCAAGGCCAAGGATGCCGACCTGTCCGAAGGTGCGCTGAAGATCAAGAAAGAGATCGCGAAGGCGCAGGCGGCCACCGCCTGATCGCGTCGATCCGCCGGGCGCGGCCCGGCGTCACCCTTTCAACGACGATCCGGTGAACGGACACCTTGGGCCCCGCGGAGACGCGGGGCTTTTTCATGGGCGGTGCATGGTGCGCGTCTGGTCGCACCGGGCAGGTCTTGGCGGGCCTGAGGGTCCGGGATAGACACCTGCGCATGGTTCGCCGCTCCGCGCCCTTCCTGTCCGTCCTGCTGGCGCTGGTGATCGCGCTGACCGCGATCCATGCGGGCGCCATGCGCGGGCAGGCGAAGGCCGCGGGCAGCATCGTGCTGTGCACCGGAACCGGGCCTGTCAGTGTCGCCGTGGACGCGGATGGCCAGCCGGTCGGTCCCGTTCATGTCTGCCCGGACTGCGTCATGTCCCTTCTGGCCGCGGTGGATGCCCCGTCGCCGGTCCCCCATGCCGCGGCCCCGGCCCGGCGCCTGTCCTTTGCGCAGGCCGGCGTGGCCTTGCGGTCCCGCGCCGTTGTCGGCCCAAGGGCGCGGGGGCCGCCGCACCCGTCCTGATCCGCGACACCGACATTCCAGATCAAGGACAACAGACGATGATGAAACCGACCCTCCTGGCCGTGGCGCTTGCCGTGGCTATGCCCGCCGCCGTGTTCGCCCAGAGCGTGATCGAGGTGCATGACCCGTATGCCCGGGCGTCCGGGCCGTCCGCCGTGTCCGGCGCGGCGTTCATGGTGCTGCACAACCACGGCGACGTGGATGACCGGCTGGTATCGGCCAGCAGCCCGGTGGCGGCGCGGGTGGAACTGCACACCCATATCGAGGACGACGCCGGCGTGATGCGCATGGTCCATGTGGACGAGGGCCTGTCCCTCCCGGCCGGCGGCGAACGGTCTCTGGTGCGGGGCGGGGACCATGTGATGTTTCTCGGGATCACGACCCCGTTCGAGGACGGCACGTCCGTGCCGCTGACCCTGACCTTTGAGCAGGCGGGCGACGTGACCATCGAGGTGCCCGTGGACCTGAGCCGGATGCCCGGCGGGCACGGGGAACATGGCGGCCAAGACGGCCATGGTATGACAACCGGGAACTGATCCCGGCGCGGCGTCGCCTCGCACGGGGCGGCGCGCATCAGCCTGCCAGTATCGCGTCCACCCAGCCGGGCACGAGCGTTTCCGCGGGCCCGTGGCGATGTTCGGCAAACATCGCGGACGTGTCGGACGGATCGAGGTTCAACTCCAGCGTATGCGCGCCCATGGCCGCCGCCTCGGCCACGAAACCCGCCGCGGGATAGACGCTGCCGGATGTGCCGATGGACACGAACAGGTCGCAATCGGCCAGCGCGTCGGCGATACGCTCCATGTGATATGGAAATTCACCGAACCACACCACGTCGGGCCGGGTCGCCGCCGCGCCGCAAGCCGGGCAGGGATCGTCGGGCGACATCTCCGGCGGTGCGTCCCAGCGGTGTCCGCAGGCACCGCAGAGCCCGCGCATCAGTTCGCCATGCATGTGCACGATGCCGCGTGCCCCTGCCCGCTCCAGCAAGTCGTCGATGTTCTGCGTCACCAGCATGACGTCGGTCCCGCGCACCTGCGACAGCCGCGCAAGCGCTTCGTGGGCGAGGTTCGGCCGCGCGGCGATGCAGTTGGCCCGCCGCGCGTTGTAGAAACCATGCACCAGCCGCGGATTACGGGCGAAGCCCTGCGGCGTCGCCACGTCCTCCAGATCGTACTGCGACCACAGCCCGCCCGCATCGCGGAACGTGCCCAGACCGCTGGCCGCGGACAGGCCCGCGCCGCTCAGAACCACGATGCGCGTCATGGCGTCCCCCTTTTCCGCGTTCGCCCGCCCCGGTATGGGTGGCATATGGAACATGCCCCTGCCAGCCCGCGCATCCTGTGCGTCTGTCTCGGAAATATCTGCCGGTCGCCCATGGCAGAGGCCGTGCTGCGTGCCATGGACCCCGGACTGGTCGTGGACAGCGCGGGCACCGGCGCGTGGCACCTGGGCAGCCCGCCCCACGAAGATGCTGTGAACGCCGGGGCGCGGCGCAGGTTCGACCTGACCGGGCAACGCGCGCGGCGCATCACGGCTTCGGATTTCGACGCGTTCGACCTGATCCTCGTGATGGACGATTCCAACCTGCGCGACGTGGAGGGTCTGCGCCCGCGCGGCAGCGCCACCCCGGTCCGCAGGCTTCTGGACCACGTGCCCGGCTGCGGTATCTCGGCTGTGCCCGACCCATGGAACACGGGCGATTTCGATGGCGCGCTTGACCTGATCGAAGCCGGGTGCCGGGGCGTGCTGCGCGCGCTCGGGCGGGCGTGACGGGTCAGTTGCAGGACTGTTCGGCCAGCGCGCCGAACTGGCGATAGACGGTCCAGAACCGTTCGTCCTGCGCGCGGTCCGACATGCGGATTTCCTGTGCCCGATGCGGGTCGCGGAAAAAGCTTGCAGCAAGCCGCTGGTCGCGCGGGGTCAGCAACTGGTCGGCGATCCGCTGGATGCAGGTGCACAGGCGCGAATCGTCGCCCACGCGTTCTGACCGGACGCAGGCCTGTTCGATGGCCCGGGCGTGCAGCGGTGCGGCAAGGCTGACGACAAGGACAGAAGCGGCGGCAAGGCGGAAGATCATCGCGGCGTCATCCATTCGGCGGGAGATTGCGCGAATCGTGGCAAATTCTCGCCGACTTCGCAACCGTTGCGCGGCGTGTCACCGCGTGTCCTCGATGATTGCGGACAGAAGGGCGCGTGCGCTGTCGCCGTCCCAGGTCGCCTCCCCCTGCATTCGGGCGATCTCCTGCCCTTCGCGGTCGAGGATCAGGGTGACCGGCAGGCCCAGCACCCCCATCCCGCGCGCCATCGCCATGGTCGGATCGTTGTGCAGCGGCAGGGTGTCGATTTGCGCCTCGTCGAAGAAACGCGTCATGGCCGCGGGGGAATTGCGCCCCGTTGCCACGGTCACCACCTGAAAGTCGTCGCCGCCCATGTCGCGGTTGAGCGCATCGAGCATCGGCATTTCCTTGCGGCACGGGGGGCACCACGTCGCCCAGAAATTCAGGACAACCACCTGCCCGCGATAGGCGTCGAGCGTGATCTCACCGCCGTCGGCCGCCTTGAACGGCGCGGCATCGACCGGGCGCGGGCTGTCGTGGATGACAAGCTTGCGCATGTCGCCCTCGCGGAGCGTGGCCCATGCGGCAGGGTCCGCGAACGCGGGCAGGGCGGACAGGCAAAGGGCAACAAATGCAATCAGTCGGGTCATGTGGTCCTCCGGGCTGCACCGGAAGTGGCCGGGGCGAGGCGACGGGTCAAGGAAACGCGGCGAAGCTGTCGCAGATGTGAACCCGTTTGCGCGGGCGCCGTGCGAGGTCTATGGACGGGGCCGAAGGTGCGGGTCAGGCTGCGCCGGGATACCGGGGAACGGCACATGGGCAAGGATAGCGGCAGCAACGCGATGTGGGGCGGACGGTTCAGCGCCGGACCCGACGCGATCATGGAGGCGATCAATGCGTCCATCGGGTTCGACAAGCGGCTGGCCGATCAGGATATCGCGGGATCGAAAGCCCATGCCGCGATGCTGGCCGCGCAGGGGATCATCACGCGCGCCGACGCCGATGCCATCGCGGACGGGCTGAACCGGGTGAAGGCCGAGATCGATGGCGGCCAGTTCGTGTTTTCCGCCGCGCTCGAAGACATCCACATGAACGTGGAGGCACGGTTGCGGGATCTCATCGGCGCGGCGGCGGGGCGGCTGCACACGGCCCGGTCGCGCAACGACCAGGTGGCAACGGATTTCCGGCTTTGGGTGCGCGACCAGTGCGATGGGGCGGTCGAGGGGCTGGAGGCGCTGCAGCGCGCGCTGCTGGCGCAGGCAGAGGCCGGTGCGGACTGGGTCATGCCCGGCTTCACCCATCTGCAGACCGCGCAGCCGGTGACGTGGGGCCATCACATGCTGGCCTATGTGGAGATGTTCGCCCGCGATGCGGGCCGGTTCCGCGATGCACGCGCGCGGATGAACGAATGTCCGCTCGGGGCGGCGGCGCTGGCGGGCACCGGGTTTCCCATCGACCGCCACGCGACGGCGACAGCGCTCGGGTTCGACAAGCCCATGGACAACAGTCTCGATGCCGTGTCGGACCGGGACTTCGCGCTGGAATTTCTTTCGGCTGCGGCGATCTGTTCAGTGCACCTGTCGCGGCTGGCAGAGGAGTTAGTGATCTGGTCCTCGGCGCAGTTCCGGTTCGTGACGCTGTCGGACCGGTTCTCGACCGGGTCCAGCATCATGCCGCAGAAGAAGAACCCCGATGCCGCCGAGCTGATCCGCGCCAAGATCGGGCGCATCACCGGCGCTCTGGTGGCGCTGCTGACGGTGATGAAGGGGCTGCCGCTGGCCTATTCCAAGGACATGCAGGAGGACAAGGAACAGGTCTTCGACGCCGCCGACACGCTGATGCTGTCGCTGGCGGCGATGACCGGGATGGTGTCGGACCTGACGGCGAACCGCGCGGCGCTGGAAGCCGCGGCCTCGGCGGGTTTCTCGACCGCGACGGACCTTGCTGACTGGCTGGTGCGCGAGGCGGGGCTGCCGTTCCGCGACGCACATCACGTCACCGGCACGCTGGTGGCGATGGCCGAGGCGCGGGGCGTGGACCTGCCGGACCTGACGATTGACGACATGCAGTCCGTGCATACGGGCATCACCGTGGGGGTGTTCGACGTGTTGGGCGTGCACAACTCGGTCGCATCCCGCACGAGCCATGGCGGCACCGCGCCCGCACAGGTACGCGCGCGGATCACCGACTGGAAGGAGCGGTTGGGATGACGGGATATCGCAAGGCCCTGCGCGCTGTGACTGCGCTGCTGACCTGCGCGGCTCTCGCGGGCTGTGCCGGCGCGAACCCGGACGGTGAAGTGTCGGTCGGATCGAGCGGTGCCGAGGCGCGCGCGGGCGTGGAGACCGACACGGGACGCGCCCGCGCCGGCATGTCCACCTCGGGGCCCTATGCCGAGGCCGACGTGGTCAAGGCCGGTCCGGCCGCGGTCACCGTGGGCACGGGCGGCGTGAGCGCCAGCGTCGGTGCGGGCCCGCTGCGCGTGGGTGTCGGCAGCGGCAGCTGGTGGCGCGTGGGGCTGGGCCTGTGAGCCGTGTCGTCGCCTTTGTCGCCGCGCTGTGGCTCGCGGGATGCGGGCTCGACGGTGCGCCCACCCGCCCGGAACCGGCGCCCGCCCCTCAGTCCGGTGTCGTGATCGGCGGATCGGGCTACATCGGAGGGTCCGTGAGGCGGTAGCGGTATGCCGGAGCGATCCGGTCCCGGTCGCCGCCATGGATTTCCCGGCGCAATCCGCGCCACAGCTTGGAGCCTGCGATGACCGCCCTGCGCCTGACCTACCTTGCCCTTGCCATCTGGGGGGCGATCCACCCGATGTACTGGTTCGTCAGCCACATGGCGAACAATCCCGGCGGCTTGGGCGGCCTGATCGACGCGTGGTATGTCAACGACAGCACCACCGGCCTGACATGGGATCTGACCATCGCGGCCATCGCGCTGACGGTGTGGATCGTGGCGGAATGCGTCCAGAGGCGCACATGGGTCAATCTCGTGGCGATCCCGGCCACGTTCTGCATCGGGGTAAGCTGCGGTCTGCCGCTGTTCCTGTTCCTACGCAGCCGTCCCGCCTGATAGGTGCCTGATCCGGGCCTGAGACAGCCCGCCGCTGGACGCGGGCGCCCCAAGCAGTCTACGCAGGACGCATGAAGGACGCAGGCCCCATCCCCGGACTGACAAGCCCTACCCCCGGCGGGGCCGCGCGCCCGGGCCTGTGCACCGATTGCGGGGTGTCGCGGATGGGCGACGGCAAGGCCTGCGGGCGGGCCTGCCAGTTCATCGCGCCGGACTATCCCGCGCTGGAACGGGCCGTCCATGGCCGGGCCGCGGGCGGCGCGGGCGAAGAGCCGTTCTTCGGCGTGATCCATGCCATGCACCGCGCGCGGCTCGACCCGCCTGCCGCGGGCGCGCAATGGACCGGGCTGACCACGGCGCTGGCGGCACGGCTGCTGGAAACGGGCGCGGTCGACGCCGTGCTGACCGTGGCGCCGGACCCGGACGACCGCTGGGCTCCGCGTGCGGTGATCGTGACCGACCCGTCGGCGCTGGCGGCCTGCCGGGGCATGCGCATGGGCTATGCGCCGCTGCTGGCCATGCTAGAACCGGCCCGTGACGCCGGGCACCGGCGCATCGCGGTGATCGGAATCCCCTGCCAGGTCTATGCCCTGCGCGCGCTGGAGTCGGAGCTTGGCTTCGACGCGATCACGGTGATCGGCACGCCCTGTTCCGACAACACGACGACCGCGCGGTTCCACGAGTTCCTCGCCCTGCTCGACGACCGGCCCGACACGATCAGCTACCTGGAGTTCCGCCACGATTACCGGGTGGAGCTGCGCTTCGACGACGGGCGCGCGCCGCGCCTCATCCCGTTCCTGAAGTTGCCCATATCCGACCTGCCCGCGGATTTCTTTCCGCTGACCTGCAAGACCTGCGTGGATTACACGAACCGGCTCGCGGACATCACCGTGGGCTACATGGGCGGGGATGGGCAGCAATGGGTGATCGCCCGTAACGCGCGCGGGGCCGATGCATTGGCTGCGCTTGGGTCAGACGTCGTGCTGTCGAACCCGACCACGCGCGGCAGCCGCGCCGGGGCCGTGAAGGGGTTCATTGCCAACACGGAACGCGCAGCGGGGGGGATGCCGCTGCGCCGTATGCCCGGTTGGCTGCGCCCCATCGTGGCGTGGCTGCAACCGCGCATCGGTCCTCGGGGGCTGGAATTCGCGCGCGCACGGGTGGAGATGAAGGCGGCCGAGACGGTGCTGCACCTTCGCCGCACCCATCCCGCGCGGATCAAGAACATGGTGCCCGCCCATGTCTGGCGGCTCGTGGCGCCTTATGGGCTTGCGCCTTCGGCTGACGAACTGCGCGAGACGCCCGTGGAACGGGCAGGCACCGAGGCCGAAGGCTGACGTCGTAACGGAAAGGTTGCGCGACGGTCCCATCGCCGGCAATCATGACGCCAATGCGACAAGACATCAGGGAGACAACCACAATGACCCGGACAACCGGACTTCTGACAGCCACGCTGCTGGCCACCACGGCGATGGCGCCCTTTGCGCAGGCCGAAACGCTCCGCTGGGCGCGGGCGGGCGACAGCCTCACGCTGGACCCGCATGCCCAGAACGAAGGGCCGACTCACACGATCGCGCACCAGATCTATGAACCGCTCCTGATCCGCGACATGACCGGCGCGTTCGAACCGGCACTGGCGACCGATTGGGCCCCGTCGCCGGACGATCCCAACGTATGGGTGTTCAATCTGCGCGAAGGCGTGACCTTCCATGATGGGGCCGCCTTCGATGCATCGGACGTGGTGTTCTCGATCGAGCGCGCCCAGACTGAGGACAGCGACATGAAGGAGCTGCTGACCTCCATCGTCGAGGTTCGCGCGCCCGACCCGCTGACCGTGGAATTCGTCACCGACGGGCCGAACCCGATCCTGCCCAGCAACCTGACGAACCTGTTCATCATCGACGAGGACTGGGCCCGCGCGAACGACGCGGTCGAGGTGCAGGATTACGAAGGCGGGGAGGAAACCTTCGCCGCGCGCAACGCCAACGGCACCGGGCCTTACGTTCTGAACAGCCGGGAGCCGGACGTGCGCACCGTGATGACGCGGTTCGAGGAGTACTGGGGCATGGACCAGTTCCCGCTCGACGTGACCGAGATCGTCTATACCCCGATCCAGAACGCCGCGACCCGCGTGGCCGCACTTCTGTCCGGTGAGGTCGACATCATCCAGGACATGCCGGTGCAGGATCTGGGCCGCGTGGCCGGGACCGACGGGCTGGACGTGCGCACGGCACCGCAGAACCGCACGATCTTCTTCGGGATGAACATGGGTGCCGCGGATATCGAGACCGACTCCGTCGAGGGCGCCAATCCCTTCGCCGACGCCCGTGTGCGGCAGGCGATGAACATGGCGATCAACCGCGATGCCATCAAGCAGGTCGTGATGCGCGGCCAGAGCCAGCCTGCCGGGATGATCGCGCCGCCCTTCGTCAACGGCTGGACGGCCGAACTTGACGCGACCAGCACGGATGTCGCGGCCGCCAAGGCGCTTATGGAGGAAGCGGGCTATGGCGACGGGTTCTCGGTGCAGCTCGACTGCCCGAACGACCGCTACATCAACGACGAAGGCATCTGTCAGGCGGTCGTGGGCATGATGGCGCAGATCGGCGTCACCGTGAATCTCGAAGCGATGCCCAAGGCGCAGTTCTTCCCGCTGATCTCGAACCGGACCACGAATTTCTACATGCTGGGCTGGGGTGTGCCGACCTATGACAGCGAGTACATCTTCAACTTCCTCGTGCATTCGGCGGAAGGGGATCGCGGGTCCTGGAATGCCACGGGCTATTCCAACCCGGAACTGGACGCGATGATCCAGTCGCTGGCGTCGGAAACCGATCTTGATGCGCGCAACGACACCATCGCGGCGATCTGGGAGGTCGTGCAGGCGGAAACCATCTATCTGCCGATCCATCACCAGGTTCTGAACTGGGGTGTGGCCAGCAACGTGGCGATCGAGGTCGATCCCGAGGATCAGCCGAAGATCAAGTATATCGCACTGAACTGATCCGCCATCCGCGCCGGCGCGGGGGCTGTCCCCGCGCGCCGGCGCGTGCCCGAAGGGGTCACCCATGCTTGCCTATATCCTGCGCCGGATCTTCCAGTCGGCCATCGTGCTGCTGGTGGTCGGGCTGGTCGCCTTTTCGCTGTTCCGCTTCGTGGGCGATCCGATCGACAACATGCTGGGGCAGGAACGCACGCAGGCCGATGTGGAGCGCCTGCGCGAAACGCTGGGCTTGAACGAGCCGTTCGTGGTGCAATACGCCAAGTTTCTCGGGCAGGCGGTGCAGGGCAATTTCGGGATGTCCTATCGGCAAGGGCGGCCAGTGGCCGAGATCCTCATGGAGCGCGCGCCCGCGACGCTGGAACTGGCCGCCGTGTCGGGCGTGCTGGCATTAAGCTTCGGGATCGGGCTGGGCGTGTTCACGGCGATCCGGCGTGACGGGTTCGCGGCCAATGCGATCATGACCCTGTCGCTGATCGGCGTGTCGCTGCCGACCTTCCTGATCGGGATCCTTCTCATATACCTGTTTTCGGTGGAACTGGGCTGGTTGCCCAGTTTCGGCCGCGGGGAGGTCGTGGACCTTGGCGGCTGGACCACCGGGTTCCTGACGCCAAGCGGGCTGCAGGCGCTGATCCTGCCGTCGATCACGCTCGGGCTGTACCAGATGACGCTCATCATGCGGCTCGTGCGGTCCGAGATGCTGGAGGTGCTGCGCACCGACTACATCCGCTTCGCCCGCGCCCGCGGGTTGCGCGACCGGGCCGTGCATTTCCGCCACGCGCTGAAGAACACCATGGTGCCGGTCATCACGGTGACGGGGCTTCAGCTTGGGTCCATCATCGCCTTCGCCATCATCACCGAAACCGTGTTCCAGTGGCCCGGCGTGGGGCTGCTGTTCATCAACGCGATCCAGTTCGTCGATATCCCCGTGATGGCCGCTTACCTGATGCTGATCTCGGTCATGTTCGTGGGCATCAACCTGATCGTGGATCTTCTGTATGTCATGGTCGATCCGCGGTTGCGCGGCGATAGCGCACGGGGGCACTGACATGGCCGATCTGCCGCGAACCGGCACGCCCGCGCCCGCCGCCCCCGGCCGTCTGCGCAAGGCATGGGACAGCGATATCGTCTGGTCTTTCCGCCATGCGCCGGTGGCTGTCGTGTCGCTGGTCGTCGTCACGCTCATGGTGCTGGCAGCGGTGTTCGCGCCCTTGATCGCACCCTACGACCCGTTCGATCCCGGCACGCTGAACCTGATGAACGGGTTCACGCCGCCGATGGAGCCCAACGCCTTCACCGGCGACACGTTCTGGCTGGGTACGGACGACCAGGGCCGCGACGTGTTCTCCACGATCCTTTTCGGGCTGCGGATATCGCTGTTCGTGGGGTTCATGGCGGTGGCGCTGGCGATGGTGCTGGGCATCACGCTGGGGCTGCTGGCGGGATATCTGGGCGGCTGGGTCGACACGATCATCATGCGCGTGGCCGACGTGCAGCTGACCTTTCCGGCGATCCTCGTCGCCATGCTGATCTTCGGGGTCGCCAAGGGCATCACGCCGCCCGAGTTGCGCAACGAGGTGGCGATCTGGGTGCTGATCCTCGCCATCGGCCTGTCGGACTGGGTGCAGTTCGCCCGCGTCGTGCGCGGCGCGACACTGGTGGAGAAAAGCCGCGATTACGTCGCCGCCGCGCGGCTGATCGGGCGGGGGTCGGGCGCGATCATGCTGCGCCATATCCTGCCCAACGTGCTGTCGCCCGTGCTGGTGATCGCCACGATTTCGCTGGCGCTGGCGATCATCGCCGAGGCAACGCTGAGCTTCCTCGGCATCGGCGCGCCGCCCACGCAACCCAGCCTCGGCACGCTGATCCGGATCGGGCAGGGGTTCCTGTTCTCGGGCGAGTGGTGGATCCTCCTGTTTCCGGCGGCGACCTTGCTGGCGCTCGCGCTGGCGGTGAACCTGCTGGGCGACTGGCTGCGCGACGCGCTGAACCCGAGGCTGCGGTGATGGCGCCGGTCCTTTCCCTCCGCAACCTCACCGTCGAGATACCGACCCGCCACGGCGTGCTGCGCCCCGTGGACAGTGTCAGCTACGACATCGTGGCGGGGGAGATACTTGGCGTCGTGGGTGAGTCCGGCGCGGGCAAGTCCATGGCGGGCAACGCGGTCATCGGCCTGCTGAACCGCCCCGCGCGGATCACGGGCGGGGAGGTCTGGCTGAACGGCGCGCGGATCGACAACCTGCCGCCCGAGGGCTTGCGCAAGCTGCGCGGCAAGCGGATCGGGATGGTGTTCCAGGACCCGCTCACCAGCCTCAACCCGCTTCTGACCGTGGGCGACCAGATCGCCGAGACGATCCTGGAACACCTTCCCGTCAGCCGGGCGGAGGCACGGGAACGCGCCATCGCGGCCTTGGAGGAGGTGGGCATCCCCGCCGCGCGCGACCGGGTCGACAGCTATCCGCACGCGTTTTCCGGCGGCATGCGGCAACGGGTGGTGATCGCGCTGGCGCTCTGTGCCGAACCGGATCTGGTGATCGCGGACGAGCCCACGACCGCGCTCGATGTCAGCGTGCAGGCGCAGATCATCGTGCTGCTGAAGCGGCTGTGCCGCGAACGGGGCACGGCGGTGATGCTTGTCACCCACGACATGGGCGTGATCGCCGAGGCGGCAGACCGCGTGGCGGTCATGTATGCCGGACGGCTGGCCGAGATCGGGCCGGTGGCTGACGTGATCCAGCACCCGCGCCATCCCTACACGGCGGGGCTGATGGGCTCGACCCCCGGCGCGTCGCAGGGGCAGGCGCGGCTCACGCAGATCCCCGGTGCCATGCCACGGCTGGATGCGATGCCGCCGGGCTGCGCGTTCCACCCGCGTTGCCCGCGGCGCGGCCCCGGCTGCGACATTGACCCGCCGCCCGTCCGCGCGCCCGACGCGCGGGCCGCCTGCCACTATCCGCTGACCGTGGCCGAGGACGTGACCGCATGAAGGATACAGAATCCCCGGCACTGGTCCGCGTCCGCAACCTGACCCGCGTGTTCGACGTGTCGAAACCGTGGCTCAACCGGGTGCTGGAACGGCTGCCGCGCGCGCTGCTGACCGCCGTGTCGGACGTGAGCTTCGATATCCCCGAAAAGGGTGTCTATGCGCTGGTCGGCGAAAGCGGGTCGGGCAAGTCCACCATCGGCAAAATGATTGTGGGGCTTCTGCCGCCGTCGGACGGGTCGGTGTTGATCCGCGACACCGATCTGGCCACGGAACGCGACCCTGCCCGTATCGCCGCAGCCCGGTCGGAAATCCAGATGATATTCCAGGACCCCTATGCCAGCTTGAACCCCCGATGGCGGGTGCGCGACATCATCGCGGAGCCCGTGACCGCGCGCGGCGGGGATGCGTCAGGTCTGGCCGAGCGTCTGCTGGAACAGGTCGGACTCGCGGCGCGGGACGCGGGAAAATACCCGCACGAATTTTCCGGCGGACAGCGGCAGCGCATCTGCATCGCGCGGGCGCTCGCGGCGAACCCCAAGCTGATCGTGTGCGACGAGCCGACATCGGCGCTCGACGTGTCGGTGCAGGCGCAGGTGCTGAACCTGATGTCCGACCTGAAGGACGAATTCGGGCTGACCTACCTGTTCATCAGCCACGACCTGACGGTGGTGCGCCACATGGCCGACACGATCGGCGTGCTGTATCTGGGCCGGCTGGTGGAGGAAGCCCCGGCCGAGGCGCTGTTCGACAATCCGCGCCATCCCTACACGCGGATGCTGTTCGCCGCCGCCCCGCGGATGGATGCCTTCGGCCGCGAGGTGGAACCCCCGAAGGGCGAGATCCCCGACCCGATCAACCCGCCGCCGGGTTGTGCCTTTCATCCGCGCTGCCCCATCGCGGTGGACCGCTGCCGCGCGGAGCGCCCCGAAATGCGCAGGCTCGGGAATGCCCGCGTGGCGTGCCACCTCGCTGAATAAGCGCGGTTTCGCGCCATCGCCGTGGTGCGGCCTGCGTCGGCTCAGGTCAATTGCAGGGATCGGGTGCGACGAGTTGACAAGCCGCGCCACAGGGGATTGCATGAAGGCACAACGCGGCGCCGTCGGGCGCGCCGTGAAACATGCATCAACAGGGGAGAACAGGATGCTGAACCACTTCAAGCTGGCTGCAGTCGGGATCGCGATGGGGGCCATGGCCGCACCCGTTGCGCAGGCGCAGGAATTCTTCACCATCGGCACCGGTGGCGTGACCGGGGTCTATTACCCCACCGGCGGCGCGATCTGCCGTCTCGTGAACCAGGGGCGCCGGGAACATGGGCTGCGCTGCTCGGTGGAATCCACCGGCGGCTCCGTCTACAACCTCAACACCATCCGCGCGGGCGAACTGGAATTCGGCGTCGCCCAGTCCGACTGGCAGTACCACGCGTATAACGGCACCTCGTCCTTCAGCGATGCCGGCCCGTTCGAAGGTCTTCGGGCGGTGTTTTCGGTCCATCCCGAACCCTTCACCGTGGTGGCGCGTGCCGATGCGGGTATCGTGAATTTCGAGGATCTGAAAGGCAAGCGGGTCAATATCGGCAACCCCGGTTCGGGCCAGCGCGGCACGATGGAAGTTCTCCTGGAGGCCTATGGCTGGACCACGGACGACTTCGAACTCGCGACCGAACTGCGCCCGGCGGAACAGTCGGCGGCCCTGTGCGACAATCAGATCGACGCGATGGTCTACACCGTCGGTCACCCCTCGGGGTCCATCCAGGAAGCGACCACGGCCTGCGACAGCGTTCTCGTGAACGTGGCCGGCCCGGTGGTCGAGCAGCTTGTGGCGGACAACGCGTTCTACCGCGTGGCGACGATCCCCGGCGGCATGTATCGCGGCAACCCGGAAGACGTGACGACCTTCGGCGTCGGCGCGACCTTCGTGACCTCCACCGACGTGCCCGAGGATACGGTCTATACGCTTGTCAGCTCGGTCTTCGAGAATTTCGAGGCGTTCACCCAGCTGCACCCGGCTTTCGCCAACCTGAAGAAGGAAGAAATGGTGCGCGACGGGCTTTCCGCGCCGCTCCATGATGGCGCCGTGCGGTACTACCGCGAAGCCGGTCTGATGGACTGACACGAACCGGACCGGGGGCCACAGCGCCCCCGGTTTTTCATATGGTCGGCAAGGGGATCGGCGATGGCGAGCGACAAGAATAGCGGTCTTTCCGAGGCAGAGCTTCAGGAACTCGTCAACGCAAGCGACGCCGGATCGCGCGATCCGGGTGGGAATATCGCGATCCTGATCGCTGCGATCGCGTTGGTCTGGTCGATCTTCCAGGTCGTGCTGGCGTCGCCCCTGTCGAACCAGCTTCTGCCCGGCGATCTGATCAACAATTCGCGCCAGATCCACCTGGCTTTCGCGATCTTCCTCGCATTCCTCGCCTATCCCGCGCTGAAATCGAGCCCCCGTCACTATATCCCCGTCCAGGACTGGGCGATGGCGGGCATCGGTGCGTTTCTCGCGCTGTACGGATACTTCTTCTACGACAAGATCGTGCAGAGCGGCGGGTTGGCCGATGACATGGACAAGTGGTTCGCGCTGGCCGGGCTTCTTCTGCTGTTCGAGGCCGCGCGCCGCGCGCTCGGCCCCGCCATGGCGATCATCGCCACGATCTTTCTTGCCTATGTCTTCTTCGGCTCGGCGCCCTGGGTGCCCGATGTCATCCAGTGGAACGGCGCGAGCCTGCAAAAGGCCATGAGCCACATGTGGATCACGTCCGAGGGCGTGTTCGGCATCGCGCTCGGCGTCTCCACCCGCTTCGTGTTCCTGTTCGTGCTGTTCGGTGCCCTTTTGGACAAGGCTGGTGCGGGCAATTACTTCATCAAGATGGCATTCGGCGCGCTCGGCCACCTGCGCGGTGGTCCCGCCAAGGCGGCAGTCGTCGGCTCTGCGGCCACCGGGCTGATCTCGGGCTCGTCCATTGCCAACGTCGTGACCACCGGCACATTCACCATCCCGCTGATGAAACGGGTGGGGTTCACCAAGGAACAGGCTGGATCGGTCGAGGTCGCCAGTTCGGTGAACGGCCAGATCATGCCGCCGGTGATGGGCGCCGCTGCCTTCCTGATGGTGGAATACGTGGGGATTTCCTATGTTCAGGTCATCACCCACGCCTTCCTTCCCGCGTCGATCAGCTATATCGCGCTCGTCTACATCGTGCATCTCGAAGCGGTGAAGCGCAACATGCCGACGCTGGGGAACCGGGTCGTCAGCATGGGGCGCACCATCGGCGGCATGGCGGCGTTCTTCGCGGGCTTCGCCGCGCTGTGTTACGGTGTGCAGTATCCGGTCGGCTGGATCGTGGCGCTGGTGCCCGAGGGCGCTGGCTGGGTCCTCGCGGCGCTGGTCTTCGCGGCCTATGTGGGGCTGCTGTGGCTCGCCTCCGGCGTGCCGGACCTCGAACCCGACGATCCTAATGCCGAGGAAGTGGAACTGCCCGTCGTAGGCGAGATCTACAAGTCCGGCCTCTATTACCTTCTTCCGATCATCGTTCTGGTCTACTTCCTGATGATCGAGCAGAAATCGCCGGGCCTGTCGGCCTTCTGGGCCACGTTCCTTCTGTTCGGCATCCTGCTGACGCAGCGCCCGCTGAAGGCGATGTTCCGCGGCGAAGGCCAGATCGGATCGGCCACGACGGCCGGTGTGCTGGACCTGATTTCCGGCATGATCACCGGCGCGCGCAACATGATCGGCATCGGGCTGGCGACGGCGACCGCCGGGGTGATCGTGGGGACCGTGACGCTGACAGGCATCGGGCAGGTGATGGCCGACCTGGTGGAATTCGTGTCCGGCGGAAACCTTGTCGCGATGCTGGTCTTCGTCGGCATCCTGTCGCTGATCCTCGGGATGGGCCTGCCGACGACGGCCAACTACATCGTTGTCAGTTCGCTCATGGCGGCGGTCGTGGTGGAACTGGGGGCGCAGTCCGGGCTTATCGTGCCGCTGATCGCGGTGCACCTGTTCGTGTTCTACTTCGGGATCATGGCGGACGTCACACCACCGGTGGGACTGGCGAGCTTCGCCGCCGCCGCAGTGTCCGGGGGGGATGCCATCCGCACCGGGTTCGTGGCGTTCTTCTACAGCCTGCGCACGATCATCCTGCCCTTCATGTTCATCTTCAATACGGATCTCCTGCTGATCGATGTGGGGCTGGTGCAGGGGATCGTGGTGTTCATCGTGGCCACCGTCGCGATCCTCGTGTTCACGGCGGGCACCATGGGTTACTTCCTGACCAAGTCGAACATCGTGGAAAGCGTCGTGCTGGTGCTGGTCGCCTTCGCGCTGTTCCGGCCCGATTTCTTCATGGACCGCATCACGCCGCCTTTCGAGAACGTGCCACCCACCCAGATCGAGGAGGCGCTGGGGCGGGCGCAACCCGGCGGAACCGTGCGCGTCATCGTTCGCGGGCCGGATTTCATGACCGGCACGCCGCGGGAACGGACGCTCGCCTTGCCCGTCGAGGGCGAAGGCGCCAGCGGGGCCGACAGGCTGGGCCAGCTTGGCCTGTCCTTCATGCCGGACGGCGAGATCATGGCGATGGACGAACCGATGTTCGGCACGCCCTTTTCGGAGAAACTGAGCGAGTTCGATTTCTATGGCGACGCTCCGGTGACGCTGGCCGAGGTCAAGATGCCCGCGGACCAGTTGCCCAAGGAACTTGTCTGGATACCGGCGCTGCTGTTGCTGGGGGGCGTGGCCTTCCTGCAGAACGCGCGGTCAGGACGTGAACAGGAAGCCACAGCATGACCGGTATCGTTCTTTGCGCCCTCGACGTCAGCCAACCCGCACATGAAACCCCCGTGCTGCGCAGGGCCGCCCAGCTGGCCGAACTTGACCAGGCCCGGCTCGACGTCATGACCGTGCTGCCAGATTTCGGCACGTCCATGGTGGGAAGCTATTTCAAGGCCGACTATCACGAACACGCGGTCGCGGAAGCGCGCAAGGCGCTCGGGGAACTATGCGAAGCTGTCCTGGGTGCGGAGCTGAACGCGCAAACGCGCCACATCGTCAGCACCGGCACGGTCTACGAAGAGGTGCTGCGCGTCGCCCGCGTGGACGGGGCCG
Source organism: Meridianimarinicoccus zhengii (assembly GCF_003254465.1). Taxonomy (GTDB): domain Bacteria; phylum Pseudomonadota; class Alphaproteobacteria; order Rhodobacterales; family Rhodobacteraceae; genus Meridianimarinicoccus; species Meridianimarinicoccus zhengii. Next base: position 29,059 of record NZ_QDFI01000029.1, read on the forward strand.
CGCTGATCGTCATCGGCTCGCACCGCCCGGCGCTGCGGGACTATCTGCTCGGGCCGAATGCCAGCCGCGTGGTGCGCCATTCCGACTGTTCGGTCTTCGTGGTCCGCGACGCCTGAGCGGATTGCAGCGGTCATGACCCTGCGCGACGCCGTCCATGTCACTGCGCTCACGCTTGCGCTCGGCTGGCTTCTTGTCGTCGGCAAGACGGTAATCCTGCCGGTCGTCGTGGCGATCATGCTGACCTATGTCCTCGTCGGTGCGGTGCACGGGCTGCTGTCACTGCCGATGGGACGCCGGCTGCCGGTCTGGCTGGCCTATGTCGTGGTTCTGACGCTGTTCGCCCTTGCGCTGACCGGGATCAGCCTGATGATCGTGGCCAACCTGCGCGACATCGCCCGCAGCGAGCTTGCCGTGCAGGACGGATTGCTGGCGCTGATCGAGCGGGCTGCGCCCTGGTTCGGCTATGGCGAGACGATGGAACCCGATGCGCTGCGCGCGGCGCTGCTGGAACGGCTCGACCTGCCGGGGCTGTCGCTGGACCTGCTGTCCACGCTTGCCTCCGCCAGTGGCTATACCGTGCTGATCGCGACCTACATGGTCTTCATGGTGGCAGAGCGTGCGCCGCTTGGGCGCAAGATCGACCTTGTGCTACCGGATACCGGGAACCGGGGCGCGGCGGTGGCAATCTTCCAGCGGATCAACCGCCAGATTGTGACTTACCTTTCCACCAAGACGCTGATCAACGTGATCGTCGCCCTGATATCCTGGGTGCTGATGAAGGTCATGGGGATCGAGAACGCGGCTTTCTGGGCGTTCCTGATCGGCCTGTTCAACTACATCCCCTATGTGGGGTCCATGCTGGGGGTGGGCGTCGTGCTGGTCTACGTGATCCTGACCACGGGCAGCCTGCGCCTGACCTTCGTCGCGCTGATCCTGCTGACCGCGGCGCAGGTCTATGTCGGCAACTGGCTGGAGCCGCGCGTGATGAGCCGGTCGATGAATCTCAGCCCGCTCACGGTGCTGCTGGCCCTTGTGCTGTGGGCGTCGCTCTGGGGGCTGCCGGGGGCGATCATCGCGGTCCCGATGACATCCATCCTGCTGATCGCGCTGGCGCAATTCCGGACTACGCGCGCCGTGGCCGTGCTGGCTTCGCGCAACGGCACGCTCTACTGACGCGCCGCTTCCGTCTTCTGTCCAGATATACCCTGGGCGAATTGGTGCCCTGCGCCAAAAGGCGGCCAGCGGCCCCCTTGCATCCCTAGAAATCCGCGCGGACGCCCGGCAGGTTCAGCGCGTTCACGAGATCGCGCAGTTCCTGCCGGGCCGCGATGTTCGACAGGCTCAGGCTGCCGCCCCCGGTGTCGCGGAGGTCCAGGAGCGTCAGCCCGCGCGGGAAAAGCTCGCGAAAGATCACCCGCTCGGCAAAGCCGGGCGCCACGCGGAACCCGATCCGTTTCGACAGGTCCGACAAGGCGTCGCCCACACGTTTCTTGTTGTGCATCTGCTGGCGGCCCATCCGGTTGCGGATCACCAGCCAGTCGATGGGCTTCAGCCCCGCCTGCGCGCGCAACTGCCGCGCGTTCCAGACCATTTCCGCATAGACCGACGGGCCCGTGATGCGCCCGCTGTCGGGGTCGTGGCGCGCCAGCAGGTCGAAATCGATGAAACTGTCGTTAAGCGGCGTGACCAGCGTGTCGGCCATGGAATGAGCGAGCTGGCTCAGCCGCGTGTGGCTGCCGGGGCAGTCGATCAGCAGGAAATCCGATGCCGGTTCCAGTTCGTTGATCGCCGCGTCGAGCCGCAGGTCGTAAGCGTTCTGCCCGTCGGGCACCGCAGCCGCGTCAATCTCGGGCAGCGGAAGGTAGCGCGGCATCGGCAGGTGCAGCCCCTCGCGGCGGCAGAACGCCTCCCGGTTCTCGGCATAGCGCCCGAATGACCGCTGCCGCAGGTCAAGGTCCAGCCCCCCCACGCGGTATCCCATCCGCGCCAGCGCGGTCGCCAGATGCATGGTCGTCGTGGACTTGCCGGAGCCGCCCTTTTCGTTGCCGATCACGATGATATGGGCCACGCATCCCCCTTGGTCCTGCCATGTACGCAGGTCCGGGGCCCGCGCGCGCCGACACTAGGACCTGTCGCGGCGGTTGCAAAGCGGGAACGCGCGGTGGCCTGGGTCAGACCTTCTGCGCCGCCGCGATGACGGCCGCGTCGAGCCCGTCGCCGCCCGCGGCCACGTGGTCGCGCAGTTGCGCGCGCATGCGTGGGTCCCAGTAGTCGCGGATATGGGCCGCCACGTGTTCTGCCGCAACGTCGCCCGGCTGGGTCTTGAAGAACCCGGCGATTTGGTTAGCCATGCGGATCAGCTTGTCAGGCGACATGGGGCACCTCAGGGTCGATGCGGTGGGGATGGGCGTAGATCTCGAACCCGCTGCCGCGCGCGAATGCGGCCACGGTGATGCCTGCGCCTGCCGCAAGTTCAACGGCCTGCGCCGTGGGTGCCGACACGGCGATCAGAACGGGACACCCAGCAATGGCGCATTTCTGGACCAATTCCACCGACAGGCGTGATGTGAGCACGAAGGCCCCGGTCGCCGGGTCGATCCCGTCCCGCGCAAGCGCACCGATCAGCTTGTCGAGCGCGTTGTGCCGTCCCACATCCTCTCGCGCCGCCACGACGCCGTGGCCGGGCACCAGGAACCCGGCGGCATGGGCGGCATGCGTGCGGTCATGTAGCGGCTGGTGCGTGCGCAGGTCGTCCCCGGCCCGTGCCACGTCGTCCCGCGTCAGCCGCAGGTCCCCGCCGCCGACAGCGGGCAGGGGGCGCGCCGCCTGTTCCAGACTGTCGATCCCGCACAGCCCGCAGCCCACCGGCCCGGCCATGAAGCGGCGCCGCGCGGCCAGCGCCGCCGCGCGGTCGCCGCGCAGCCACAACCGCGCCTCGATGCCCTGCGGGTGATGGGCCTGATCGTAATCTTCGATCTCCGACGGATCGGAGATCACCCCTTCGGTCAACGCGAAGCCCGTGGCGAAATCCCGGATATCCGCAGGCGTCGCCATCATCACCGCCAGTGTCGTGCCATTGCAGACGACCGCCAGCGGCACCTCCTGCGGCAGGGTGCGATGGGCCCGCACGCTGCCATCCGCGCGGATGGCGCGGCCCGGCACGCTGCGGCTGGTCGCGGCGGTACCGGCCATGGCGGTCACTCCGCCGCCGGCAGCACGCGCCGCGCGCGGGCCGACTGGTCCGCATATTCCCGCTGCCATCCGGTCGGGCCGTTGGAGGGGCTGACCTGCACCGCCGTCACCTTGTATTCGGGGCAGTTGGTGGCCCAGTCGGAATGATCGGTCGTCACCACGTTGGCCTGCGTGTCCGGGTGGTGGAAGGTCGTATAGACCACGCCCGGCCCGACTCGGTCGGTGATCTGCGCGCGCAGCGCCGTTTCCCCGGCGCGCGAGGCCACGCGCACCCAGTCGCCGTCGCGGATGCCGCGCTGTTCGGCATCGTGAGGGTGGATTTCCAGCCGGTCCTCGCCGTGCCAGACCGTGTTCGCGGTGCGCCGGGTCTGGGCGCCCACGTTGTACTGGCTGAGAATGCGCCCCGTGGTCAGCAGAAGCGGAAAGCGCGGGCCGCTGCGTTCCTCGGTCGCGATATACTCGGTGACGATGAACCGCCCCTTGCCGCGCATGAACTGATCCACATGCATCAGCGGCGTGCCTTCGGGATGGTCGTCGTTGCACGGCCATTGCACCGATCCCAGCCGGTCCAGCAGATCATAGGTGACGCCTGCGAAGCTGGGCGTGGTCGCCGCGATCTCGGCCATGATCTGGTCAGGGTGTGTGTAATCCCACTCCGCGCCCATGGCATTGGCGAGCGCTTGCGTGACCTCCCAGTCAGCAAATCCGTTGCGGGGTGCCATGACCCGGCGCACACGGTTGATCCGCCGCTCGGCATTGGTGAAGGTGCCGTCCTTTTCCAGAAAGGTCGATCCGGGCAGGAAGACATGGGCGTAATTCGCCGTCTCGTTCAGGAAAAGGTCGTGGACGATCACGCAATCCATCGCCGCAAGCCCCGCCGCGACATGGCGGGTATCGGGGTCGGATTGCAGGATATCCTCGCCCTGGATGTAAATTCCGCGGAACGTGCCCTCCACCGCCGCGTCGAGCATGTTGGGAATGCGCAGGCCCGGTTCCGGGTCGATCTCCACGCCCCATGCCGACTCGAACACGGCGCGCACATCGGCGTTCTTCACATGCCGGTAGCCCGGCAGTTCGTGCGGGAACGAGCCCATGTCGCACGCGCCCTGCACGTTGTTCTGGCCGCGCAGCGGGTTCACGCCGACGCCCGGCCGGCCGATATTGCCGGTCAGCATGGCAAGGTTGGCGATGGCCATGACCGTGGTCGATCCTTGGCTGTGTTCGGTCACGCCAAGCCCGTAATAGATCGCCCCGTTCCCACCGGTCGCGAACATGCGGGCTGCCGCGCGCAGGTCTGCCGCGGGCACGCCGGTTTGCGCCTCCACCGCCTCGGGTGCATGGCGCGGGTCGGCCACGAACTCGGCATAGGCCGCGTAGTCGTCCGGCTCGCAGCGCCCGGCGATAAAGGCGTGGTCCTGAAGCCCCTCGGTCACGATGACATGGGCCATCGCGGTCAGCACGGCGACGTTGGTGCCGGGCCGCAGGGGCAGGTGATGGGCCGCCGCCACATGGGCCGAGCGCACGAGGTCGATCCGGCGCGGGTCGATCACGATCAGCTTCGCGCCCGCCCGCAGCCGTTTCTTCAGCCGGCTGGCGAAGACCGGGTGACCGTCGGTCGGGTTCGCGCCGATGACGATGACGACGTCTGTATGTTCGACGCTGTCGAAGTCCTGCGTGCCGGCGGACGTGCCGAAGGTCTGGCCCAGCCCGTAACCCGTGGGTGAATGGCACACGCGCGCGCAGGTATCGGTGTTGTTGTTGCGGAACACAGCGCGGGCGAGTTTCTGAACGAGGAAGGTTTCTTCGTTCGTGCAGCGGCTTGAGGTGATGACGCCGATGGCGTTCCGTCCATGGTCGGCCTGGATGCCGCGCAGGCGGTCGGCGGCGAAGCCAAGTGCCTCGTTCCAGGACACCTCGCGCCAGGGTTCGTCGATGCTGTCGCGGATCATCGGGTTCAGGATGCGGTCGGGATGGGCGGCATAGCCCCAGGCAAAGCGCCCCTTCACGCAGCTATGCCCGCGATTGGCCTTGCCGTGTTTCCATGGCACCATTCGCACCAGTTGGTCGCCTTGCAGTTCCGCCTTGAACGAACATCCGACACCGCAATAGGCGCAGGTGGTCACGACCGACCGCGCGGGCGTGCCGATCTCGATCACGGATTTCTCCTGCAGGGTCGCGGTCGGGCAGGCCTGCACGCAGGCGCCGCAACTGACGCAGTCGGAGGTCAGGAAGTCGTCGTCCGGACCGCCCGCCTTCACCCGGCTGTCGAAACCGCGCCCTTCGATGGTCAGCGCGAAGGTCCCCTGCACCTCTTCGCAGGCGCGCACGCAGCGCGAGCAGACGATGCATTTCGCCGGATCGAAGTTGAAATAAGGATTGCTGTCGTCCTTGGGCCGCCATTCCGGGTTGGCCGCGCCGCTGGTGTCCCGCGGAGCGAAATGGTTGGCGAGGCCGGCGCCTTCGGGCGCGGCGTAGCGCACGTCGCGCAGGCCCACGGCCCCGGCCATGTCCTGCAATTCGCAATCGCCATTGGCCGAACAGGTCAGGCAGTCGAGCGGGTGGTCGGAGATGTAGAGTTCCATCACCCCGCGCCGCAGTTTCTGCAGCTTGGCATTCTGGGTGGTGACAACCATGCCTTCGGCCACCGGCGTCGTGCAGGAGGCGGGCGTGCCGCGACGGCCTTCGATCTCCACCACGCACAGGCGGCAGGACCCGAACGCGTCTAGGCTGTCGGTGGCGCAAAGCTTCGGCACCGGGATGTCCGCCATCGCCGCGGCGCGCATGACCGACGTGCCCTCGGGCACCGTCACTGCCACCCCGTCGATGGTCAGCGTGACGGGCGCGCCGGCCGCCGCCGGCGTGCCGAGGTCGCGGTCGTCGGCGGGCAGGATGAAGTCCTTCATGGGCGGGTGCCTTTCTCCGGACGACAGTCGCGGCGAGTCCAGAATTTTACTCTAAAATTCTGTCTTGCGGGTGTGGCGGGCCATGACGCGCCCATCCGGTGTCTCATTGCGCGGCCTCCTTCGCGCGGGCGAAGTCGTCGGGGAAATGGGTCAATGCGGACATCACCGGGTAGGGCGTGAATCCCCCCAACGCGCAAAGCGATCCGTCGCGCATCGTCTCGCACAGGTCGCGCAGCAGCGGTTCGGCGGCTGCGTCGCCCGCGGCGATCCGGTCGATGGTTTCGACCCCGCGGACCGCGCCGATCCGGCAGGGCGTGCATTTCCCGCAGCTTTCCACGGCGCAGAATTCCATGGCGAAGCGCGCCATGGCCAGCATGTCGGCGCGGTCGTCGAACACCACGATCCCGGCATGGCCGATCAGCCCGCCCGCGGCGTCGCATTCCTCGTATCCCAGCGGCGTGTCGAAGCGCGCCACGGGGAAATAGGCCCCCAGCGGTCCGCCCACCTGCACGGCCTTGACCGGTCGGCCCGTCGCGGTGCCGCCCGCAAGGTCGTTCACGACCTCGCCCAGCGGTATGCCGAAGCCGGTTTCGAACAGCCCGCCGCGCGCCACGTTGCCCGCGATCTGCAGCGTGACGGTGCCGCGCGACCGGCCAAGGCCGAAATCGGCATAGGCTTGTGCGCCGCGTTCGAAGATCACCGGCACGGTCGCCAGCGAGATCACGTTGTTGACGACCGTGGGGCGTCCCATGAACCCCTCAAGCGCGGGCAATGGCGGCTTGGCGCGGACCACGCCCCGCTTGCCTTCCAGCGAGTTCAGAAGCGAAGTTTCCTCGCCGCAGACATAGGCGCCGGCACCCACGCGGATTTCCATGTCGAACGCGCAGCCCGATCCGAGCACGTCCGGCCCGAGCATCCCGGCCTTGCGCGCCAGCACCACGGCGCGCTGCATCACCGCGATGGCATCGGGGTATTCCGAGCGCAGGTAGACGAAGCCACGGTTCGCCCCCACGCCCAGCCCTGCGATGACCATGCCTTCGATCAGGCTGAACGGATCGCCCTCCATCAGCATCCGGTCGGCGAAGGTGCCGCTGTCGCCTTCGTCGGCGTTGCAGACGACGTATTTCCGCGGCCCGTCCGCGTCGTGCACGGTCTGCCACTTGATGCCCGTCGGGAAGCCCGCGCCGCCGCGCCCGCGCAGGCCACTGGACTTGACCTCGTCCACGATGCCCTGCCCCGTCATGGCGAGCGCGCGGCGCAGCCCCGCCAGGCCGCCATGGGCTTCGTAGTCCGCAAGGGACAGCGGGTCGATGACGCCCACGCGCGCAAAGGTCAGCCGCGTCTGGCGGCGCATCCAGTCGAGATCCTCAACCGGACCCAGAGCCTTGTCGCAATTGCCGTCGAGGATCGGTCCCGCATCGCCGGGAGCGGCGGGCCCGAAGCCGTGGCGGATGCCATCGATCTCGACTTCCACCAGCGGTTCCAGCCAGACCATGCCACGCGATCCGTTGCGGACGATTTCCACCGTCAGGCCGCGATCCTCTGCGGCGCGGACAAGCGCGGTGGCCACTGCGTCGGCCCCGAGCGCGCGGGCAGCGCTGTCCACGGGCACCCGGATCTTCATGCGTCAGCCTCCAGCGCCGCATCGATGCGCGCCGCATCGACCCTTCCCATGACCTGTCCGTCCAGCATCGCCGCGGGAGCGCACGCACACAGCCCAAGGCAATAGACAGGTTCCAGCGTCACGCGCCCATCGGCGGTCGTGCCGTGCCAGTCCAGCCCGAGCAGTGCCTGCACGTCCTCGGCCAGCGCTGCCCCACCCATGGCCTGGCACGCCTCGGCCCGGCAGATCTTCAGCACATGGCGCCCAGCGGGCCGGTCGCGGAAATCATGGTAGAAGGACAGCACGCCGTGCAGTTCCGCCCGCGTGATGTTCAGTGCCGTGGCGATCGGGTCATGCACGGCGGCGGGGATGTGCCCGAACCTGTCCTGCACCGCGTGCAGGATCGGCAGAAGCGGCCCCTCCACATCCGCATGATCCGCGATGATCCGCGCGGTTTCCGCCGCGATCCCGGCATCGTCATGCCCAGTGGCGGGGCGGTCAGTCTGGTGTTGGTGCATGGCTGGTCCAATTGGCTGTGTCCCAGCAGACGCTGCGCATGACCGGAAATCAATATCGAAGATTCGTTGTTCGATAGGATATACCTATCAAAGTGGATCGGACATCTTTCGTGCTTCGGCCAACAGCGCCGACAGCACGGGGCTTGGCGGATCGCGCCGTGGCAGAACCAGCCCGACCGTGTGCCCGCGCGCGCCGTCGTCGAGCGGCACGAGGGCGAGATCCTTCCCCCCCGACAGGAACCGCGCGATATCGGTGGGCATGATCGCAACGCAACGTCCGGCCGCCACGCTTGCCACCAGCGCGATGATCGAATTCGACTCGATCCGTATCTGCGGGGTCACGCCATGGTCGGCAAAGATATGGTCTATGATCCGGCGGTTTTGCATGTCCGGCGTCAGCAGGGCCAATGCGGCACCCTCCAGTTCCCCCCAGCCGAGCCTGTCGCGGCCGGCCAATGGTGTCCCCCGTGCGCAGACCAGCATGTACCGCTCGGCATAGAGCGGTACGGTGTCCAGTCCGCCAAGCGGTTCGTTGTCGAGATAGGAGATCCCCGCCTCGACCTCGAACGCGTCGAGCATCTGAAGGATCTCGCGCGAGGTGCGCGACAGGATCGCCAGTTGCAGCTTCGGATGCTGCCGGGTGACGGCGGTGGCGAGGCGTGCGGCCCATGTCTGCGCCGTCGGGATCACCGCGAGCCGGACCGTGCCGGACAGCCCGTGCCGAGTCGCGCGCATTTCGTCGCGCAACTGCTTCGTGTCCGCGACGATGCGGCGCGCCCAGACGAGCGCGGCCTTGCCCTCGGGTGTCAGCCCGCCGAAGCGCGAGCCCCGAAAGACCAGTTGCACGCCCAGCTGGTCTTCCAGTTGCTTGATGCCCGCCGACAGCGTCGGTTGCGCGATGTTGAGGCTTTCGGCCGCACGCCCGAAATGCCGTTCCCGGGCGAGGGCGATGAACATGTCCAGCTTGTCGATCATGCCGCGCAGTATCGCGCGGCGCCGCATCGCGGGGTAGCCCCATCTTCACGAAGACGCGTCCGCGACGATCGTCGGCGCGGAACGGTTGCGGGGCGTGACAAGCGCCGTCCGCGCCGCTATCGATGGCATGTCGGCATCACGCCGAACACCGGGACCGAGGCGATACCTGACAGGTGGCGCTGATCGGTCTTGACGCTGTTTGCGATTGCCTCTATCGCGACACTTCCCGCAAGAATCAAGCCGTCGGCCCTCCGTGGCCGCGCCGGGACGAATTGGCCGGACCCGCAGGTCGCGGTTGTGAAAAAAGGTTCTGGGACTACGGAACCGCAACAGAAGGACGGACGACTTGGCACGTATTGCCGGTATCAACCTGCCGACCCAGAAACGGGTCCCCATCGCACTCACCTATATCCACGGCATCGGCCCCTCGGCGGCGAAGAGCATCTGCGAAGCCGCCGGCATTGCCGAAAGCCGTCGTCTGAACGACCTGTCGGATGCCGAACTGCTGGCGATCCGCGAGCATATCGACGCGAACTTCACGGTCGAAGGCGACCTGCGCCGTGAAGTGCAGATGAACATCAAGCGCCTGATGGATCTTGGCAGCTATCGCGGCCTGCGCCATCGCCGCAACCTGCCCGTGCGCGGTCAGCGTACCCATACCAATGCCCGCACCCGCAAGGGCCCGGCCAAAGCCATCGCTGGCAAGAAGAAGTAAGGGGGCAGGACAATGGCACGCGATACCCGCCGCACAGCCGGCAAGAAAAAAGAACGCAAGAACATCGCCGCTGGCGTGGCGCATGTGAACTCGACATTCAACAACACCAAGATCCTGATCTCGGACGTACAGGGCAACGCGATTGCGTGGTCGTCGGCCGGGACCATGGGGTTCAAGGGCTCGCGCAAGTCGACGCCGTACGCGGCGCAGCTTGCTGCCGAGGATGCGGGCCGCAAGGCGCAGGATCACGGCGTCAAGACGCTCGAGGTCGAGGTCCAGGGCCCCGGTTCCGGTCGCGAAAGCGCGCTGCGTGCGCTGGCGGCCGTCGGGTTCAACATCACCTCGATCCGCGACGTGACGCCGATCGCGCATAACGGCTGCCGCCCGCCCAAGCGTCGCCGCGTCTGACAATCCGCAAGGAATACGGGGCCGTGCCTGCAGGGCGCGGCCCTTTGGGGCATTTATCCTCGGGTGTTTGCGGCTTGGGACATGGGCCGCGAACGAGCATGGAGGCGACAGGCATGATCCAGAAGAATTGGCAAGAACTTATCAAGCCCACCCAGTTGGTGGTCAAGCCGGGCAACGATCCCGCGCGGCAGGCGACCGTCATTGCCGAGCCGCTGGAGCGTGGCTTCGGTCTGACCATGGGCAACGCGCTGCGGCGTGTGCTGATGTCGTCGCTGCAGGGCGCGGCCATCACATCGGTGCAGATCGACAACGTGCTGCACGAATTCTCGTCGGTGGCGGGCGTTCGCGAGGATGTGACCGATATCGTCCTGAACCTCAAGGGCGTGGCCCTGCGCATGGATGTCGAAGGGCCCAAGCGGGTGTCGATCTCGGCCAAGGGGCCGGGCATCGTGACCGCGGGCGACATTTCGGAAACCACGGGCATCGAGGTTCTCAACAAGGATCACGTGATCTGTCACCTCGACGACGGCGCGGACCTGTTCATGGAACTGACGGTGAACACCGGCAAGGGCTATGTCGCCGCCGACAAGAACCGGCCCGAGGACGCGCCCATCGGCCTGATCCCGATCGACGCGATCTACAGCCCCGTGCGTCGGGTCAGTTATGACGTGCAGCCGACCCGCGAAGGGCAGGTTCTCGACTATGACAAGCTGACGCTGAAGCTGGAAACCGACGGGTCGGTCACGCCGGACGACGCAGTGGCCTACGGCGCGCGGATCCTTCAGGACCAGTTGCAGATCTTCGTCAACTTCGACGAGCCGGAACCGGCACGCGGCGATGCCGAGGATGACAGCCTCGAATTCAACCCGCTGCTGCTGAAGAAGGTGGACGAGCTGGAGTTGTCCGTGCGCTCGGCCAACTGCCTGAAGAACGACAACATCGTCTATATCGGCGACCTGATCCAGAAGACCGAGGCGGAGATGCTGCGCACCCCGAACTTCGGCCGCAAGTCGCTGAACGAGATCAAGGAAGTGCTGTCGGGCATGGGCCTGCATCTGGGCATGGATGTCGAGGACTGGCCGCCGGAAAACATCGAGGACCTGGCCAAGAAGTTCGAAGACCAGTTCTGAAACCGCGACCCGATGCCCCGGGCTTGACCCGGGGCCTCAGGGGCGGGATAGACCGCCACACGACCGGGCCCACGCCCCAAGGAGAGCGGCTGACACGCATCGGCTGCCGGACAAAGCAAAACCGCCCGTAGAGGGCAACATCGGAGAAGACCCATGCGCCACGCTCGCGGATACCGCCGCCTCAACCGCACCCATGAACACCGCAAGGCCCTGTGGGCCAACATGGCCGGCAGCCTGATCGAACACGAACAGATCAAGACGACCTTGCCCAAGGCCAAGGAACTGCGCCCGATCATCGAGAAGATGATCACGCTCGCCAAGCGCGGCGACCTGCATGCGCGCCGTCACGCAGCCAGCCAGCTCAAGCAGGACGCCTACGTCGCCAAGCTGTTCGACGTGCTCGGCCCCCGCTACAAGGACCGTCAGGGCGGCTATGTCCGCGTGCTGAAGGCCGGTTTCCGCTATGGCGACATGGCGCCCATGGCGATCATCGAATTCGTGGATCGCGACCCGTCGGCCAAGGGTGCCGGCGACCGCGCACGGCTGGAGGCCGAGGCCGACGCCGAGGATTGATCCTCGCCGCACCGCGATCCCGAAGGGCTGGCCACCGCGCCGGCCCTTTTGCTTTTGCCCCATCCGCTGCGTAGATTGCCCCCATGGCCGACCTGTTCACCACCGCCGATCCCGCCCTGCCGCAGGGCGACGACCGTCAGCGTCCGCTGGCAGACCGTCTGCGCCCGGCGCGGCTGTCCGATGTCATCGGGCAGGATGCGGTTCTGGGCCCGGACGGTCCGCTGGGCGCGATGCTGGCGGGGGGGCGGCTAGGCTCGGTCATTCTCTGGGGTCCGCCCGGCGTGGGCAAGACCACCATCGCGCGGCTGCTGGCGGCCGAAACCGACCTGCATTTCGTGCAGGTCAGCGCGATCTTCACCGGCGTGGCCGATCTGAAGAAGGTATTCGAAGGCGCGAGGATGCGGCGCGGCAACGGGCAGGGGACGCTTCTGTTCGTGGATGAAATCCACCGCTTCAACCGCGCCCAGCAAGACAGCTTCCTGCCGCACATGGAGGACGGGACGATCCTGCTGGTCGGGGCAACAACCGAAAACCCGTCCTTCGAGCTGAACGCCGCCCTTCTGAGCCGTGCGCAGGTCGTGATGCTGGCGCGGCTCGACCATGCCGCGCTAGGGACGCTGGTGGACAAGGCCGAAGCTTTGGGTGGCCCGTTGCCGCTGGAACCGGATGCGCGCGCGGCGCTCCTCGACATGGCCGATGGCGACGGGCGTGCGGTGCTGAACCTCGTCGAAACCGTGCAGGGCTGGGGGCTGACCGAACCTCTGGACCGGACGGGGCTGACCGCGCGGCTTGCGCGGCGCGCGGCACAGTACGACAAGTCGGGCGATGCCCATTACAACCTGATCTCGGCCTTGCACAAATCGGTGCGCGGGTCGGACCCGGACGCCGCACTCTACTGGTTCGCCCGGATGCTGGAGGGCGGCGAGGACCCGCGCTACCTTGCCCGTCGCCTGACCCGCATGGCGGTGGAGGACATCGCCCTTGCCGACCCGCAGGCGCAGCGCGTCTGCCTCGATGCGTGGGAAAGCTATGAACGGATGGGCAGCCCCGAGGGCGAACTGGCGCTCGCGCAGGCGGTGATCTACGTGGCGCTCGCGCCGAAATCGAACGCAGGATATGTCGCGTACAAGGCCGCGCGGGCGGCGGCGAAGCAGACCGGTTCGGCCCCGCCGCCGGCCCATATCCTGAACGCGCCCACGAAGCTGATGAAGGAACAGGGCTTCGGCGCGGGCTATGCCTATGACCATGACGCCGAGGACGGGTTCTCGGGGCAGGACTATTTTCCCGACGGCATGGCGCGGCCCGCCTTCTACCAGCCTGTCGAACGCGGGTTTGAACGTGACCTCGGCAAGCGTCTGGCGTATTTCGAACGCCTGCGGGCAAAGCGCGCCGAAGGCGGCGCAGGCGAAAGGGACAGCTGATGAAGGTCTGGCCATGACGACTGTCTGGACAGTGGCGCAGGTCGCGGCGGGCGGGGCCATCGGCGCTGCCGCGCGGTACCTTGCCGGTGTCGCGGTGATGCGCGCGGCAGGGCCGGGCTTTCCTTGGGGCACGCTTGCCGTGAACGTGGCGGGATCGTTCCTGATGGGCGTGCTGATCGTGACGCTCGCGCATCTGGGGGGCACGCGCTTCGCACCCTTTCTCGCGGTCGGCGTGCTCGGGGGGTTCACCACCTTTTCCAGTTTCTCGCTCGATGCCGTGACGCTTTATGAACGCGGGGCGCTCGGGGCGGCGGCAGGTTATGTCGGCGGGTCCGTCGTTCTGTCTCTGGCGGGGCTGGTCGCCGGTCTTGCCCTTGCCCGTGCGGTGACGGCATGAGTGGCGTGCAGACCCGGACTGTCGGCCCGGATGAGGCCGACCAGAGGCTCGACCGGTGGTTCCGTCGGCACTTCCCCCATGTCAGCCAGGGCTGGCTGGAAAAACTGTGCCGCAAGGGCGAAATCCGCGTCGATGGCGGACGGGTGAAGGCGGCGAGCCGCATCAGCCCCGGCCAGCAGGTGCGGATCCCGCCGCTGCCCGATGTCGCCGCACCTGCGCCCGTTCGCGGGCCGAGGATTTCCGACAAGGACGCGGCGATGATCCGCGACGCGGTCATCTTCCGCGACGACCACATCATCGCCCTGAACAAGCCGCCGGGCCTGCCCAGCCAGGGCGGCAGCGGGCAGGGCGGCCGGCATGTCGATGCATTGGCGGTCGCGTTGCAGGGGAATCACGCGGAAAAGCCCCGGCTGGTCCACCGGCTCGACAAGGACACGTCGGGCGTGCTGCTCTTGGCGCGCACCGTGGCGGCGGCAAGTGCATTGACCAAGGCGTTCCGCTCCCGGTCGACCCGCAAGATCTATTGGGCCGCCGTCGCCGGGGTGCCCCACCCGCGCATGGGAACGGTGCGCTGGGGGCTGGTGAAGGCGCCGGGCCACGGGCGCGGCGGCGAGAACGAGAAGATGCGCTGTGTGCATCCGAACGACGTCGAGGCGACAGAGGGCGCGAAGCGGGCCGTCACCGATTACGCTGTGCTGTCGGCGCTGGCCAAACGCTGCGCCTGGGTGGCGCTGGTGCCCGTCACGGGCCGCACGCACCAGCTGCGCGCGCATATGGCGGAACTGGGCCACCCGATCATCGGTGACGGCAAGTATGGCGGGTCGGGGCAGGAAAACCAGGGCGATGGCTGGGGCGCGCAGCTGGGCGGGGAAATCTCGCGCAAGCTGCACCTTCATGCCCGCCAGATCGCCATCGACCACCCGGTCACGGGCGCACGGCTCGTCATTACCGCTCCGCTTCCCGATCACATGGCGCGCACATGGGCGGGGTTCGACTGGCATCCCGCCGATGTGCCCGCCGATCCGTTCGACCCGGAAGAAGGATGGCAGCCATGAGCGAATGGAAACAGCGCCGGTTCTGGGATAGCGCCAACCCGGTGGCCGCCTCGGCGGGCTTCGGGATCGCGCTGGACGGGCGCCCGGTCAGGACCCCGGCGAAACAGCCGCTTGTCGTCCCGTCGCGGCCGCTCGCCCGCGCTATTGCCGATGAATGGGATGCGCAGGCAGAGGTGATCGACCCGAACACCATGCCGCTGACTCGGATCGCCAATTCGGCCATCGATACCGCGGGACCGCAGCACACCGAGATCGCCGGGATCATCGCCGCCTACGGCGAAAGCGACCTGCTCTGCTACCGCGCCGAAGGTCCGCCGGAACTTGTCTCGCGGCAGGCGGCGGCGTGGGATCCGTTGCTCGACTGGGCGCGGGATGCGCTTGATGCGCCCCTTGCCGTCGGGACGGGCGTGATCTTCGTGCCCCAGCCCGAGAAAAGCCTGCGCACGCTGTCCGCGAAAGTCCACGGGCTGGATGCGTTCGATCTCGCGCCTTGCCATGACCTTGTCGCGCTGTCCGGGTCGCTCGTGATCGGGCTGGCGGTGCTGGCGGGATTGCACCCGGTCGAAACGCTCTGGGCGCTGTCGCGGGTCGACGAGACATGGCAAGCCGAACAATGGGGCCATGACGAGGACGCGGCCGAGATCGCCGCGCTGCGCGCGGCAGCCTTCGCCGATGCTGCACGTTTCCACGCATTGCGCCACACGGCCTGATCCGTACCCACGGCGCGCCCATGGCGCCGACCCTAAGCAAGGCCGGAAGATTCTTGCGCCGTGTGGGCATCCGCCGCCCCCGCGCCGCCCATTTTTGCGCCATTCGGGCAGAAGTTCGGCAATCCTTCGGTATTTCGGTCGGTTTTTCCGGGCGGTTCGACTTGACGCCCCCCTGTGCTTTTGCCCAAGTTTGCAGCGGCGCTATCTTCCGGAGGCACCGAATAATGAAAACCGGCACGGCACGCTGTCGTCCGGGATCCACCAAGTGGACCATCAGGGGAAATGAAGACATGAAAAAAACCGTGTTGCTAGGCGCTGTAGCCGCCGCAGGACTTGCGGGGGCCGCCGCGTCCGCCCAGACATTGGCAGCCGTGCAGGACCGCGGTGCCTTGAACTGCGGCATCAGCACCGGTCTGGTCGGGTTCGCGTCGCAGGATTCGAATGGCGAGTGGCAGGGCTTCGACGTTGCGGTCTGCCGCGCAGTGGCCGCGGCCGTGCTGGGCGATCCGTCGGCGGTGAACTTCACGCCGACCACCAACCAGGTCCGGTTCGAGGTGCTGAACTCTGGCGATATCGACATGCTGGCACGGAACACCACCTGGACGTTCTCGCGCGACGTTGACCTGAAGCTCGAATTCGCCGGCATCAACTATTACGACGGCCAGGGTTTCATGGTGCCTGCGGCGCTGGCGGTCACCTCTGCGCTGGAACTCGACACGGCCACCGTGTGCATCCAGGCGGGCACGACGACCGAACTGAACCTCGCGGATTTCTTCCGCGTCAACGGGATGACCTATCAGCCCGTGCCGATCACAACCGCGTCCGAGGCGCAGCAGCAGTATCTGGCCGGAACCTGCGACGTCTACACGACGGACGCATCGGGTCTGGCTGCCACGCGTGCCGCGTTCGAAGACCCGTCGGCGCATGTGATCCTGCCCGAGATCATCTCGAAGGAACCGCTTGGCCCGCTGGTGCGCCATGGCGACAACGAATGGGGCGACGTCGTCCGCTGGACCCTCAACGCGCTGATCGCGGCCGAGGAACTGGGCGTCACCTCGGCCAATATCGATGAACTGGCACAGGGCACCGACAACCCAGAAATCAACCGGCTTCTGGGCACTGAAGGCAGTCTGGGCGCGATGCTCGGCCTGTCCGACGACTGGGCGCTGAACGCGATCAAGGCCGGCGGCAACTACGGCGAGATCTTCGAACGTCATATCGGGACAAGCACACCCATCGGGCTGTCCCGCGGTCTGAACGCCCAGTGGACCGAGGGCGGGCTGCTCTACGCACCGCCCTTCCGCTGACCTGACCGGGGCGGCCTGCGATGCGCGGGCCGCCCTTTTCGCTGCGCCGGACCGTCCGGCCCCGGCCATGCGTCCGCCTGCGGACAGGAACCCATCACATGACCTCAGCCACCGATCCGAGCCAGCCGGTGTTCCGGCTGGAGATGCTGATCACCGATACCCGGTATCGCGGCATCACCTTCCAGATCATCGCGTTCTTCGCCTTCGTGCTGCTGTTCGGCTGGATGGCGTGGAACGCCGCGCAGAACCTCGCGGCGCTGGGGCAGAACATTTCCTATGGCTTCCTCGGCGAACAGGCCGGGTATGACATCAACCAGAAGTTGATCCCCTTCGTCAGCACCGACACCCACCTGCGCGCGGCCTTCGTCGGCATCCTGAACACGCTGCTGGTGGCGTTCCTTGGTTGTGTGACAGCCACCATCCTCGGCGTCTTCGTGGGCGTCGCCCGGCTGTCGAAGAACTGGCTAGTGGCGAAGCTGATGTCGGGCTATGTGGAAATTTTCCGCAACGTGCCCGTGCTGATCTGGATTCTCATCATCTTCTCGGTGATGTCGAACGCGCTGCCGGCACCCAATGCCTTTCGTGGCGAAGACCCGGCGGCGAGCATGGTCATGGGGGCGATCGCCTTCACCAATCGCGGCGTCTATATCCCGCGCCCGCTGTGGGAGCCGGGATCGGCCATCGTCGTCGCCGTGTTTCTGCTGTCCATCCTGAGCATCTTCGCGCTGCGCCGATACGCCATCAAGCGGCTGTTCGACACCGGGCAGGAAACGCCAGTGCTGCCGCTGTCGCTGGCGCTGCTGTTCGTGCCGACGCTGCTGGCATTTTTCCTCCTCGGGCGCCCCATCGGGATCGAATACCCTGAATTGCGCGGGTTCAACTTCCAGGGCGGGGTGCAGGTCTTCGGATCGCTCATCGGCCTGTGGTTTGCGCTTGCGCTTTACACAGGTGCGTTCATCGCGGAAAACGTGCGCGCGGGCATCATGGCCGTGAGCAAGGGCCAGACCGAGGCCGCGGCGGCGCTGGGGATGCGCCCGGGACGGATCATGCGGCTGGTGATCCTGCCGCAGGCTTTGCGGGTCATCATCCCGCCTCTGATCTCGCAATACCTCAACCTGACCAAGAACACGTCCCTCGCGGCGGCGGTGGGATACATGGATATCACGGGCACGCTGGGCGGGATCACGCTGAACCAGACCGGGCGCAGCTTCGAAGCGATCCTGCTCCTGATGCTGTTCTACCTCATCATCTCGCTGTCCATCGCCGGGATCATGAACCTCTACAACAACGCCGTGAAGCTGAAGGAGCGCTGAGATGAGCACGGCGTCAAAATCTTCCGCGCGCATCAAGCCTTTCGTCCGGCATGACCCCCTTCCCGCGAAGGCCCCGCCCATGGCCCAGAGCGGAATTGCCCGCTGGCTGCGCGAGAACCTGTTCAGCTCGCCGGGCAACACGGTGATGACGCTGGTCGCGGGTTATGCGCTGGTCTGGCTGGCCATGCAGATCGGGCCCTGGCTTCTGAACGGCGTCTGGTCGGCGGACTCGATCCGCGACTGTCGTGAACAGCTGGAGGGGGCCACCGGCGGCTGCTTTGCCGTGATCGCCGAACGCTGGCCGCAGCTTCTGTTCGGCAACTACCCGTCGGAACATTACGGTCGTGCCGGGATCGCGTTCATCATGCTGTTCGTGGCGCTTGCGCCGCTCCTGTTCATCGAATTGCCGCGCAAGATGCTGTGGTTCACCGGGCTGTTCCCGTTCATCGCCTATTGGCTGATCTGGGGTGGGTCGCTGTGGGTTTCCGTCATGGCGCTGGCGGGGCTGGTCGCGGGGGCTATGGTCTACAAGCGGCTGGAGTGGCGGAGCGCCGCCGGGGCGCTGGCGGCGGGCATCGTGACGGCTTTCGTGTTCTGGATGTTCCTGTCGGGCCCTCTTGTGGCGGGTCTGTCGGCAGTGGTGCCATTGCAGCTTGCGCCGGTGGAAAGCGGCGAGATCGGCGGGTTCATGATCAACTTCATCCTCGGGACAACCTGCATCGCGCTGTCGCTGCCACTGGGGATCGCGCTGGCGCTGGGGCGTCAATCCAACCTGCCGATCATCAAGGGCATCTGCGTGCTGTTCATCGAATTCATCCGCGGCGTGCCGCTGATCACCCTGCTGTTCGTGGCGTCGGTGATGCTGGCCTATTTCCTGCCGCCGGGAACGAATTTCGACCTCATCCTGCGGGTCATCATCATGATCACGCTGTTCGCCGCCGCCTACATGGCCGAGGCGATCCGCGGCGGGCTCGCGGCGTTGCCGAAAGGGCAGTATGAGGCGGCGAACAGCCTCGGCCTCGACTACTGGCAATCCATGCGGCTGATCATCCTGCCGCAGGCGCTCAAGATCTCGATCCCGTCCATCGTGAACATCGCGATCGGCCTTTTCAAGGACACGACGCTGGTGTCGATCATCTCGATGTTCGACATGCTGGGCATGATCAAGGGGCCGATCCTGTCCTCGACCGACTGGTTCGGGGTCTATTGGGAACTCTATGCCTTTGCCGGCCTGCTGTTCTTCGTCTTCACCTACGGCATCTCGCAATACTCGCAATATCTCGAGCGGAAGCTCGCCACCGATCACCGCTGAGTTCAGGGGACCCCATGACCGATACGAGCATCCAGACCGATCCCGCCGCAGCACCGCCCAAGGCAATGGCCATCTCGGACGAGGTCGCCATCGACATCCAGGGCATGAACAAGTGGTACGGCGCGTTCCACGTGCTGCGCGATATCAACCTGACCGTCTATCGCGGCGAGCGGATCGTGATCTGCGGCCCGTCCGGATCGGGCAAGTCCACCCTGATCCGCTGCATCAACGCGCTGGAGGAACACCAGCAGGGCGCCATCACCGTGGACGGCACGCGGTTGTCTTCGGACCTCAAGAACATCGACAAGATCCGGTCCGAGGTCGGGATGTGCTTTCAGCATTTCAACCTGTTCCCGCATCTGACGATCCTGGAAAACTGCACGCTGGCGCCGATCTGGGTGCGCAAGACGCCCAAGAAGGAAGCCGAGGCGACGGCGATGCATTTCCTCGAGAAGGTGAAGATCCCCGAACAGGCGGACAAGTATCCAGGCCAGTTGTCGGGTGGCCAGCAGCAGCGTGTTGCTATCGCTCGGAGCCTGTGCATGCGGCCCAAGATCATGCTGTTCGACGAACCGACCTCGGCGCTCGATCCCGAGATGATCAAGGAAGTGCTCGACACGATGATCGCGCTGGCCGAAGACGGAATGACCATGCTCTGCGTGACCCACGAGATGGGCTTCGCCCGCAAGGTGGCGAACCGCGTGATCTTCATGGATCAGGGGCAGATCGTCGAACAGAACGAACCGGAGCCGTTCTTCAACGACCCCCAGAGCGACCGGACCAAGCTGTTCCTGAGCCAGATCCTGGGGCACTAGAAATGAGTTCCAGAGATATCCTCTTGCCGTGGATCATCGAGGCCATACAGGCAAGCGGCGGGTCGTGTCGGCGTGTTGATGTCTTCAAATATGTCTTCGACAACTACGAAACCCAACTTCGCGCTGCCGGTGACCTCTTCTATACTTGGCAGTACGATATCAATTGGGGGGCGACAAAGCTCCGCAAAGATGGAAAGCTTAAATCTGCCAGCGTTTCTCCCAAGGGAATATGGGAGTTAGAGCATGTCGCGTTTAATCGGCTTGGTACCCCGCCGCTTTGAAGAAGTTGTTGCACTCTTCATCGGTGAACAGGTCGCACACATGGCCGACGGCCTGCC
>NZ_QDFI01000003.1 GCF_003254465.1 Meridianimarinicoccus zhengii
ACGCCCCGCGCGCCGCAATCCGCACCAAGACCGCCGCAGCGTCCCGTGCTCGCCGACGCGGATTGCGCCGCGCACGCCCCGCGCGCCGCAATCCGCACCAAGACCGCCGCAGCGTCCCGTGCTCGCCGACGCGGCACCGGACGAGATCGTGGCCTTCGATCTCGCCCCGGACGACCTTTCCAGCCTGATCGCCGAAGGCTTCACGGCGCGCGAGACCGCCACGCTCGGGGGGCTCGGCGTCACCCTGCACCGGCTCGGGATCGCGCCCGGTCTCGATCTCGCCACGGCGCGGGCACGGGTGGCCGCCCTGCCCAGCGGCGCAGGCGCAGATTTCAACCATTTCTACCGGCCCGAGGCCGCGGACACCCCTGCGCCTTGCCGCGGCGACGGCTGCGTGGCGCTGCGGCAGGTGGACTGGCCGGCGCCCGCATCCTGCGCACCCGTTGCCCGCATCGGCATGATCGACACGGCGGTGAACGTGGACCACCCCGCGCTGGCCGCGACGCCCATCGCCACGCTGCGCACCGCCGCGGAAGACAGCCCCCCAGCGACTCCGGCCCACGGCACCGCCGTCGCGGCGCTTCTGGTGGGCGATCCCGCGACCGGGCTTGCGGGGCTGCTGCCGGGCACCGCGCTGATCGCCGTCGACGCGTTCCACCAGGCAGGCCGCGACGAACGCGCCGATGTGGTGGCGGTGCTGCGCGGCCTATCGGAACTGGCGGACGCGCGGGTCGACGTGGTCAATCTCAGCATCGCGGGGCCGCCCAACGCGCTTTTGGAGGACGCGGTGTCCCGGCTGGCCGGGCGCGGCATGGTGCTCGCGGCGGCGGTCGGCAATGACGGTCCGGGCGCGCCACCGGCCTATCCCGGCGCCTACGACCCGGTGATCGCGGTGACGGCGGTGGATGCCGACGCCCGCATCTATCGCCGGGCACA
The DNA here is from genome assembly GCF_003254465.1 of Meridianimarinicoccus zhengii. Lineage (GTDB taxonomy): Bacteria > Pseudomonadota > Alphaproteobacteria > Rhodobacterales > Rhodobacteraceae > Meridianimarinicoccus > Meridianimarinicoccus zhengii. Next base: position 937 of record NZ_QDFI01000003.1, read on the forward strand.
GCAGGGCGACCATGTCGATATCGCCGCGCCCGGCGTGGAGGTCTGGACCGCCGCCTCGATCAGCGGCCTGCGCCCCAAGACCGGCACCTCCTTCGCCGTGCCCTTCGTGACCGCCGCCCTGGCCCGGCTGAAGGCGGGCGCGCCCGACCTCGACGCGGACGACCTGCGCGCGCGGCTTGTCGAAACGGCGCGCGACCTCGGCACACCGGGGCGGGACCCCGTGTTCGGCCACGGGCTGCTGTCCGCCGCCGGGCATTGCGCACCGTCCCCGCAGGTCTGGACCGCGGGCGCGCCGGGCGACAGCCCGGCGCCGACCCCGCCCCCGGAAAATTCCACCCGGACGGAATAGACCGCCCTCGGGTCCGTTACCCTTGCATCGGCGCACCGCACACGGGCGCGCCGCCGATCAAGGAGATGGAGCAATGACCCGACTGACCCTTTGCCTGCTCGCCACCACCACGCTTTGCGCCCCGACGCTGGCGCTGGCGGATGACCCGGTGCGCAACTTCCTGTCCCGCGCGGCACAGGAGGTGCGCGACAGCATCGACACCGCCGAGGCACGCGGCTGGCGCAACGAAGCACGCGGCGACCGCGACGACCGGGATGATAATGACGACGATGACCGCGACGACGACGACGATGATGATGATGACGACGACCGTGGTGGCGACGACGACGATGACGGGGATGACGATGACGGGGATGACGACGACGATTGACGTCAGCGCCTGTTCAGTGACGAGTAATGGGCCGGGGAGTATTCCCCGGCCCGGTTTCGTTGCGCGCCGTTGCGCCCGCCATGCGGCGCGCCGTATACCCCGAGGATGACCGACACCCCATTCGACGCGGACATCGACACCTCGGGCCTGCTCTGCCCGCTTCCCGTGCTGCGCGCGCGCAAACGCCTGAACGCGATGGTGCCCGGGGCCGTCCTGCGCGTGCGGGCGACCGACCCGGCGGCCGTGGTGGACATGGCGCATTTCTGCGCCGAGGCCGGGCATGACCTTCTGTCGGCCACACCGGATGGCGATGGCCGGGTCTACCTGATCCGCCGGGGCTGACGCCGTTCAGACCCCGAAGGATGCATAGGGCAGGAAACGCACCGGGTCGCCGGGGCGGATACGGCAAGCGCCCTCGGGCAGATCGACCAGCCCCGTGGCCCAGGCCAGCCCGCTGATCCGGCCCGATCCTTCGCCCGCGAACACCTCTGCCGCACCGCCCGCGTTCAGCCGCGCGCGCAGAAACTCGCGCCGTCCCGCCGCCTTGTCGCGCGCGAAAGCGGCGGGGACAGCGAACCCCGCAGGCTCCGGCCAGCCCGACCCTGCCAGCATGGACAGCGCCGGGTGTCCGAAGACCAGCGCGCAGACCAAGGCGGCGACCGGGTTTCCCGGCAGGCCCAGCACTGGCACGTCGCGCCACGCGCCGAACAGGAAGGGTCGGCCCGGCTTCAGCGCGACCCGCCGGACCGACAGCCGCCCCCGCGCGCGCAGGATGGCGGCAAGGTGATCCTCGTCCCCCGCCGACGCCCCGCCCGATGTCAGGATCGCGTCGCAGCGCGCCGCACCGTCGTCGAGCCGCGCGGCGATTTCCGACGCATCGTCGGCCGCATGGCCGAGATCCACTGCCGCATGCCCCCAGCCCGCCACGAGCGACAGCAGCATGGGGCGGTTCGCATCCCAGACCGCGTGCGGGACGGCGGGGCGGTCCGGGTCCGGCACGACTTCGTCGCCCGTGGACAGCACGCCCACCCGCAGCCGCCGCCGCACCGGCACCGTGGCCACCCCCAGCGCGGTCAACAGTGCCAGGTCCGGTGCGCGCAGCTGGTGCCCTTCGGGCAGGGCGGGCGCACCCGCTGCCATGTCCTCCCCCGCCTGCCGGATGTTGGCACCGCGCGTCACCGGCCCGTCGAAGGCCACTTCTGCGCCATCGACCGCGACGTCCTCGTCCGGCAGGACCGTGTCCACGCCACCTGGCAGTAGGGCGCCGGTCAGCACCCGCAACGCGGCACCCTGCGGCACGATCTCGGCGAAGGGTCGCCCCGCCGCCGCGCGCCCCGCCACCAGCGGCAGGCGCTGCGCCCCCGCCCCGGTCGCGGCATGGCCGAAGCCGTAGCCATCGACCGCCGCGTTGTCCTGCGCGGGATGGGCGCGACGCGCGGTCACGGTCCGGGCAAGCACACGGCCCGTCGCCGCTTGGGTGGCGTAATCTTCCACCCCCGTCACGGGCCGCAGCGCCGTGCGCATGCGCCCGTGCGCCGCGTCGACCGGTATGGTCCCGTCATCCGCGTCGAGCGCCGGGACCGCGCCGCGCAACGTGGCCTCCGCGCCGACGCCGAGGATCCAGCCCTCGCGCGGCGCCTGCCCGTGGTGCTGGTCGAAGAGCAGCCCCAACCCGCCCGACCGCGACAGCCGCAGCAGCGCCGCCGCCAGCAACCGCACCTGTGCCGCGTCCCGCACGAGGGCAGGGTCACGCGCACATGCGGCAGCGACGGTATCGGCCAGCAGGGACGGATAGACCTCGGCCATCACGACCGGGGCGGTCGGCGGAGCGAATGGCCACACCGTCAACTGCGCGCCATGGGCCCGCCGCAGCCGGTGCAGCACCGGCAGGCCCACCAGCGCCTGCGCGCCCACCGACCCCGCCCCGGCCAGTTGCCAGACGGTCTTGGGCCTCGCACCTGCCGCCCGGGCCGCGGCTTCGGTCGTGCGATGGGCGGCCAGGCCGGGCGGCAGCGCTGGCTTTGTCCGGCTCAGGCCCGGCACCTCCGCCTTCGCGCCGTTTCCCCAGAACGGCCCCGCCCCCGGAAAGACCGCGTTGGCCATGGCCGCCACGTCGCGCAGGTTGTGGCGATTGTCAGCCCCGTCGGTGATCCGCGCCGCCAGCCAGTCCCAGACGGCGAGCGGATCGTCCGATCCGGTCAGCGCGCGCGCGAACCCGTCCGGGTAGCCCAGCGGGAAATCGACCCCGAGCAGCAGCCGCGCCCCGCCATCCACGCTGTCGCGCACCAGGTCGTGAAGCGCGGCTTCCGCCGCCGCGCGGGTCGGCAGGTTCCGCGCGGCGATGCCCGCCGCATCCGCGACCCCGAGCCAGATGGAATCCCTGCCCCGCGTCGGCACTCCCGCCGAGGACCAGTCAAGGACTGCCACCCGGTCGAAGGCCACGGCATCCCGCGCCATCACAGCAACGCCTCCGCCGCGCGCAGGTCATCGGGCGTGTTGACGTTGAAGAACGGGTCGCCGTCGAAAAGCGCCATCCGCGCCCCGTGCCCGTCGGCCCAGTCCGCCACCTTGCGCGTCCCGCCCGCCAGCGCGGCACGCAGATCGCCGCGCAGTGCCACGGGCCAGAGGCCGCAGGCCGGGTGCCGGACCAGCCCGTCCGCCATGGACCGGGTTGCAGACCCAGCCCCGGCCGTCGCCGCCAGCACGGGGGCCGTCCCGTCCGCCGCAGCCAGCAGCCGCGCCACCAGGTCCGCAGGCAGGAACGGCGTGTCGGCAGGCACCGTCACGACGCGCCCGGCCCCCAGCCTTGCCGCCCAGTCGAGCGCGGCCAGGATGCCCGCCAGCGGGCCGGGCCTGTCGGGCACGCTGTCCGGCAGCACGGGCAGCCCGCAGCCCGCGAAGCGCGCCGGATCGCCGTTGGCATTAAGCGCCAACGCCCCGACCTGCGGACCGAGCCGCGCGATCACCCGGTCCAGCAGCGTCGCCCCGCCCAGCCGCAGCAGCGCCTTATCGCCGCCGCCCATGCGCGTGGCCCGCCCGCCCGCAAGGATCACGCCCGGCGGCACGGCCATCTTCATGCCGCGCCGCCGGGCGGCGCGGGATGCACATGCAAGGACCGGCACGGATGATGCGACACGGAAGACCTCCAGACGATGCGGCCCTCCCCGGGGCCAACACGAACACCCGCCATCGTCCACCGCGCCGCCGCGCGGCGCAAGCCTTGTCCGCCGTGCACCGCCGCAGCGGCCATGCGACGGGCAATATCGGTCCACCCCGTTGACGCGGCGCCGTCCTTGGGGCACTTCTTCGGCCCGTCACATCCTTGACACTATCCGACATTCCGTCCGCCGCGCGGGCGCGTCCGGACCCGCGGGCTCCGGATAGCCGCTTTCGCGTGCCGACCTGCTTCCGGGGGCACCCGCATGTTCCGTTTCCTGTCCGAAAACCGCCGCTGGCTTGGCGCGGGTGTCCTGCTCACCTATGCCTCCGGCTTCGGGCAGACCTGGTTCATCGCGCTCTTCGCCGGGGCGATCCAGGCCGAACACGGGCTGAGCGCGGGGGACTGGGGCGGGCTCTATACCCTCGCCACCCTGTCCGCCGCGGCGCTCATGTTCTGGCGTGGCTCGCTGGCCGATACCGTACCGCTCTCAAGGCTCGCACCGCTGTCGGCGCTGGTCTTCGCCGCCGCGGCCCTGGGGATAGCGCTGACCCACAGCGTGGTGATCCTTGGCATCTGTCTGTTCGCGCTGCGCTTCTGCGGGCAGGGCATGTTCAGCCATATCGCCATGACCGCCATGGGGCGCTGGTTCGCGGCCACGCGCGGCCGAGCGGTGGCGATCAGCGGGCTGGGCCACCCGGCGGGCGAGATGACGCTGTCCATCCTCACCGTGCTGGCCATCGCATCCCTCGGCTGGCGCCCCACCTGGGCGCTGACAGCCGCCGTCATCGCCCTGGGCGTGGCGCCCGCCCTGTGGCTGCTGCTGCGCAACGACCGCGCACCGCAGGGCAGCGTCGAGGCGACCTCCAGCCCCGGCCTGCACGGCCACCACTGGACCCGCGCCGATGCGCTGCGCCATTGGCTGTTTCCCGCGCTCCTGCCGGTCCTGCTGACGCCGGGCTTCATCGGCACGGTGGTGTTCTTCCAGCAGGTGCACACGGCGCAGGTCAAGGGCTGGGCGCTGGTAGACATGGCGCCCGGCTACACCGCCTTCGCCACGACCACGGTGCTCGCCGCCTTCGCGGCGGGCTGGGCGGCGGACCGGTTCGGGCCGGCGCGGCTGCTGCCGGTCCTGCTGGTGCCCATGGGGATCGGCACCGCGCTGATCGGCCCCGCCGAAAGCGTCGCGGCCTGGTATGTCGCGCTTGGCGTGATCGGGGTGACGCAGGGCATGGCCAGTGCGCTCTGGGGGGCGTTGCTGCCCGCGATCTACGGCACCCGGAACCTCGGGTCGATCCGGTCGCTGGCCACCACGGTCATGGTGATCTCGACCGCCATCGGGCCGGGGCTCACGGGCGTGCTGATCGACGCGGGCATCGACTTCCCGGCGCAAAGCCTGTTTCTTGGCGCATGGTGCATCGGATTGTCGGCGCTGTGCTGGCTGATCGCGCGGCGCCTCGGCAGCGAACAGCGCGGCGTCACGGCATAGGGCCGGGCGCGCGCCTTGTCCCGCGGTCGAAGGTTCCGGGAAGCCGTTTCACCGAAGCCAGCCTGCACGCCGCCGAACCGACCGGGTGGACGCGTCGACCGACCCGCCCTGGATCGTCGGCGCATGGTCGTGACGCGCCATGCCGGCACCGTCAAGGGCGCGGCACGGATCCCACCCGCGCGGGACCGAACCGGCAGGCAAGCCCAAGGATGACTCCGCCTGTGACCGCGATCATGCCCGCAGCGCTCACCGCGTCCTGTCCGCCAAGCCACAGCGGGCCGTACCCCGCCAGCACGAAGCCAAGCACCGCTGACAGGACCGCGAAACCCACGGACCATGCGACCTGCACGCCCAGCCGGTCGGTCATAAGCCGCGCCGCGGCGGGCGGGCAGATGAACATGGCGATCACGAGGATCGAGCCCACCGCGTCGAACGCCGCGACCGCAGCGACCGCAGCGGCCCCCACAAGGCCAAGCCCCACGGCGCGCACGGGGATGCCCATGGCGCGCGCGAAGCCCTCGTCGAAGGTGGCGATGCGCAGCCAGCGCCAGAACACCGCCGTCAACGCGGCCAGCACGGCGCAGACCAGCGCCATGCGCGGCAGCTCCGGCGGCAGACTGTCCCATGCGGCGGGGTCGATGAGCGACCCCCAGCCGGTCGCCCGGAACCAGACGAGGGATTCGAGGCTGCCCATCAGCGCGTGTTCGACATCGAGATGCACCGACGACGTGTCGCTGCGTTCCAGCAGCAGGACACCGGCCGCGAAAAGCGTGGTGAACACGACGCCCATGGCCGCGCCCGGTTCGACCCGGCCCAGCCGCTGAACCGCCTCGATCAGGACAACAGCCACCAGCGCCGCGGCCCCTGCCCCCAGCAGCATCGGCCAGGCTGTCACGCTGCCGGTCAGCAGGAAAGCGACGACGATCCCCGGCAGGACCACGTGGCTGATCGCGTCGCCCACCAGCGCCTGCCGCCGCAGGATCAGGAAATTGCCTGGCAGCGCGCAGGCAATCGCCGCCAGCACGCCGATCAGGATCGGCGTCAGCGAGAACTGCACGAATTCCGCACCCATCACGCGCCCTCCACCGTCACGGTACCGCCCGCGGCGCCAGCCGCGCATCGATGGCGCGGAGCTGGTCGGGGGTGAACAGCCGTTCCACCGGCATCAAACCGTCATCGGCAGGCGGACCGGCGCGGAACATGTCGCGCGCGACGGCCCGGCGCTGTTCATCCCGCAAGAGCCGCGCCGCGGCACCGCGCCCCGCCTCGGTCGCCACGCCATCGGGCCGTGCGAATCCGGCGCGCACCATCAGCCGCAGGGTGTAGCGTTCGGCGATTGCATCGCCGCGGGCCAGCGCCAGCAGCCCCTGCCGCCGATGCACCTGCGCCTGGTAGCGGTGATGCCGCGCCGCCGCCGCCAGCACGCCGCGGGCGGGTGCGGCCAGCAGCGACACGGTGAACAGCCCCGCCGCCACCAGCACGATGATCGGCCCTGTTGGCAGGTCGGGGGCGGAGGCCGAAAGCGCCGCCCCGACATAACCCGACAGCGCGCCAAGCCCGCCCGCGATCCACACCAGCCGCCCGCTGCGGTCGGTCCAGAAGCGCGCCGTGACCGCAGGGATCACCAGAAGCGCCACGGTCAGCACCAGCCCCACGATCTTCAGCCCGATCACGGCGACGGCGGTGACGATGGCCATCACCGCCATGTCGATCCGCCCCACGTTCCAGCCCGTCGCGGCGGCGAAGCCCGGATCGAAGGCCACCAGCGTCATGGGCCGCCGCAGCGCCCAGACGGCGGCCACGACCAGCGCCCCGCCCACGGCGATGATGAGCGCGTCCTGGCGCAGCATCCCGGCGGTCGACCCCAGAAGAAACCCTTCCAGCCCCGCGGCACGCCCCTGTCCCATCGTCTGGATCACGGTCAGCAGCACGACGCCCAAGCCAAAGAACGACCCCAGCACCGCGCCGATGGCCGCATCCTCGGGCAGGCGCGTGGCCCGCGCGATCCAGCCCACGACCCAAAGCCCGACCAGCGCCGACAGCGCCGAACCGAGCAGCAGCCCCGGCAACCAGCGCCCGTCGCCGCCCATGGCCACCATGACCATGAACGCGAGCGCCACGCCCGGCAGCGTCGCATGGGCCATCGCGTCTGACACGAGCGCCCGGCCCCGCAACACGAGGAAACTGCCCCCCGATCCGGCCGCGAACCCCAGTGCCGCCGCCCCGAGCGTCACCAGCGCGGCATTGTAGCCCGCCCCCAGCGTCAGCGCCTGCCAGAAAGCGCCCACCGGATCAGCCCGCCAGACCCGCAAGATGCGTGGCCCCCAGCCGTCCGCCATAGGCCGCCTCCAGCGCCGCGGCGGTAAAGGCCCGCGCCACCGGCCCCTCGGCAATGGCGCGGGTGTTCATCAGGAAGACATGGTCGAAATAGTCCCGCACCGTGGCAAGATCGTGATGCACCGCCACCACCGCCCGGCCGTCATCGCGCAGGCCCCGCAGCACGTCGATGATCGCGCGTTCGGTCGCGGCGTCCACGCCCGCGAAGGGTTCGTCCAGCAGATACAGCTCCGCTTCCTGCGCCAGCGCACGGGCGAGGAACACGCGCTGCTGCTGCCCGCCCGACAACTGCCCGATCTGGCGATCCGCGAAATCTGCCATCCCCACCCGGTCAAGACACGCGACGGTGCGCGCCCGGTCCGCCCCGGTCAGCCGCCCGAAAAGCCCCAGCCGCCGATAGAACCCCATCTGCACCACGTCGCGCACGGTGGCGGGGAAATCCCAGTCCACGCTCGCGCGCTGGGGCACATAGGCGATGCGGTCGCGCGCGCGGTCCAGCGGCACGCCCGCCACCTGCACGGTGCCCGACAGGCGCGGGATCACCCCCAGCGCCGCCTTCAGCAGCGTGGACTTGCCCGCGCCGTTCGGCCCGATGATCGCCGACATGGCTGCGCTCGGGAAGCTCGCATCCACGGAAAACACCGCCGGGGCCGCGCCATAGGACACGGTCAGCCCCCGCACGGCCAGCGCCGCCCCGCGCGCCAGCGCGTCGTCGGCAGCGGCACCGCCGGGTTGGACCAGTGCCAGGTCCGGTGTTGCGGTCCGACCGCTCAATTCAACCGCTCCTGCATGCCGCGTGCGGGCACCTCGCCGCCAAGCGCGCGGGCGATGGTGCTGAAATTGTGATCGATCATGCCGACATACGTGCCCTCGTAACTGCCCTCCGGTCCCATCGCGTCCGAATACAGCTCGCCCCCGATGACGACTTCGTGCCCCCGCGCCGCGGCCCCTTCGACCAGCGCGCGGATGTTGCGGTCGGACACGGAGGTTTCCACGAAAACGGCCCCGATTCCGCGTTCCACGATCAGGTCCACCAGATCCGCGATGCGCCGCAGCCCCGCCTCGCTTTCCGTGGAGATCCCCTGGATGCCCAGCACCTCGAACCCGTAGGCGCGCCCGAAATAGGCGAAGGCGTCATGGGCGGTTACCAGGACGCGGCGATCCTCGGGCACCGAGCCGAGCACGGACCGCCCGTAAGCGTCGAGCGCCGCCACTTCCGCAAGATGGGCCTCCGCATTCGCGGCGAAGGCGTCGGCATGTTGCGGTGCCACCTCGGTGAGCGCGCCGCGCACCCGCTCCACCACCCCGGCCCAAAGCTGCGGGTCCATCCACACATGGGGGTCGGCACGGTCGGGGTAATCGGGGTTCACCAACAGCCGGTCGGCGGGCAGTTCCTCGGCCACCGCAACCACGGCGCGGTCGCGCGCGAGATCCAGAAGAAACGCCTCCATCTGCGCTTCCAGGTACAGCCCGTGCCACAGCACCAGATCGGCCTGCGCCAGCGCGACGATGTCGGTGCGGGTCTGGCGATAGGCATGCGGGTCCACCCCCGGCCCCATCAACGCACGCACATCCACGTGCACGCCGCCGACATGCCGCGCCGCATCGGCGATCATGCCGGTCGTGGCGACCACGCTCACCGGGCTATCCGCCCGCACGGGCGCCGCGCCCGGCAGCGTCGCCACCGCGCTCAGCGCGGCGAGTATGGACAGGAACAGGCGGCGGGTCGGCAGCATCGGGCGGGTCCTCGGCCAGGTGGAACGGATCGGCGCACGGGATCGCGCCCCGCACGCCCCGAGAAATGTGCGAACCATTCGCAACTGTCAAGCTGTTTGCGAATTATTCGCAATTTAACCCTCGCGCGGCAGGAACCCGATCCGCGCCACCGACAGGTCCGCCCGGAACGCCCGGCCAATGGCCACCAGCCCGATCCGCCGCAGGGTGGACAGGTCGAAGGGTGCGTCCAGCCGATGCGGGGTGAAATCGGAAAATGGCAGGTCGATCCGCGTCCATGTCGGCGGCGCGGCGAAGGCAGCACGGTAACTCTGCCAGGGCCGCGTGACATCGGCAGTGCGCAGGTGCAGGTTGTAGTCTTCCGCCTGCCCCAACACATCGAGCGTGATCCCAGCGAAGCCACGCGCGTCGATGGCGGCTCCGCCGGGGGCCAAGTCCAGCGCCGCCTGCACGAAGCCGCCATTGTTGTCGAGCCGCACATCACCGGTCAGCCGCAGCGCCGTGCGCCCGGCCACGGTCTCGCGGGACAGCCCGCCCCCGGACACCCCGCCCATGACCCGGTCGGACAGGAATTCCCAGTCGGTGCCGGTCGCGGCACTGGGATGGGGGCGGGTGAAATCGTCGATCACGTGGGCAGCCATGCCTGCTGCATAGCCCGGAATACGGGGGGCGGGCCACCGGGAATCCGCAACGGCGCGCCAAGGGGCACTGGCGCCCGGGGCTTGACCCGGGGCCTCCGGTCCGCGCCCCTCGCGCGCATCCCACGAGGTCCCGGGTCAAGCCCGGGACGTCAGGGGACCTGCGGCAGGGCAACCGCCTAGAAATCGACTTCGATGGCGACGCCCTTATCCACGGCAAGGTCCACCACCGACGCCGCGACTGCCAGATCCTGCAATCCCACGCCCGTCCCGTCGAACAGGGTCAGGTCGTCCGACCCGGTGCGCCCCGGTGCCGTGCCGTTGATGACGGCGCCGATCTCGGTGATGTCGCTGTCCGCGATCAGGCCCGCTGCCACCGCGTGCTGGCATTCGCCGATGCTGACCGACTGCGCGATCTCGTCGGTGAAGACCTTGGCACGGGCCACCAGTGCGGCCTCCACCTCCTGCTTGCCCTTGGTGTCCGTGCCCATGCAGGCGACATGCGTGCCGCCGGTCACATGGGCATCCAGCAGGATCGGCGCGTTCGACGACGTGATCGAGATGATGACGTCCGCCTCCGCCCCGATCCGCTCCAGCGACGCTTCCTCGAATGGCAGCCCCAGTTCGGCCGCCACATCGGCAAGCCGTGACAGCATTTCGGGGTGATAGTTCCAGGCGATCACCTTCTCGAAGGCGCGCTGCTCCACCGCCGCGCGCATCTGGAACGCCGACTGGTGGCCCGCGCCGATCATGCCGAGCACCTTGGCGCCTTCGGGCGCCAGATGCTTGATCGACACGGCGGACGCCGCAGCGGTGCGCAGCGCCGTCAGCAGGTTGCCGCCCACGACAGCCTTGCAGCGCCCGGTATCGGCATCGAACAGAAACACCGTGGACTGGTGGTTGGTCAGGCCCTTGTCCGCATTGCCCGGCCAGTAGCCGCCCGACTTGAGGCCGAGCGCAAGACTGTCGCGGTCGAAGCCCGACTTGAAACCGTAAAGCGCGTCGGCATGGCCGATCGCCTCGCGGATCACGGGGAAGTTGTAGGCACGGCGCGTCGCCATGGAGGCGAAGACCTTCTCCACGGCGTCGAAGGCCTGCGCGCGGGTCATCAGATCGGCAATCGCCGCTTCGGGCACGATGATCATGTCGGGTGTTCCTTGTCGGTTGCATGGAAAAGGGGCAGGCCGCGCCCGCCCCTTTCCGGCATCGTCTTGCGTGGGTCAGTAGGCCTTGCCGCGGGCGGAGACGGGCCAGACGACCTCCACCTTGTCGCCCCGGATGCCGACATACCAGTCGTGCACGTTGCAGGTCGGGTCGCAATGCCCCGGCACCAGCCGCAGCTTTTCATTGACCTTCAGAACGCCGTCCGGGTCCGCGATCACGCCATGCTCGTCGCTGCACTTGACGTATTTCACATCCGTGCGACCATAGATCACCGGCAAGCCGCTATCCACCGACTGCGCCTTGAGCCCCGCGTCGCAGATCGCCTTGTCGGGCTTGGCGTGGGACATGACGCTGGTCAGGATGAAGAGCGCGTTTTCCCATTCGCCCTGGTCGATGCGGTTGCCGTCCTTGTCGAGGATGCGGCCATAATCGGCATCCATGAAGGCATACGAGCCGCACTGCAGCTCGTTATACACGCCCGAGTTGCCCTCGAAGTAATAGCTGCCCGTGCCGCCGCCACCGACGATGTCGCAGTCCAGACCCTCGGCCTTCAGCGTGTCCACCGCGTCCTTGACCATCGCGATGGCGATGTCGGTCTTGGCCTTGCGCTCGTCATAGCTGTCGAGATGCTGCATCGCACCCTGGTAGGCCTGGATGCCGGCGAATTTCAGCCCCTCGGCGGCGTCGATCGCCTTGGCGAGTTCCACCACGGCGGGCGTCGTCGTCACGCCGCAGCGCCCTGCCCCGCAGTCGATCTCCACCAGGCACTCGATCTGCGTGCCGTGCTTGACCGCCGCTGCCGACAGGTCCGCCACATTCGCCAGATCGTCCACACAGCAGATCGCCCGCGCCCCCAGCTTCGGCAGCCGCGCCAGCCGGTCTATCTTTTCCGGCTGCGTCACCTGGTTGCTCACCAGCACGTCCTTGATGCCGCCGCGCGCGAAGACCTCCGCCTCCGACACCTTCTGGCAGCACACGCCGCAGGACCCGCCCAGCTTCTCCTGCAGCAGCGCCACGTCCACCGACTTGTGCATCTTCCCATGCACCCGGTGGCGCATGCCGTGGCTCTTGGCGAACTCGCCCATCTTGACGATGTTCCGCTCCAGCGCATCGAGATCGAGGATCAGACAGGGCGTCTGCACATCCTTCGCATCCATCCCCGGCAGTGCCGGGATGTCGTACCCAACCTCAAGACCGTCCAGTTTCACAGGCGCATTCATGGCCTTCTCCTTCTCACTTGATCCACGGCAGGCGGTCGAGATCGACATTCCCGCCCGTGATGATGACGCCGACACGCTTGCCGGCAAAGACTTCAGGGTTCTTCAGGATCACCGCCAGCGGCACGGCGCAGCTCGGCTCGATCACCTGCTTCAGCCGCTTCCAGCTCAGCTTCATCGCGTCGATGATCTCCTGCTCGCTCGCCGTCAGGATATCGGTGACGTAGTTGGACACGAAATGCCATGTCCGCTCCTTCAGCGGCACCTTCAACCCGTCCGCGATGGTCTCGGGTGCGTCGTCGGCGATGATGTGGCCCGCCTTGAAGGACCGATACGCGTCGTCCGCCTGTTCCGGCTCGGCAGCATAGATCTGCACATGAGGTGCCAGTTCCGACAGCGTCAGGCAGGTGCCCGAAATCATGCCCCCGCCCCCGATGGGCGCGATCACCGCGTCCAGATCCGCAACCTGTTCGATGAATTCCTTGGAACAGGTCCCCTGCCCCGCGATCACCCGCGGATCGTTGTAGGGATGCACGAAATCGGCCCCCGTCTTCGCCTGCACCTCGGCGAACACGGCTTCGCGCGACGTGGTGGACGGCTCGCATTCCGTGATCGTGCCGCCATAGGCGATCACCGTGTCCTTCTTCGCCTGCGGCGCCGTGCGCGGCATGACCACGTTGCACGGGATGCCCCGGCGCATGGCGGCGTAAGCCAGCGACAGCGCGTGGTTGCCCGACGAATGGGTCGCCACGCCGCGCGCCGCCGCCTCGTCGCTCAGCGAAAACACCGCGTTGCACGCCCCGCGCACCTTAAAGGCACCCGGCGGCTGCAGGTTCTCGCACTTGAAGAACAGCGTCGCGCCGGTCTGTTCGTCGAGGAACTGGTTGGTCAGAATCTCGGTGCGCCGGATATGGGGCGCGATCCGTTCATGCGCCGCCGCGACATCGTCGTAGGTGGGCAGGTCGAGCCCGTTCACGTCCTTCATCACGCGGCCTCCGCAGCCTGTTGCGCCGCCGTGGCGCGATACACTTCCTGTGCCGCGGCCACACCGCTGCCCAGCTTCACTGGCAGGCCGAGATCGGCCATGACCATCTCCGCCGTGGCGATCCCCGACAGGGCCATCACGTCGGTCAGACTGCCCAGATGCCCGATGCGGAACACCTTGCCCGCCACCTCGCCCAGCCCGACGCCGAAGGCCACGCCATAGCGGTCGGCGGCATGGGTCACGATGGTCGTCGCGTTGAACCCCTCGGGCGTTCGGATCGCGCTGACGCTGTCCGACTGCAACGCGGGCCGCGCGGCACAGAGCGGCATGTCCCACGCCGCCGCCGCCGCGCGCACCCCGTCCGCGATGCGGCGATGCCGGGCGAAGACGTTCTCCAACCCCTCGGCCAGCAGCATGTCGCACGCAAGCTTCAGCCCGTTCAGCAAACCCACGGGGGGCGTGTAGGGGAACGCGCTTGCGGCATACCCCTTTTCCATGTCGCGGATGTCGAAGAAGGTGCGCGGTAGTTTCGCCTGCTCCACCGCGGCACGCGCCTTGGGCGAGAACCCCACAATGGCCAGCCCCGCGGGCAGCATGAACCCCTTCTGGCTGCCGGTCACCGCCACATCGACCTTCCACTCATCCATGCGGAAATCCATAGACCCGATGGACGACACGCCATCCACCATGAGCAGCGCCGGGTGTCCTGTACTGTCCATCGCCGCGCGCACCGCCGCGATGTCCGACACCACGCCGGTCGCCGTCTCGTTATGGGTCGCCAGCACCGCGCGGATGGCATGGCCGGTGTCGGCCGTCAGGATCTCGGCGAAACGATCCGCCGGGATGCCCTCGCCCCACGGCACATCCACGACCTGCACGTCCAGCCCATGGCGCTGGCACATGTCGATCCAGCGGTGCGAGAACATGCCGTTACGCGCCACCAGCACCTTGTCGCCCGCCGACAGCGTATTGGTGATCGCCGTTTCCCAGCCGCCCGTGCCGGTGGACGGAAAGATATAGACCTCCGCATCGTCGGATTTCAGCACCTGCTTCACGCCGGCCCGCGCCGGGTGCAGGATGGTGCCGAACAGGGCCGAGCGATGATCGATCGTCGGCATGTCGCAGGCCTTGCGGATCGCCTCGGGTATGTTCGTGGGGCCGGGAATGAACACCGGGTTCTGAAAGCTCATGACCTTATCCTCCGTGGGTTGGCGCACCCTAGGCTGCGCGCATCCTGACTGCAATTTTTTTGAAATCGTTTTTCAGATTTGCCTTTGCATGGATTTTACGCGCCTTGTCAGCGCCTTGCGTTTTTCATAGGCTGAAAGCGTCTTTCATTAAGGCGATGCCATGGCCCGCGACCCCGCCCCCGACACCAGTCCAGAACGCCGCGCGCGGGGCCGCCCGCGCGACTGGGCCGACAAGAGCGCGCAGAACACCATCAAGTCGCTCGACCGCGCCATCGACGTTCTGGAACGGCTGGGCAATGCGGGGGGCGCGACCCTGTCCGCACTCGCCGCCGATCTCGGGCAATCGCCCGCCACGGTTTACCGCGTGCTCGTGACGCTGGAACGGCGGCGTCTGGTGGAATTCGACAGCGCCGCCCAGACATGGGCCATCGGCGCGGGCGCATTCCTGATCGGCGCGCGCTACCTGCGCCGCACGGCGCTGGTGGACCGGGCACGCCCCGTGTTGCGGGACTTGATGGAAGCGACGGGGGAGACCGCGAATCTCGGCGTCGAAACCGACGGGCAGATCCTGTTCGTCAGCCAGGTTGAAACCCATGCCTCGATTCGCGCCTTCTTCCCACCGGGAACGCTTTCGCCCATGCACGCGTCCGGCATCGGCAAGGCGCTTCTCGCGCAGATGGATGCAGGCCGCGTGGCGCGCGTGCTGGCGGCCCATCCACTGACGGCCTTTACGCCGCACACCCTAACCGATCCGCGCGCCCTGGCCGACGACCTGGCACAGGTCCGCGCCCGCGGCTGGGCGCTCGATGGCGAGGAACGGACCATGGGCATGACATGCGTCGCGGCGGCGGTGTTCGACCTGCACGGCGACCCCGTGGCGGGTTTGTCAGTTTCGGGTCCGACCGCGCGCGTCCTGGCCAGCGATCCTGCCCGTCTCGGGGCTGCGGTAGCCGATGCGGCTAGAAACCTGACGGCCGCCGTTGGCGGCAGCGCCTGAACGATTGCTGTCGCGCGGAGTCCTACAAGAATCCTACAGAAGTCATACGAGAGTCATACACTCCGACGCTGCGTGAGACAGGACCGCCTGCAACAAGGATCGGCGCCGCAGTGTCAACATGCACGGATTTCAATGTGCAAAACACGATGATTTCGCACCTCACCCGGACGGTGGACGCACAACGACCCTGTGCACATGCGGCGCCACCCGCCGAATCGCCCCCAGCAACCGGGCCCCGGCCTGGGTGTTCAGGTACTGCGCATGGAACGCGCTCGGCGCCTCCAACTCCAGCACACCGGACCCCAGCCCGACCCGCTTCACCGACGCTAACCAGTTGGCATAGAATGCAGAGTCTTCCAGTGACAACTGGCCGATGGCCCGGTCCCATTCCGTATCGCCCGCCGGTGCCGACGGGAACGCAACGACCTTCCGGTCCTCGGTGGCGGCCTCCGGGTGGCCCGCAAGCTCCGCCGCCCGCAGCACGAAATCCGGCCCGACATGCGCCCAGGCCCTTTCGGTGTCTCGCAGCACCTGCCCCCAGTCGATCCCATAGACCGTCACCCGCCCCCGCGCCGCGGGACGCTTTACTATCAACCAGTTGCAAGCCTTCAGCTTGGCAAGCTCCCGCTTCACCGTGCGCTCGTTGACCTGCCAGAGCCGCGCAAGTTCGACCCGGCCCATGGTCAGTTCGTCTCGCTGCCAATTGTACCGCGCCGTGATCGCCGTCATGAACCGCAGCACCAGCCGCTGTTCGAATTTCGTCCCCCCACACGCATGCACCCCAAGTGCCGTGAGCAGGTCATACTTGCGTGCGGCAGCCCCCTGCCCCGTTGGACGTTTGGCCAGCATCGGCCGCTCCTGCTCTGCCTCGTGGGGTCTTTGCCCCTGCGCCCGATCATTGCCGGACGCTTTTCTGATTGTGCGAGGATTTAACGTCCGAACAGCGCCCGAGTCAATGATTTGGCGTTTGGTCGGGGAAGCGATCCCCAATCGGAAAAGAAAATCCGGTTAAATAGGTAATGGGGGCCATGCAGGCTGTCCCCTCTTGGTATGCTGATGTCCCCCCAAATCGGTGCTCCGGTGCCATTTCGTCCCCGTAACTTGCGCCTAACGCAGCATCTGGTGTGGCTGGGGCGAGCCGCTAATGATTCGCGGACATCGTTCCATTTTCAAAGGCGTCATGGGAAAGCCACGTTTTGCTCGCTTTTCACGATATTCTCTTTTGCGTAATCTGTCCAATAAGCGTATTTCACGATCATCAGGGAAATAACGTCTAGAGAGGCAGGATGTACACCTATCGCGATCTGCAGGCGCTTCAGGCGCAATCACTGAAGTTGCAGGGCTGGATCCGGCGGCAGACCTATTCGCCGGAACTGGTCAAGACATTGCGCCGGTTCTCAAGCTGGGAGGTTTCCGAACTGATTTTCCAGGTCAATCAATCCACGTTCCGGGGTCGGCTGGCGGCCGATCCGTCGCTGCCCGCGGGCGAAGTTGAAGAAGACGGCCGCCAACGCTGGTTCTCGCTCGAAGAGATCAACGAACTGCGGCGGCGGATGAAGATCAATCGCAAGACCCTGATGCCGCCGCGCCCGCAGGGCAAGCGCGCGATCCGCGCGGCCATCGCCAATTTCAAGGGCGGCGCGGGCAAGTCCACTGTCGCGCTGCACTTCGCCCATGCGGCGGCTCTCGATGGCTACCGGGTGCTGTGCATCGATTTCGACCCGCAGGCCACGCTGAGCCATTCGATGGGCCTGAGCGACGTGAGCGAGGATCACACAGTCTGGGGTATCATGGCCCGCGATCTGATCCGGGAAACCGACCGGATGAACGCCGCCGTCACCGGGGCGGCCAGCGGCGCCGCCCTGCCCCAGCGCAAGCTGCCCGCCTCCGTGCGCGATATCGGGCTGGAGGATTTGCGGGTGGCCGATTTCATCCAATCCACAAGCTGGCCGACCATCGACATCATTCCGTCCTGTGCCAACGCAGCCTTCGTCGAGTTCGCCTCGGCCCAGTATCGGCACCTGAATCCCGACTGGTCCTTCTTCGCAGCCGTGGCGCGCTATCTCGATGCCGTGCCGGACGACAGCTATGACCTGATCATCTTCGACTGCCCGCCAGCCATCGGGTACCAGTCCATGAACGCCGTGTTTGCGGCAGACGTGCTCTATGTCCCGTCGGGCCCTGGCTACTGGGAGTACGACAGCACCACGAGCTTCATCGGTCAGTTGAGCGAGGCGCTGGAGGATCTCGATGCCGGGTTCAGCGACGTGCCGTTCCCCGCGGGGAACGCGGGCTCACCCAAGGCATTCCTCGATGTGCGGTTCCTGCTGACTCGCTTCGAGCCGGGCAACGAACTGCACCGTGCCATGTATGACGCGTTCGGCAAGGTCTTCGGCGACCGGCTGGCCGAGCACCCGATCGAGCTGACGCGGGCGGTCGAGCAATCGGGCCGCTTCCTGAGCTCGGTGTACGAGATCGATTATCGCAACATGACGCGCGAGACATGGCGGCGCGCGCGGGCCACGTTCGATCGGGCCTATGGCGAGTTTCGCGGAACGCTGATCGCGGCCTGGGAACGGATGGAGGACTGATATGACCCGCAAGCGACGGATGTTCGATATCGAAATGCCCGAAGACCCCGCGCCGGTCGAACCCGCTCGGCCGGGTGATGCGCGCCGCGGACCCATGGCGAGCGCGGTGCGCGAGAATGCGGATTCGCTCCGCCAGCGGGCGGAGGTCGAGCAGCGCATTCGCGCAGAAAACGATGCATTGGCCCATGAATACGTGAAGGCGCAGGGGCAGGGCCTCGTGATGCAGCGCGTCCCGCTGGATGCCGTGCGCACCGGCAAGCTGACGCGCGACCGGCGCGATCTCGATCCCGGCGACCTTCAGGAGCTTTGCGACAGCATCACGGCGATCGGCCTGTCCAACCCCATTCGTGTGGAGCGGGGTGAAGACGGGTTCGAGTTGGTGCAGGGGCTGCGGCGCCTGTCCGCATTCCGCCATCTCGACGCGGTTCAACCTGAAAGCGGCTATGACGCCATTCCTGCCGTGGTGATGGAGCCGGGCGAGACGCTCGACATGCTCTATCGCAGGATGGTTGACGAGAACCTCATTCGCGCCGACGTGAGTTTTGCCGAGATGGCGCAACTGGCCGAAGCGTATGCCGCCGATCCCGATACGGCCGCTGCGGATTCCGACGCTGCGGTGGACATCCTGTTCGGGTCCGCGGGCAAGCAGAAGCGAAGCTACATTCGCGGTTTTGCGCGCCTGTTGTCCATGGTGGGTGACAACCTGCGCCATGCCCAGGCGCTGCCCCGTGCGCTTGGCCTCGCGTTGCGCAAAGAACTGGATGCCGATCCGGCCGCGCTCTCGCGGCTGCGCGCGCAACTTGCCGCGCACCCGGACCGGGATGCCGAGGCCGAGTTGCAGATCCTGCGGGTCTTCTGCGGCTTCGACGCGCCGCAGGGGTTCCCCGCGGGGAACGGCAAGCCGAAGCCCGCCAAGGCACCGCGGCCCGCCCGCACGACCTTTCAGGTCGAAAGCCGTTCCGGAGCCGTCAAATGCACGGCATCGCAAGGCCGGCTTGAACTGCGGGGGGACAAGGATTTTTCCGCTTTGGACCGGAAGCGGCTTGAAGATGCCGTCGCGCGGTTCCTCGATGGTCTCGAATGATGATATAAAACAGTGCCTTAGCGCCGTGCGTCGATCAGGTCTTGCAAGGCGCTTCCGAGGTCCAGCCGGATGATCTCGGTCGGTGTTGCGGTCGCCGGGTCGCGCGCGTCCTGCGACGGCAGGTTGTTGTCATTGGCCACGAGGATGTCGCCGTCATCCCACATCATCACGGATTCCACCGTGACGAACGGGAACGCGAAGGCCGCATTTGGGCCCGGCACGCCCCGCCGCGCCAACCGTTCGGGATCGGAGATCGCCATGAGATTGACCACGCCGACCCGCTCCATGGCGCCCGTGTCCCGCGGCGGGGCGGTGTCGACCAGTACAACGCGCTTCACCCGCGCCGGGCTGCGGTGGCAGGGCGGCGACTTGCCCGCGTCGCAGGCGGCGGACGCCAGCCCGTTACCGTTGTCGCGCTCGATCACCAGCGCCAAACGGGCGTCGATAAAGGTGAAGTCGCCAACCGCAATGGCACCCTGTCCCAGTTGAAAGGTCATGCGGTCGCCCGTCCAGTCGCCTGAAACCGGATCGAACGCCAGCGCCAGAACATCCGATCCCGGTGTATCGTCAGGCCGGGGGAGGGGGCTTTCCAGCATCGCCCAGAGCATCCCGGTGTCCGGCTGCAGCGCGAGGCCCTCGAACCCCTTGCTGCGGCCGACCTGCCAGTCACGTCCCTTCACGGACAGCGCATCGACCTGCGGATGGTCCGGGCTGCGCAGCGGGGCGCCGTCCAGCATCACGGGATAGACCGCCTCGATCCGCCCGGCCATGTCGGCCCGCACGAGCCACGGCCCGAACTCGTCTCCGAACCAGATCGAGCCGTCCACGATCTGCACGCTTTCGGGATCGAAATCCGCGCCTGTGAGATAGCGCGCCTCCGTCCCTTCATGGGCGATGCGGAACGGCACGCGAAAATCGGGGTCGGACAGGAAAACGGTTTCCCTAACGTCAACCTGGCCCGACCCGAAACGGGGAAGGATGCGATGAACCGCCAGCAACACGTCTGGACTCGTGGCCTTGCGCCCGAACCCGTTGTCCGAAATGGCAAGGATCGATCCATCCTCCGCACGAGTCGCGGCGAAGCCCGACAGGCCCTGCACCGGTTGCCCGGCAAAGGGCGGGCGCAGGCCGCCGAAGCCCGGCAATGTCCCCGGCTCCATGTGTCGCCCCGCACCGCGGAACTTCCCGATGACGGCGGCATCGCGCGGCGCGTCCGTTGGCGGCGGCACAAGCACCAGCGCCGGAAGCACCGCGTGACCTGCCAGCCGCGCAGGCATGTCGGGCGCATCAGACAGCGCCGCGGCGGCAAGCCAGCTAAGGGCGCAGGCAAGGGGCAGGGTGCGCATGGCGGGACCTCCGATAAAACGACCTCCGCCCCACAGCCTGCCCCGAAAACATGACAGAACCTTGCAGGGGCGCAGAATGATTGACGTGCCTCAAACCCAGGGCCTAACCTTCGTTATCACGGGGGAGGGGACATGGGCAGACCCACGGTGCATGACATTGCGCGCACGGCGGGGGTCAGTCTCGCGACGGTGGACCGTGTCCTGAACGCCCGCCCCGGCGTGCGGGCGCAGACCGTCGCGAGGGTCGAGGCCGCGATCCGCGATATCGGCTATGTCCGCGATATCGGCGCGGCCAATCTTGCACGGCGCAGGCTCTACCGGTTCCTGTTCCTGCTGCCTGACGGCGACAGCCGCTTCGTGGACGGTATCGCCGCGGATCTCGACGAGGCACGGCGCATCTTCGTTGGCGACCGTGTGCAGATCGCCGTGCAGCGGGTGCCGGTCCGCGATCCGCACGCGTTGGCCGCCGCCCTGGCCGCGCTTGATCCCGGCGACCTCGCCGGTCTGGCCGTGATGGCCCCCCAAAGCCCCGAGCTGCGCGACGCCGCCGCACGCCTGCGCCGTGCGGGCCTGCCCGTCGTGGCGCTCGTGTCCGACCAGCCCGCCGAAGTACGCGATCATTTCGTGGGCATCGACAACGATGCGGCGGGCCGGACGGCGGCCCGATTGATGGGCAGGTTCCTTGGCCATGACACCGGGCCCGTGCTTCTGGTGACAAGCTCGATCCGCGCGCGCGACAGTCTCGAACGCCGGTTCGGATTCGACAGCCTGCGCGCTGCCGATTTTCCCGCGCTGGAGGTGCTCCCGACGCTGGAGGCTCATGACGACCCCGCGCGCATGGTCCGCATCATCGACACCGCCTTTGCCGCGCGCCCTGACATCGCCGGTGTCTATTCCCTGTCCTCGGGCAACGGCGCCCTGCTAGGGGCGCTGGCGCGGCATCCGGGGCGGCGCGTCGTCATCGCCCATGAACTGACGCCGCTGACCCGCGGGGCGCTGCTGGACGGCCGGCTCGACGCCGTCATCACGCAGGACACCGGGCATCTCGTGCGCAGCGCCATCCGCGTGCTGCAGGCCCGCTGCGACGGGCGCGACATCGTCGCGTCGCAGGAACGCATCCGCATCGAAATCATCCTGCGCGAAAACCTGCCGTGAAGGGCGGGGCGCGCATCACCTCAAGGGAGGACACCATGAAGACCATCCAGGGCCCGGCGCTGTTCCTGGCGCAATTCGCGGGCGATGCCGCCCCGTTCAATTCATGGCCCGCGATCACCGCATGGGCCGCGGAATGCGGCTACAAGGGCGTGCAGGTGCCCAGTTGGGATGCGCGGCTGTTCGATCTCGACACCGCCGCGCAGTCCCGCGACTATTGCGACACGTTTCTGGGGCAGGCGGCGGAACACGGGATCACCGTCACCGAACTCAGCACCCATCTGCAGGGGCAGCTTGTCGCCGTCCATCCCGCCTATGACGTGGCCTTCGAAGGGATCGCCGCGCCGTCCGTGCATGGCGACCCCAAGGCCCGGCAGGCATGGGCCGTGGATCAGGTGAAGAAGGCATTGAGCGCGTCGCGGAACCTTGGCCTCACGGCCATGGCCAGCTTCTCGGGCGCGCTGACATGGCCTTACGTCTACCCGTGGCCGCAGCGCCCGGCGGGGCTGGTGGATCTCGCCTTCGACGAGCTCGCCCGGCGCTGGAAGCCGATCCTCGACCATGCCGAGGATTGCGGCGTGGACATCTGCTATGAAATCCACCCCGGCGAAGACCTGCACGATGGCATCAGCTTCGAGATGTTCCTCGACCGCGTGAACGCCCATCCCCGCGCGCGGATGCTCTACGATCCCAGCCACTACGTGCTGCAGGCGATGGACTACCTCGACAATATCGACATCTACCACGACCGGATCGGCATGTTCCACGTCAAGGATGCCGAACTGAAACCAACCGGGCGGCAGGGTGTCTATGGCGGTTACCAGTCATGGGTGAGCCGGGCAGGGCGCTTCCGCAGCCCCGGCGACGGGCAGGTGGATTTCGGCGCGGTGTTCTCTAAACTCACGCAATACGGCTTCGACGGCTGGGCCGTGGTGGAATGGGAATGCTGCCTGAAACACCCCGAGGACGGCGCGCGCGAAGGGGCCGCCTTCGTGCGCGACCATATCATCCGCGTGACGGAGAAAGCCTTCGACGACTTCGCGGGGGCAGGGACCGACGACGCGGCCAACCGGAAGATGCTCGGGCTGTAAAGCATGGCGCGCAAACGTGGGTTCCGGGTTTGCCCCTCTCGAACATGCGATGTTTGAAAGGTCAGAGCGCGTCGCGTGAATTCGAATGAACGCGCCACGCTCTGCCGCGCAAAAGCGTCACATTCTGCGCATGGCGAAAGGGCAGGGGTTCACACGTCCAGCGTGTGCACCCGCTCCCATTCCGTGAAATGCGCTGTGTAGGACAGCCACTCCGCGTGCTTGATCTTCAGGAAGGCGCCTGTGAACTCCGCCCCCATCGCGTCACAGAACCCCGTGTCGCCCTCCAGAGCGCGCAGCGCATCGAGCAGGTTGAGCGGCAGCCGAGCCGCGTCCGTCACCGTGTGACCCTCGGCATACATGTCGATGTCGCGCCGCGGTCCCGGGTCGGCCTCTGTCGCCAGCCCGTCGAGCCCCGCCGCGATGATCGCCGCTTGCAACAGGTACGGGTTCGCCGCCCCGTCGGGCAGGCGCAGCTCGAACCGCCCCGGCCCCGGCACCCGCACCATGTGGGTCCGGTTGTTGCCGGTCCATGTCACCGTGTTGGGTGCCCATGTCGCCCCCGACAGCGTGCGCGGCGCGTTGATCCGCTTGTAACTGTTCACCGTAGGGTTGGTGATCGCGCACATCGCCTGCGCATGGGCCATGATCCCGCCCAGGAAATGACGCCCCCGCGCCGACAGGCCCAACTCCGCCGCCGGGTCGGCAAAGGCGTTCACGGCGCCGTCCGTATCCCAGACCGACACATGGGCGTGGCAGCCGTTGCCGGTCAGAGACGGGATGGGTTTCGGCATGAAGCTCGCCCGCAGCCCGTGCTTTTCGGCCACCGACTTCACCATGAACTTGAAGAAACTGTGCCTGTCCGCCGTCACCAGCGCATCGGCGAAATCCCAGTTCATCTCGAACTGGCCGTTCGCGTCCTCGTGGTCGTTCTGGTAGGGGCCCCAGCCCAGTTCCAGCATGTGGTCGCAGATGTCGGCGATCACGTCATAGCGGCGCATCACCGCCTGCTGGTCGTAGCACGGCTTTTCCGCCACGTCCTGCGGGTCGGAAATGGCCCGCCCGTCGGGCTGCAGCAGGAAGAACTCCGCCTCGATCCCGGTCTTGACCCGCAGCCCCAGCGCCGCGGCCTTGGCCACTTGCTTGCGCAGCACATTGCGCGGGGCCTGCGCGACCTCAGTGTCTTCCATCACCGGGTTAGCGGGCACCCACGCCACATCCGGTTTCCACGGCAGTTGCACCACCCCGTCCGGGTCCGGCACCGCCAGCATGTCGGGATGCGCCGGCGTCATGTCGAGCCACGTGGCGAAGCCCGCGAACCCCGCGCCATCGGTCTGCATGTCCGCGATCGCCTGCGCCGGGACCAGCTTGGCGCGCTGCCCGCCCGCAAGGTCCGTGAAGGAGATCATGAAGTACCGGATGCCCTTTTCCCGGGCGAAGGCTGCAAGGTCACGTGTCATCGTCTTCCTTTCAGTATCCACCCCGGCCGGGGATCCAGTCGGTGCCCGCCAGCGGCACGCCCGCCATCGCGGCGGCCTCCACCGTCAGCGCGCACAGGTCTTCGGGTTCAAGGTTATGCACATGGCTCTTGCCGCAGGCCCGCGCGATGGTCTGGCATTCCAGCGTCAGCACGTTCAGGTAATTCCGCAGCCGCCGCCCCGCCGCCACCGGGTCCAGCCGCGCGGCGAGCGCCGGGTCCTGCGTCGTGATCCCCGCCGGGTCGCGTCCCTCGTGCCAGTCGTCATAGGCGCCCGCCGTGGTGCCCATCGCCTGGTACTCGGCTTCCCATTTCGGGTCGTTGTCCCCCAGCGCGATCAGCGCGGCGGTCCCGATGGATACCGCATCCGCCCCCAGCGCCAGCGCCTTGGCCACGTCCGCCCCGGTGCGGATGCCGCCGGACACGACCAGTTGCACCTCCCGGTGCAGGCCCAGTTCCTGCAAGGCCCGCACGGCGGGACGGATGCAGGCCAGAGTCGGCTGGCCCACATGTTCGATGAACACGTCCTGCGTCGCCGCCGTGCCGCCCTGCATCCCGTCCAGCACGACCACGTCCGCACCCGCCTTCACCGCCAGCGCCGTGTCGTAATAGGGCCGCGCGCCGCCGATCTTGACGTAGATCGGCTTTTCCCAGCCAGTGACCTCGCGCAGCTCCAGGATCTTGATCTCCAGATCGTCCGGCCCGGTCCAGTCCGGGTGCCGGCAGGCCGACCGCTGGTCGATCCCCTGCGGCAGATCCCGCATCCCCGCGACCCGTTCGTTGATCTTCTGGCCCAGCAGCATGCCGCCGCCGCCGGGCTTCGCCCCTTGCCCCACCACGATCTCGATCGCATCGGCGCGACGCAAATCGTCCGGGTTCATGCCATAGCGCGAGGGCAGGTACTGATAGACCAGCCGTTCCGAATGGCCGCGCTCTTCCTCCGTCATGCCGCCGTCGCCCGTGGTGGTGGACGTCCCCGCCAGCGTCGCCCCGCGCCCCAGCGCCTCCTTCGCCTGACCCGACAGCGACCCGAACGACATCCCCGCGATGGTGATCGGGATCGCCAGCTCGATTGGCCGCGATGCGTGCCGACCCCCCAGCGTCACGCTCGTCCCGCAGGCCTCCCGGTACCCTTCGAGCGGGTAGCGCGAGATCGACGCGCCCAGGAACAGCAGATCGTCGAAATGCGGCACGCGCCGCTTCGCCCCGCCGCCGCGAATGTCATAGATGCCGGTCGCCGCTGCGCGCCGGATCTCGGCGTTCACCTCCGCGCTGAAGGTCGCGCTCTGGCGGGGCAGGGTCTTCGGTCGTTCGCTCATCGTCCTGCCCTCAATACGCCGCGGCGTTGTCGATATCGAAATGGTAAAGCTTCCGGGCCGACCCGTAGCGGCGGAACGACGCCGGATCGGCGTCCACCCCCGCCTTGGCCAGCAGTCCCGACAGCAAATCCAGATGCTCCGCCCGCATCTCCTTCTCGACGCAGTCGGTGCCCAGCGATGCCACGCAGCCGCGCACGAACAGCCGCGCCTCGTAAAGACTGTCCCCCAGCGCGTCGCCCGCGTCCCCCAGCACGACCAAATTCCCCTTCTGCGCCATGAAGGCGGACATGTGCCCGATGTTGCCCTGCACCACGATGTCGATGCCCTTCATGGAAATCCCGCAGCGCGACGCCGCGTTGCCGCGCACCACCAGCATCCCGCCGCGCCCCGTGGCCCCCGCATACTGACTCGCGTCGCCTTCGACGACGACCATCCCCGACATCATGTTTTCGGCCACGCCGGGCCCTGCGGACCCCGCCACCGTCACGGTCGCCGCCTTGTTCATGCCCGCGCAGTAATAGCCCGTGGAGCCCCGCACCGTGACCGACAACGGGCCGTCCAGCCCCACGGCGACCGCGTGCGACCCGCGCGGATTGATGACCTCGAACCCGTCATTCCCGCGCGCCTTCGCCGCCGCCTGCAAGGTCGCGTTCACCTCCCGCAGGCGCATCTGTGCCATGTCCAGAACCGTCATGCCGCGCGCTCCCAGATATAGACCCTGGCCGGTTCCGGTTCCCACACCCGCGCGGCGTCGATCCCCGGCAGATCGGCGAAGGCGCGGTATTCGCTGGCGAAGGCGACATAGTCGGCGGTCTCCGCCATCACGGCGGGCTTGCAGGCGATGGGGTCGCGGACCACGCCGAACCCCGTGCGCGTGCCCGCAACGAAGGTGAAGAACCCGTCGAGATCCTGCAGCGTGCCCTCTAGCGCCTCCCCCAATGTCGCCCCTTCGGCCAGCTTGCTGGAGATATATGCCGCCCCCACCTCCGTATCGTTCTCGGTGCGCGTCACCACGCCCTTGCGCGCCAGCCGCCGGCGCATGTCGTTGTGGTTCGACAGCGACCCGTTATGCACCAGACACTGGTCCGCCCCGGTGGAGAACGGATGCGCGCCCAGCGTCGTCACGGCGCTTTCCGTGGCCATCCGCGTGTGCCCGATCCCGTGGGTGCCGCCCATGTCCCGCAGCCCGAACCGTGCAGCGACGTCGCGCGGCAGGCCGACCTCCTTGTAGATCTCCATCGCCGTGCCGCTGCCCATCAGCCGCAGGCCCCGCGCCTCCAGCCAGTCCTGCGCGGCTTCTGCGTGCTCCGGCGGCACGGCGAGTACCGCATGCGTGTCCACCACCCGCACACCGACCGGCGCCCCCAGTTCGGCCCCGAGTGCCGCCTCCAGCCCGTCGAAGTCGGCCGCCGGGTCCGCCGCCTGCACGGTGATCTTCACCGCCGCCCCCGGCGTTCCGTAAATCGCGATCCCGGCGCTGTCCGGGCCGCGGTCGGTCATGGTCACGAGCATGTCGGTCAGCATCGCGCCCAACCGCGGCTGCAAGTCGTCGTTCTTGAGAAAGAGGCCCACAATCCCGCACATGGGTGATCGTCTCCGTTGTTATGGTT
Organism: Meridianimarinicoccus zhengii; assembly: GCF_003254465.1. GTDB lineage: Bacteria > Pseudomonadota > Alphaproteobacteria > Rhodobacterales > Rhodobacteraceae > Meridianimarinicoccus > Meridianimarinicoccus zhengii. Next base: position 28,231 of record NZ_QDFI01000003.1, read on the forward strand.
GCCGATTGGCATGGCGCGACATTCGGAGAAATAAAAATTCTTCGCAAGAAACAAAATGACGATGCGGTCGCGCGGGCCGGGCCGGTGGATGCCACGATTTCGGGCGATATGCCTGCGGATTGCGCAGGAATGGGATCGCGCGCCGTGTGCCACGGCGCGCCAAACCCCTTGCCCCCCGCGTCCGGCTCGGCTCATCCTGCGCGCAACGCCTGCCGCAGACGCAGGCCACGCACCGGGAGGAGACAGAGATGGAACGACAGGGACAGCCCCGCATCCGGCTTGGCATGGTCGGTGGCGGCGAAGGCGCCTTCATCGGCGGCGTGCACCGCATGGCCGCGCGGCTCGACGACCGTTTCGCGCTGGTCGCGGGCGCGTTCAGTTCCGACGCCGACCGGTCGAACCGCTCGGGCGCGGCGCTGGGGATCGACCCATCCCGCGTCTATGACGATTTCACCGCGATGGCGAAGCGCGAGGCGCGGCTGAAGGACGGGATCGATGCCGTTGCCATCGTCACCCCCAACCACATGCACGCCCCTGCCGCGCGCGAATTCCTGCGCCGGGGGATCCACGTGATCTGCGACAAGCCCCTGACCGCCTCGCTGCCCGAGGCGAAGAAACTGGCGGCGACCGCTGCGAAATCCGACGCGCTGTTCATCCTGACCCACAACTATACCGCCTATCCGATGATCCGGCAGGCGCGCGAGATGGTGGCGGCGGGCGATCTGGGGCGCATCCGCGTCGTGCAGGTGGAATACCCACAGGACTGGCTGACCGAGGCCATCGAAGCCACGGGCCAGAAGCAGGCGTCGTGGCGCACGGACCCCGAACGCTCCGGGGCAGGGGGCTGCGTGGGCGACATTGGCACCCATGCCTACAACCTCGCGCGGTTCGTGACCGGGCTGGGGCTGGAACAGCTGTCGGCGGAACTCACCACCTTCGTCGAAGGCCGCCGTGTCGATGACAACGTCGCCGTCATGCTGCGCTTCGACGGCGGCGCGCGGGGCATGCTCTGGGCCAGCCAGGTCGCGGTCGGCCACGAAAACGGCCTGCGTCTGCGGGTCTATGGCGACCGCGGCGGGATCGACTGGGCGCAGGAAAACCCCAACGCGCTGACCTTCGCGCCCTTCGGCGAACCGCCGCGCCGGATCACGCGCGCAGGCCCCGGCGCGGGGGCCGGGGCGGGGGCGGGGGCGGTCAGCCGTATCCCGGCGGGTCACCCCGAAGGCTATCTCGAAGCCTTCGCCGCGCTCTACGCCGAGGCCGCGGACGCGATTCGCGCCCATGCCGCAGGCACGGCCGCGATGGGCCTTCTGCCGGGCATCGCGGACGGGGTGGAGGGCATGGCCTTCATCGACGCCTGCTTGCGATCCTCGTCGCGCAACGGCGCGTGGGTTTCGCTGGCGCTCTAGGCACTTGGACCTTCGGAATGGCGCCTCGGCGCCGGCGTTCAGCGGATTTCCGTGCGCCGGCGCAAAGTTTTCGCTTGGTCTGAGGTACGTCCCTCATCTATGCTGAACGCGACCTGGAACGATGGCGGGACAACGCGCCGCTCAGGCACCGTTAGGGAGGAGAGACATGACACGGAACGCACTCTGGGCGGCGACCGCCCTCACGGCGCTTGCGGCACCCGCAGCAATGGCCGAGGAACTGACGCTCTGCTGGGCCGCATGGGATCCGGCCAACGCGCTCGTCGAACTCAGCAAGGAATTCGAGGCCGAGTCTGGCCACACCATGCGCTTCGAATTCGTGCCCTGGCCGAATTTCGCCGACCGCATGCTGAACGAACTGAACTCGCGCGGGCAGCTCTGCGACCTCCTGATCGGCGACAGCCAGTGGATCGGCGGCGGCGCGGAAAACGGCCATTACGTCAAGCTCAACGATTTCTTCGACGCCGAAGGCATCAGCATGGACGATTTCATCCCGGCCACTGTCACCGGTTACGCCGAATGGCCGAAGGGGACGCCGAACTACTGGGCTCTTCCGGCATTCGGCGATGTTGTCGGCTGGACCTATCGCAAGGACTGGTTCGAACGCCCCGAACTTCAGGCGGCGTTCGCGGAGGCTTATGGGCGTGATCTCGCCGTTCCGCAAAGCCTCGCGGAACTGAAGGACATCGCCGAGTTCTTTCAGGGCCGCGAGATCGACGGCACCACGGTATATGGCGCCTCGATCTATACAGAGCGCGGCTCCGAGGGGGTCACAATGGGTGTGACCAACGCGCTGTACAATTTCGGCTTCCAGTACGAAAATCCCGACGCCCCATACGAGTTGGAAGGATACGTCAACTCGCCGGGCGCCGTCGCGGGGCTTGAATTCTACAAGTCGCTCTACGACTGCTGCACACCGCCGGGGTCGTCGAACTGGTACATGTCCGAAAGTGTCGACGCCTACAAGTCCGGGCAGGTCGCGATGCAGATGAACTTCGCATTCATCTGGCCCGGCGTCCACGCCGATCCCAATGTCGGCGGCGACAAGTCTGGCTACTTCCCGAATCCGCAGGGGCCCGCCGGTCACTATGCACAGCTTGGCGGCCAGGGTATTTCCGTGGTTTCCTACTCGGACAGTCAGGACGCGGCGCTTCAATACATCAAATGGTTCGCCCAGCCTGACGTGCAGTCCAAGTGGTGGAATCTCGGCGGATATTCAGCCCTGCGCGCAGTGGTCGAGGATCCCGATTTTGCCACAAGCCAGCCCTATGCCCAGACCTTTCTCGATTCGATGGCAATCGTGAAGGATTTCTGGGCTGAGCCAGCCTATGCCGAACTGCTGCTGGCCATGCAGGATCGCGTACACACATACGTGATTGCCGGGCAGGGCACCGCGCAGGAAGCGCTCGACATGCTGATCGAGGACTGGACCGAAACCTTCGAGGACGAAGGCAAGCTCTGACAGCCCGCGACGGGACGCCCCGGGCCTGACCCGGGGCCGCCTGCCGCCTGCCATCGCACGCACACCGGCCAGAGGTCCCGGGTCAAGCCCGGGACATCGGCAGAACCGCGCCCGAGGGGTCGCCATGACCGACACGCCCGCTGCAACTCCGGCCGACAGGCTCGCCCGCGCGACCCCGCCAAGGGTTGCCCGCAAGATCCGCGGCCTGTCGGACCGGGCCATCGCGTGGATCTTCGTGGCACCCACGATCTTCCTGCTGCTGGCGGTCAACATCTTCCCGCTGATCTGGACGATCAACCTCTCGTTCACCAACTTCCGCGCCAACCGCAACCGCGAGGTCGAATACATCGGGTTCCGGAACTACGAGCGCATCCTGACGGACAGCGACATCTGGCTGACCATGCAGGCCACGGCGCATTTCCTGTTCTGGACCATCCTCATCCAGGTTCTGATCGGCTTCACGCTCGCGTGGCTCATCAACCGGAAATTCCGCGGCAACGACCTGTGGACCACGATCATCGTGCTGCCCATGATGCTGTCGCCCGCCGTCGTGGGCAATTTCTGGACCTTCCTCTACCAGCCGCAGATCGGCCTGTTCAATTACGTCGTGTCCTTCTTCACCGGCGCCGACCCGTCCTCGTTCTCCATGATCGGGCAGGTGAACCTCGCGCCCTGGGCCATCGTCATCGTGGACACCTGGATGTGGACGCCCTTCATCATGCTGATCTGCCTTGCGGGGCTCAGGTCCATCCCCGATTACATCTACGAGGCGGCCGAGGTCGACCGCGCCTCGCCGTGGCGGCAGTTCTGGACCATCACGGTGCCCATGGCGCTGCCGTTCCTGATGCTCGCCGTGCTGTTCCGGGGCATCGAGAATTTCAAGATGTTCGATCTCGTGGTGCAGCTCACCGGGGGCGGGCCGGGGTCAGTGACGGAACTCACCTCCATCAACCTCAAGCGCGAGGCGTTCGAGAAATGGCGCACCGGCTATGCCTCCGCCTATGCGGTGATCCTCTTCGTGACCGTGTTCGGGCTGGCGTCCATCTACGTCAAGGCGCTCAACAAGGTGAAGGAGCGGTGAGGTCAATGGGTGTGTGTCGTATGTCCATGGACGATTTCCGACAGCAAACCCTTGCTGCCCGGAGAAACGAGGTCGTAATGCGCGACCGATCGCGTGGCGACCAGTTCAGCCTCGTCGGGGTGAATATGTGCGGCCGCGTAATCCTCACCGGCAAATGCCTTGAGCGCGTCGAGATCCCGCCAGACCATGACGAAGACAAATGCGTTCGGCGTATCCATTCGCGCGGCGCCAGGAAGCACGGCCAGCAGACCGTCCACGGTGCGCATCAAGGGAATCGCGGTACCGTGAAAGAACGCGGCGAAGGCCGCCTCCTTTCCGGGATGGGTCGTCACCTGGAACAGTCGAAGTATCATGGCTTCCTCCCCGTCGCCGACGCCGTCGGTCATGACGCCAGCATAGCACGTCACGGCTTTCGCGACATGTGGACAGGACGCCCAGTGACCGCACGCGCGCAGGCGCGGAGGCTGTCATGAGCAGCTATTCCGTCACTGCTGCCAGCCCCGCGCAGAAATGGCTCGCCGGCACGCTGGTCATCGCCTACGCGCTCATCACGATCATGCCGCTTCTGTGGATCATCGCCACCGGGTTCAAGTCGCCCTCCGACGCCATCGCCTATCCGCCGAAAGTCACGTTCGAACCGACGCTGGAAGGTTACGTCAACCTCTTCACCACCCGCACCCGCGTGACCCCGGAAACGCTGGAACAACTGGGCGAACCGACCACGTGGTACGACCGCATCGTGCGCCAGTACGACATGGTCATCGCCGGGCCGTCCCGCTTCGGGGAACGCTTCCTCAACTCGGTCATCATCGGCTTCGGCTCGACCTTCCTGTCGGTCTTCCTCGGCACACTCGCGGCCTATGCATTCTCGCGCTTCAAGGTGCCGCTCAAGGACGACCTGCTGTTCTTCGTGTTGTCCACCCGGATGATGCCGCCCATCGCCGTCGCCATCCCGATCTTCCTGATGTTCCGCACGCTCGGGCTGTCCGACACCCATGCGGGCATGATCCTGCTCTACACGGCGGTGAACCTGTCGCTCGCCGTCTGGCTGCTGAAAGGCTTCATCGACGAGATTCCCCGCGAATACGAAGAGGCCGCGCTGATCGACGGCTACACGCGCTTCCAGGCGTTCTACAAGGTCGTGCTGCCGCAGGCCGCGACGGGCATCGCCTCCACCGCGATCTTCTGCCTGATCTTCGCGTGGAACGAATACGCCTTCGCGGTGCTGCTGACCTCGGGCAATGCGCAGACCGCGCCGCCCTTCATCCCGACCATCATCGGCGTGGGCGGGCAGGACTGGCCCGCCGTCGCCGCCGGGGCGACGATCTTCCTCGTGCCGGTGATGGTGTTCACGATCCTGCTGCGCAAGCACCTGCTGCGGGGGATCACCTTCGGGGCGGTGCGGAAATGATCGCAACACGCGGCATCCCTGGGCTCTGCCCGTTCCGACCTGAAACGCGCCTCCGGAGCGTTTCCAAGTCGGTCTTCGTCCTTCGGGGCGGTGCGGAAATGACGGGCCCCATGACCGATCCCGCGCCGACCAGAGTCATATGCGAGTCATATGCGAGTCATACGCGATTCATACACCCGTTTTCCGCCGCCGGAGGCCCCCATGCGTGACTTCCTCAGCGGCCTCGCCCGCCTCCGCCGCGGCCCGTGGGAAGCCGTCGCCTCCGCACTGATCGGGCTCGGCGTGGTGATGCTCATGCAGCCCTTCGTGATGGTCGCCTACACCTATTCCTTCATCGTGACGCTGACCGGGACGGTGATGTTCCTCATCGTGTCCCACTTTCCCGAGTGACCCATGGCCCGTATTGAAATCAGGAACTTGCGCAAGGATTTCGGCAGTTTCAACGCCGTGAAATCCTCCAGCTTCGTGATCGAGGACGGCGAATTCTTCATGCTGCTCGGCCCGTCCGGCTGCGGCAAGACCACCACGCTGCGGATGATCGCGGGGCTGGAGCTGCCCACCTCGGGCGAGATCCTGATCGACGGCGAGGAGGTCAGCCAGCGCCCCGCTTCCCAGCGCGACATCGCCTTCGTCTTCCAGATGTTCGCGCTCTACCCCCATATGAACGTCCGCCGCAATATCGCCTATCCGCTTGTTTCCCAAGGGCTTCCCAACGCGCAGGTCACGGCGAAGGTGGCCGAGGTCGCCCGCATCCTCGGGATCGAGGACATCCTCAACCGCCCCGTCGGTGGCCTGTCCGGCGGCGACCGGCAGCGCGTCGCCCTTGGCCGCGCCATCGTCCGCGACCCCAAGGCCTTCCTGATGGACGAACCCTTGGGCGCGCTCGACGCCGAATTCCGCGAACGCATGGCCGAGGAGTTGCGCGCGCTCCACGACCGCATGGGCGCCACCACCGTCTACGTCACCCATGACCAGCTCGAGGCGATGCAGATGGGCGACAAGATCGTCGTGATGAATCATGGGGTTGTGGAACAGTTCGGCGTCCCCCAGGACATCTATGACTGGCCCGCGTCGCTGTTCGTCGCCGATTTCATCGGCTCGCCGCCCATGAACGTGCTGCGCTTCGACGGGGCCGTCTCGCCGGGTGACGGGGCCGTCACGCTGGGCGACGCCCGCTTCGACATCCCCGCCCTGCGCGAAGGGGCCAACGGCACGCTCGGGCTGGGCGTGCGGCCCGAACACATCCGGCTCGACGACGCCGCCCCCTATCGCGGGGTGGTGGAAGCCGTTGAATACCTTGGCACAACCCAGATCGTGACGCTGGACACGCCGCATGGCGAGATCAAGGCGCGCACGCCCTCCGACCAGCCCGTGCAGGCGGGTGCACGCACCGGCATCGCGCTCGACCCGCGGCGGCTGAGCCTCTTCGACACCGCCACGGGCCGTGCGCTGCGCTCGGCCGGCAACGAAAGGGTGCTCGCCCATGGCTGAAGTCACGCTGTCCCACATCACCAAGCGTTTCGTGCGCGAAACGGCCTTGTCCGACGTTTCGCTGACGATCCCCGATGGCAGTTTCGTCGTGCTGCTCGGCCCCACCGGCGCGGGCAAGACCACGACTCTGCGCCTCATCGCTGGGCTCGACCGGCCCGACGCGGGCGACATCACCATCGGCGGCGCGTCGGTGCTGGATCTGACGCCCGCACAGCGCGACGTGGCGATGGTGTTCCAGCAATACTCGCTCTACCCGCACATGACCGTGCGCGAGAATCTCGCCTTCCCGCTCCGCTCCCCCGTCCTGCGCACGCCCGAGGATGAAATCACCCGCAAGATCGCCGAAGTGGCCGAGGTCCTGCACATCGCCCACAAACTCGACAACAAGGCGACGGCCCTGTCGGGCGGCGAGATGCAGCGGGTGTCGATCGGACGGGCACTGGTGCGCGACCCGCAGCTGTTTCTGATGGACGAACCGCTGTCATCGCTCGATGCGAAACTCCGCTCAGATCTGCGGGTGGAGCTGAAACGCATCCACGCCGCCCTCGGCGCAACGCTCCTTTACGTGACCCACGACCAGATCGAGGCAATGACCATGGCGACGCATGTGGGCGTGCTGGATCGCGGGCGGCTGGTACAGTTCGGCCCCCCGCGCGAGATCTACGAGAACCCGGTGAACCTGACCGTGGCCGGGCGACTCGGCCTGCCGCGGATCAACGCGCTGCCCGCGGACCTCTTTCCCGGCGCGCCCGCTGGGGCGGCGACAATCGGGCTTCGCCCGGAACACATCGTTCATGGCGAGGGACAGGCGGCGCAGGTCACACGCGTCGAACATCTGGGCGACCAGACGCGCCTGCACCTGTCCCTTGCCGGGCATGACATCGTCACCCTGACCGACCCGCACACCGACCTTGCGTTGGGCGACAGCCTCGCCATCGCGCCCCGAAACCCGCTCTATTTCGCCGCCGACGGCGCCCGCATCGCCTGACCCGAAAGGACCGACCATGACCCAGTTCATCAACACCCGCGACACGGTCGTGACCGAGGCGATCGACGGGCTGCTGCGTGCCGCAGGCGGCAGGCTGGGGCGGCTGGACGGGTACCCGCACATCAAGGTCGTGCTGCGCACAGACTGGAACCGGGACCGCGTGGCGCTGGTATCGGGCGGCGGGTCCGGCCACGAACCGGCCCATGCGGGCTTCGTGGGGCAGGGGATGCTGGCGGCGGCGGTCTGTGGCGACGTGTTCGCCTCGCCCTCCGTGGATGCGGTTCTTGCGGGGATCCTCGCGGTGACCGGCCCGGCGGGCTGCCTGTTGATCGTCAAGAACTACACCGGCGACCGGCTGAACTTCGGGCTGGCGGCGGAACGGGCACGCGCCTTCGGGCTGAAGGTCGCCATGGTCATCGTCGATGACGACGTGGCCCTGCCCGACCTGCCGCAGCCGCGCGGGGTGGCAGGCACGCTGCTGGTGCACAAGATCGCGGGCGCGCTGGCCGAGGACGGCGCGGATCTCGACACCGTCGCCGCCGCCGCGCAGGGCGTGATCGACGGGGTCGTGTCGCTGGGCATGTCGCTGTCGACCTGCACCCTGCCGGGCGCGGCACGCGAGGATCGCATCCCCGCGGGCATGGCCGAACTGGGCTTGGGCATCCATGGCGAGGCCGGGGTGGAACAGGTCCCCTTCGCCGATGCGCGCGGCGCGATGGGCATGGTCGCCGACCGCTTGGCCGGGCACCTGGACGCCGGGCCGCATGTGGCGCTTCTGAACAATCTCGGCGGGGCGACGCCGCTGGAAATGTCGGTACTGGCCGAGGAACTGCTGGCCTCCGGCATCGGGACGCAGATCGAAAGCCTCGTGGGGCCGGGGGCGCTCATGACCTCGCTCGACATGCGCGGGTTTTCCGTGTCGCTCCTGCCGCTCGACGACGCCCGCCGTGCGGCGCTGGCCGCCCCGGTGGCGCCCGCCGCCTGGCCCGGCTGCAACCCGGTGAGTGCCGTGGACGTGCGGCCGCTGCCCGACGGGCTGGTGCCGATCAAGCCGATGCCGTCGGCCGATCCGGCCCGCCGGGCGTATCTGGCGAAATGCTGCTCGCTGTTCATGGGCATGGAATCCGACCTGAACGCGCTCGACGCGAAATCCGGCGATGGCGATACGGGTTCGACGCTGGCGGGCGCCGCGCGGGCGCTCGACGCGGCACTCGACCGGCTGCCGCTGGCGGATCTCACGCAGCTCTACCGCGCCATCGGGCTGGAGCTGAGCCAGACCATGGGCGGCTCGTCCGGCGTGCTGCTGGCGATCTTCTTCACCGCCGCGGGGGACGCTGCCGCCAGCGGGCACGGCCCCGTGGCGGCGCTGCGTGCGGGGCTCGACCGTGTGCAGCAGGTGGGTGGTGCAAATCCCGGCGACCGGACCATGGTGGATGCGCTCATGCCCGCGCTCGATGCGCTCGACGATGGCTACGGGCCGGCAGCGGCGGCGGCGCGCGCGGGGGCGGATCGCACCGCCACGATCACCCGGGCCAAGGCCGGGCGCGCCAGCTATGTCGGGGCGGACAAGCTTGCGGGCCACAACGATCCGGGCGCCGAAGCCGTCGCGCGCCTGTTCGAGATGCTCGCGGCGGGCTGATCCGCCGCACGGTGTCCGCTTGACGGGCGGTCGTCCGCTGCGCTGCGGCGGGTGGACGTGCCATCCCGGCGCTGCTAGGCTTGTCCGGCATTCAGGGGACGGACATGACTTTTTCGAGTCTCGACAGGCATTTGCAGACGGCCCTTGTGTGGCTTCTGGCCCGTCCCCGGCCCCAGAAGCGGGCCATCCAGCTTTGCGCGGACGTCCTGATCCTGGCCGCGTGTTTCCTGCTTGCATTGTTCCTGCGACTGGAAAGCTGGAGCAGCGCGCTGACGCCGTCGGCCTGGGTGGTCTTCGGGATTTCCCTGCCTTTCTCGCTCGCGGTGTTCGTGCGGCTCGGGTTCTACCGTGCCGTCATCCGGTACATCAGCGCCCGCGCGTTCCGGGTGATCGCCATCGGCGTCGGCCTGTCGGCGCTGGTGATGTTCCTGTCGAGCCAGCTTCTGGGTCTCTGGCTGCCGCGGTCCGTCCCCTTCCTCTACGCGCTCCTCGCGCTTGTCAGCGTCGGCGCGATCCGCTTCGTGATGCGCGGGATCTACCGGTCCCATAACGGACGCGGGCGGCCCAATGTCCTGATCTACGGCGCGGGGGATTCGGGGCGGCAGTTGTTCCATTCGCTGCACCACAGCCGCGAATACCGGCCGGTCGGGTTCGTCGATGACGACCCGGCCCTGCGCAATGCCGTCGTCGGTGGTCTGTCCGTGTTCGGACGCGGCGACATCGCCCATTTGATCGACGAACTGGACGTGCAGGTCGTGCTGCTGGCCATTCCCAGCGCGTCGCGGGACGAGCGGGCGGAACTGATCGCCTTTCTGGAACCGCTTCCGGTGCGCGTCCAGACCATTCCGGGCCTTCTGGACCTGATCTCGGGCAAGGCATCCATCGGCGAGATCCGCGCGGTGTCGGTGGAGGATGTGCTCGGCCGCGACCCGGTGCCCCCGCAAGCCGACCTGATGGCCGCGAACATCGCCGGCAAGTCGGTGCTGGTGTCGGGCGCGGGCGGGTCCATCGGCAGCGAGTTGTGCCGTCAGATCCTCAACCAGGCCCCGGCCCGGCTGGTGCTTCTCGATATCAGCGAATACGCGCTCTATGCCATCGAACATGAACTGGCCCCGCGCGCGGCGGCCGCGGGCGTGGACCTCGTGGCATTGATCGCCAATGCACAGGACCGGGCGCGCGCGGAATGGCTCATGCGCCGGTTCGGCGTCGACACGGTGTTCCACGCTGCCGCATACAAGCATGTGCCGCTGGTGGAACAGAACATGATCGCGGGCGTGCGCAACAACGTGTTCGGCACAATGGCCATGGCGGACGCGGCGCAGGCTGCGGGTGTGGGGGCCTTCATCCTTGTGTCGACCGACAAGGCGGTGCGCCCGACCAACGTGATGGGCGCGTCGAAACGGCTGGCCGAACTCGTCTGCCAGTCACGGGTCGATGGGCCGACACTGTTCTCCATGGTGCGCTTCGGGAACGTGCTGGGGTCCTCCGGGTCGGTGATCCCGCTCTTTACCCGGCAGATCGCGGCGGGCGGGCCGGTCACGGTGACCCATCCCGACATCACCCGGTATTTCATGACCATCCCCGAGGCGGCGCAACTGGTGATCCAGGCCGGGGCCATGGCGCGCGGTGGGGATGTGTTCCTGCTCGACATGGGTGATCCTGTGCGCATCGTCGATCTCGCGGCGCGGATGATTCGGCTGTCCGGGCTGGTGCCGGTGTTCGGTGATGCGGAACCGGCAACGGATGGCAGCGTGCCCATCGTGTTCACGTCCTTGCGACCCGGCGAGAAGCTTTACGAGGAATTGCTGATCGACCGTGATTGCGCAGAGACCTTGCATCCGCGCATCCTGACGGCCCGCGAGCGCAGTCTGACCCCGGTGCAGCTTTCGGTCCATCTCGACGCTGTGGCGCGGGCCTGCGATGCCAACGATCTGGATGCCCTGCGCACGGCCCTGCGCATGGCACCCACGTTCTACGATCCGCGCGACGCGATCGCCGACTTGACCGGTCACGCCGAACGGGAACGCGCCGATGTGGCCTGACGTGATGTGGCCGGAATGCAAGTGCGCCCAAACCACAGGCCCGCTGCATTTGCGTGTGACCATCATACCGGGTAAGCGAACACGATACCGTGCCGCCGCCAAGACGCACAGCCAGCCCATCGGAAACCCAGTCACGTGAACCAGACGCGCTCTCTCAGTCCTCGTCCGTCGCCGATTACGGCGGTGCCGTCCGGGCAGGATCAAGTCAGGCCGGCCCCCGCGGCGGACAAGGATGACGAAATCGACCTGCTGGCGCTTCTGGCGACCCTCTGGCGGGGGAAGTGGTGGATCGCGCTCGTCACGTTTCTGGCCATGGGTGTCGGCGGTTACTACGCCTTTATCGCGGCAACGCCGCTGTATACCGCCAGTGCCACGGTCGTGCTCGACAACCGCGAAGAGCAGGTCGTCGATCTTCAGAACGTCATGTCCGGTCTGTCGGGCGATCAGGCGACGGTGAATACCGAGGTCGAGGTGCTGCAATCGCGCGGGCTGGCGCGAAAGCTTGTGGACGAACTGTCCCTTCTCGACGATCCCGAATTCAACGCGGCGCTGCGGCCAACCGCGCGGTTCTCGCTTGGAACAGTGCTCTCGTTTCTCGGCCTGTCGTCCCCGTCCGAACTGGACCCGCAGCAGACCCTCGACAAGACGATCGACAATGTCCTGGCGGCGACCTCCGTGTCCAATGTCCGGCAGAGCTACGTGTTCCGGGTGACCATGGTGACGGAATCGGCGCGCAAGTCCGCGCTGATGGCGAACACGCTGGCCGAAGTATACATCGAGGACCAGTTGGCGGTGAAATACGCCGCCACCGACGGCGCGGTGGAATGGCTCGCCAACCGTGTGAGCGAATTGAAGATCGAGGTGGAAGAGGCCGAGCAGGCGGTCAAGAACTTCAACGCCAGTACCGATCTCATCAGCCCCGAGGCGCTGGAGGCGCTCAACCGCCAGTCCAAGGACATCCGCGCCCGCATCGACGAAGCCGAACTCGCGCGGCTGGCGGCGCAGGACCGGCGCATCACGCTGACGGCGGTGCGGGATACCGGTGACCGGGTCGTCATGGCACAAACGGCCGACGATCCCACACTGACCCGCCTGGTGGATCTGCCCGACGGCGACGCGGCTTTCGACGCGCGCATGGACACGCTGATCCAGCGCGCGGCGCTGGACCGGGACCGGGCGGAGGCGCAGCGCCGCGCGCTGGAAGCGTCCCTTGAAAGCCTGAACACCCGTATCGAAGCCCAGTCCGAAGACCTCGTGCAGCTCCAGCAGCTGCGGCGGGAGGCCGAGGCGACGGCGACGATCTATACCTTCTTCCTCAATCGCCTCAAGGAAACCGAGGTCCAGCGCGGCATCCAGCAGCCGGACAGCTGCGTTCTGTCCGAAGCCGTGGTGCCGACCGCGGCATCCGCGCCGCGCAAGCCCTTGGTGCTGGCGCTGTCCATGATGCTGGGCCTGATGGCCGGTTCGGCGCTTGTCCTTGGCCGCGAGGCGATGCAGAACACGTTCCGCAGTTCCGAGGAACTGGCCGAAAGCTCGGGCATGCGTGTGCTGGGAACCATCCCCCGCATCCCGGCGCGCAAGCGGCGCATGGTCGTGGACTACATCCTGTCCAAGCCTGCCTCGAACGCGGCGGAAGCGATCCGGAACCTGCGCACGTCGCTCATGCTGTCGAACGTGGACGCGCCGCCGCAGGTCATCCTGTCCACGTCCTCGGTGCCGAGCGAGGGCAAGACGACCCTGTCCATCCTGCTTGCGCACAATCTCGCCGCCCTGGGCAAACGCGTGTTGCTGATCGAAGGCGACATGCGGCGGCGCGTGTTCAGCAGCTATTTCGATATCGACAAGGAAGTTGGCCTTGTGGGTGTGCTCACGGGCGAAGTGCCGCTCGACCAGGCGGTCACGCATAACGCCGCCTTGGGAATCGATGTGCTGCACAGCGAGAAGCCCAACGCGAACGCGGCGGACCTGTATTCGTCCGACCGGTTCGCGGCGATGCTCGACGACATGCGCCACAGGTACGACGTGATCATCGTCGACACGCCACCGGTTCTCGTGGTGCCAGATGCGCGCGTCGCCGCCCGCCACGTCGATGCGGTGGTCATGTCCGTGCGCTGGGACCATACCCACAAGGCGCAGGTGCGCGCCGCGCTCGAGATGTTCTCGAGCGTCGGGATCAAGGTGACGGGACTCGTTCTCGGACAGGTCGACCCCAAGGGGCTGAAGCGCTATGGGTATGGCCAGTATGGCGGCTATGGTCAGTATTACGGTGGATATCACCAGAACTGACCGCGACAGGGCTGACCAGAGGACAGGATGATGTTCGCGAAACTCTTCGGTCGAAGTGCCGACAAGAAGCGCACGACCACGACATTCGACGCGCAGCCGGAACCCGATGCCAAGGTACTTGCGGTCGGGGACATACACGGGCGCGACGATCTGCTCGCGCGGTTGCTGGACCGGATAGCAGCAGACGATCCCGGCGTGCCGCTGGTGTTCCTGGGCGATTACGTGGATCGCGGCGAACACAGCGCAGCGGTGCTGCGCCGGGTGGCCGGGCTTGCGGACCAGTGGTCCGGACCCGTGATCGCGCTGATGGGCAACCATGAACGCATGATGCTCGATTTCATCGACACGCCGGAGGACAGCGCAGGCCGCTGGTTGCGCAACGGCGGGTTGCAGACGCTTGCAAGTTTTTCCGTGGGTTGCATCACCGACCAGCCGACACCCGACGATGCCCGCGACGCGGCCGACCGCCTGCGCGGTGCCATGGGCGGTGACCTGATCGCATGGCTGGGCGGGCTGCCGCTGCAACACGCCAGCGGCAACGTGCATTTCGTCCATGCCGCCGCCGATCCGTCGCTACCGATGGCCGCGCAGGAGCCGCGCACGTTGTTGTGGGGGCATCCGGCCTTTGCCGCGACGCCGCGCGAGGACGGGCAATTCGTGGTACACGGTCACACGGTCGTGGACGCCCCGGCCGTCACCGCGGGCCGTGTCGCGGTGGATACCGGGGCCTGGTTCACGGGCCGCCTGACCGCGGCGCGCATTGCACCCGGCGAGATCGGTTTCATGTCATGCTGAGAATGCCGCGCCACCATGGGGGCTGATGGCTGGCCGCGCAGGGTGCTCCTGGTCGGTGCCGTACTGGTCGCGTGGCCGGTCCACGCGCAGGAACGCGGCCCGGGCTATTCACTTTACGGCACGCCGGGTCTTGTGGACATGCCCACGGGTTTCGCCGCGCCGGACGCGGATCTCGCCACCACGATCGGCGGGTTCCGCGGCGATCTGCGCACGACGCTGACCTTTCAGGTCACACCGCGCATCTCGGGCAGCTACCGCTACGCCGGTCTGGACGAGAACACCTATACCCCGACACTCGGGCGGCCCTCTGACCGTCTGGTCTTCGACCGCAGCTTCGACTTGCGTCTGCTCGTGCTGCCCGAAACGGAGCTGCGGCCGGCAATCACGGTCGGGCTTCAGGATCTCGCGGGGACGGGCAAGCTCAGCAGCGAATACATCGTCGCCAGCAAGCAACTGACCCGCGTGATGGATGTCACTGTCGGGCTCGGCTGGGGGCGGCTCGGCAGCTACAACAGCATCGGGTCCACGGGCACAAGGTCGCAGGACACCTTGGGTGAAGGCGGCGTGCCGAGCTATGACCAGTGGTTTCGCGGCGACGTCGCGCTGTTCGGCGGGATCGGCCTGCAACTGTCCGAGCGGGTCAGGGCGGAGCTTGAATATTCCTCGGACGCCTATGCCGATGCCGTCGCGGGCGGGGAGCTTGACCGGCGCACACCATGGAACGCCGGGCTGGAATACCGTTTCGATGGCGGCACGCGGCTTTCCGTCATGGCCCTGCACGGCGACAAGGTCGCGGCACAATTGACCTTCGTGACCAACCCCAAAGCCGCCCCGTTGGCTGGCGGACGGGAGGAGGCGCCGCTGCCCGTCATCCGCCGGACGCCCGAGGCCATCGCGGATACAAGCTGGACCGAGGCCCCGGCGCCCGGCATCGCCGACGCGCTCGCGGCGGCGCTTGGGCGCGACGGACTGGTGTTCGAAGGGCTGGACCTGTCCCCGCGAAAGGCGACGCTGCGGTTCGAGAATCCGCGCTTCGGCGCCCCGGCGCAGGCGCTTGGCCGGGCCGCGCGCAGCATGGCACGGGTGCTGCCCGCGTCGGTAGAGGTGTTCGAACTGGTGCCCGTGTCCGACGGGCTGGCACTGTCCACGGTTACCCTGCGGCGCAGCGATGTAGAGGATTTCGAATTCCGCGACGCGGACGCCATGAACGCGCGTGTTGCCGTTCAGGACGCGGCCGCCACGGCCCGGCCCATCGCCGAAACCCGCTATCCGGCGTTTTCGTGGTCGCTGGAACCCTATGTGCAAACGGGCTTCTTCGATCCGGACCGGCCCATCCGGCTGGATCTGGGTGTGCGGGCGCGCGCGGCCTTCCGTCCCACGGCGAACACGAAGATCGCGGGCGCCGTGGTCAAGCGCATCGCGGGGAACCTTGCGGACACGCCCGCGGACAATTCCGGCGATCTTCCGCCCGTGCGCACGAATTTCCCGAGCTACCTGACCGATGGCGATCCGGGTATGGAATACCTGACCGCGGCGGTCTTCTCGCGTCCGGCGCCCGATATCTATGCCCGCGGGACAGTCGGCTATCTGGAAAGCATGTTCGGTGGTGTTTCGGCCGAGGTGCTCTGGAAACCCGTGGACAGCCGCCTCGGCATCGGGCTGGAGCTGAACCGCGTGCGCCAGCGGGATTTCGACCGCCGCTTCGGCTTCCAGGACTACGAGGTCACGACCGGCCACCTTTCGGCCTATTACGATTTCGGCACCGGGATTTACGGGCAGATCGATGCGGGCCGATACCTCGCCGGGGATGAAGGCGCGACCTTCACGCTGGCGCGGGAATTCAACAATGGCTGGCAGGTCAGCGCCTTCGCCACCTTCACCGACGCCTCGGCCGAGGATTTCGGCGAAGGCAGCTTCGACAAGGGCATCCTGCTGCGCATTCCCACAAGCTGGGTCGCAGGGCAGGCGGACCGGTCGAGTTTCAACCTCGACCTGCGGCCGATCCAGCGCAATGGCGGCGCCCGCCTGAACGTGCGCGACCGGCTCTATCCCAAGGTCCGGGATTTCCATCGCGCGCGCGTGGACGACAGCTTCGGAAGGTTCTGGCGATGACGCGGAAGGGAACAGCCTTGTTGCTGTGTCTGCTGGCGGGCTGCGGGTCGACCGGCGACGTGAACGCGCGCCGGGACCTGTTCCTGTCGGGACTGGAGGCACTCGATCCGCGCGCACCCGAACCTTTGACGATCGCAGAGGTCCGCAGCTTCATCCCGACCGCGCTGGAGCGGGTAGAAGGGGGGCTGGTTCTGGTGGAGCAGCCGGATGCCGACCGGGCCGAGTTCTTCAGCGTAGCCGGGCGGAATGGCAGCATCGTGACCTACGGCTCGGACAGCCAGACGACGATCGCACTGGATGGCCCGGTCATGGTGGCGACCCGCGGCTTCGGCGACGACATCATGTCGGCGGATGTGGACGTTTTGCCAGAGCTTCTGGCGGCGCGGCAAGGCGGCAGCTACTCGCGAGTTCTGCGGTATCTCGATGGCGAGGATCGAACGACTTCCATCCGGCTGGATTGCAACCTGCGCCCGACGGACCCGGCAAACTCCAACTTCATCGAATATTGCGGCACAGCCGAGCTGGAATTTCGCAATGTCTATCAGGTCGACGGCGGGCGGGTTGTCCTGTCGGTGCAGTGGCACGGGCCCTTGAACGGGTATCTGACCATCAACCACCTTCGCTGAGATGCGAAAGGCCCGCCGGAGTTTCAGCGGGCCCTTTTTCGTTATTCTTGTGCGGCTCAGTTGGTGCTGGTGGCCGTCGCGGTCGTGTTGCCGGAATCCTGACCGTTCTGCACGACAGCGGCACCGATCAGCACGCTTGCGCCGGCAATACCCAGCCCGGTACCGACACCGGCACCCAGCCCAAGCCCGGTTCCAAGACCAGTACCTGCTCCTGCGCCGCCGCCAGAAGCCGCTGCGCCTCCTCCGGCCTGCTGCGCGACTGCGCCGGATGCCCCGGTGAATGCGACAAGAATGGCGGCAATGGCAAGTTTCTTCATGACGAGATCTCCTGGTAACGGGCCGATTCAACCCATGCAATCTCCGGCAGAATTGCACGAAACCTCGGCTCGGCCAAGGGACTGCGTACAGATTTTTGCGAAAGACCCGCGACACGGTACGACCTTAGCCTCATTTGGGGCCATGCGGCGCGCGTGCTACGCTCGAAGCATCTCGTAATGCAGGACTTGCCCATGCCTCTTACAGTATCCGATCAGGCCCAGGCCCAGCCGCGCACCAAGTTCAGGACTGCGATGATCATCGACGATCATCCGCTGTTCTGCGACGCGCTGTCCATCGTGCTGAAAATGGTGGCGGGGATTGGCACGGTGGATACCGCGGAAACGCTGGGCGCGGCGCTGGATCATCTGGCCCAGGGGCGCGTGCCGGATGTCATCCTGCTCGACCTCAACCTGCCGGATGTCAACGGCCTCGACGGGCTGATGCGGCTCCGGGCGCGGGCGCCGCGGCTGCCCATTGTCGTGGTGTCGTCCATGTCCGACAACCGGATGATCTCGGCCACGTTGCAGGCGGGGGCGTCGGGTTTCGTGCCCAAGCACAGCCAGCGCGACGTGTTCCAGCGCGCGTTCTCCGCGATCGAGGCCGGTGATGTTTATACCCCCGACAGCTACATCGATCCGGGAACCCGGTCCCGCGACCATGACGACGATGCCGTGCTGCGGTTGTCTTCGCTCACGCCGCAGCAGGCGCGCATCCTGCGGTTGATCTGCGACGGCAAGCTGAACAAGCAGATTGCTTTCGATCTGTCCATCGCGGAAACCACGGTGAAGGCCCATGTGACCGCGATTATGCGCAAGCTGGGTGTGCAGAGTCGCACGCAGGCGGTGCTGATCGCGCAGCAGGCGAAATACGCGCATCTGCTGCCGGACGCCTGACACCGGTCCGCGGCGCCGCAGCATGAGGATGACGGAATGACCATGTCACCGGACAGAGTATCGGTCACATCCGGAGTTGCGCAGGGCTATGTGCGCCGCGCGACCGTTCCCGCGAACGAGCCGGGTGGGATCGGGCGGCTTGCGGCGGAACTGGGACCGGGGCTTGCGCAGGTGTTCCTGTTCATCGATGCGGAAGCCGATTTCGACGGGATCATCGCCGAGGCGCAGCTTGCCTTCGCCCCTGCGCATGTCGTGGCCTGCACGACCGCCGGCGAGATCTCCGGCAATGGCTATACCGAGGGCGATATCGTGGCGGCAGCCTTCCCCTCCGCGCATTTCGCCACCTCGCCGATGTTGGTGACCGATCTCGACCGACTCGATGCATCCGAATTCGTGGGGGAAGTGATTCGCACGCGAATGGCGCTCGATACCCGTGCGATGGACTTCGCCCACGCCTTCGCCTTTCTCGTGGTCGACGGGCTGTCGCGCTGCGAGGACTACCTGATGGCGACGCTGGCGTCGGGCATGTCGTCCATGCCGGTCTTCGGCGGATCGGCGGGCGATGGCGTGCGGTTCGACCGGACGCGCGTGGCATTTGACGGGACGAGCTATCGCAACGCCGCCGTCATCACCTTCGTGCGCACTGCCTGTCCCGTGCGCGTCTTCAGCCTCGACCATCTCGAACCAGGGGATGTGCGCATGGTCGTGACCCGCGCGGACCCCGGGCAGCGCATCGTGTGCGAGATCAACGCCCGGCCTGCCGCCCGTGAATACGCCCGCATCCTCGGCAAGAACCCCGATTACCTGAGCCAGTTCACCTTTGCCGCCCATCCGCTGGTGGTGCGCGTGGGCGGGCGCCATCATGTCCGCGCGATCCAGCGCGTGACCGAGGACGGGGCGCTGGTGTTCTTCTCGGCCATAGACGAAGGGCTGGTTCTGACACTGGCGAGGGTGGGCGACATCGCCGGGCATCTGGAACAGGCGCTGGACGAGCTTGCGGCGGATGGCCCCATCGACACGATCCTCGCCTGCGACTGTATCCTGCGCCGCATCGAAGCGACGCAGAAGCAGGCCGCGCGGCGCGTGTCCGATCTGCTGAGTGCCCATAACGTGGTGGGGTTCAATACCTATGGCGAACAGGTGGGCGCGAAGCATGTCAACCACACGATGACCGGCGTGGCGATCTATCCGCCGGGGACGGGCTAAGATTTGGACAGCCATCTTCTTGATCCCAGCGAGACGCTTGAAGAACAGCATGCACGGCTTCTGACCATCACCGACGCGCTGATGCGCCGGGTGGAGCAGGACATGGACGGCGCGGGCGAGGCGTATGCCCAGTTCGAACGCGCCGTGATCCTGGAAGACGAGGTGAAGCAGCGCACCGCGGAACTGGAGCACGCGCTGACGCTGCTCAACCGTTCCAACGCGCAACTGGCCGAAGCGAGCCGCGCCGCCGATGCCGCGCGGAGCGACCTTGCCAACGCGATCGAGGCCGTCCGCGAGGGTTTCGCGCTGTTCGATGCCGACGATGTCATGGTGATGTGCAACAGCCGCTTCTGCCTGCAGCTGCGCGACGTGCAGCCCAGCATGAAGCCGGGTCTGCATTTCCGCGACTACGTGCTGATGGTCAGCCGGTCGCGGTTTCTCGCCCTGCCTGCGGGGCTGACGCCCGAGGAATGGGCGGCGCGGCGGTTGCAGCGCCATGCCGATCACCATGTCATGTTCAACGTCGAGTTGAAGGACGACCATTGGCTTCAGGTCAGCGAACATCGCACGCTCAAGGGCGGGACCGTGATGCTGCATACCGACATCACCGACGTGATCCGCATCGGCCGCGAGGAACGCGACAAGCTGCTGGACGAACAGGCGCGGATGATTCGCGCGACGCTGGAACATCTCAACCAGGGGGTGGCGATCTTCGACCGCGGTGCGCGGCTGGTGGGCTGGAACCGGCGTTTCGCCACGCTTCTGGCGTTGCCGCGGTCGCGGCTGCACATGGGTGTGCGGTTCGACCCGATCAGCCAGGATCTGCGCGAACGTTTCGCCGTGTCCGACGATGCCCTCCTGCGGCGGCTCGAGGACTGGCGCGGCGACGTGGTGCAGCGGACGCCCATGTCCTTCGAACTGCTGGGGCCGAACCGTCTGACCCTTGCGACCTTTGCCAGCCAGATGCCCGATGGCGGCTTCGTGATCTCGGTGACGGATGTGACCGCCGAACGCGAAGCCACGCGGGCGCTGTCCATGGCCAACGAAACGCTGGAGGCGCGGGTCACGGAGCGCACGCTCGAACTGGAAGACGCGCTCGACGCGGCGGAACGTGCCAACGCGTCCAAGTCGCGCTTCTTGGCCGCGGCCAGCCATGACCTGCTGCAACCCCTGTCTGCGGCGAAGCTCTACCTGGCCTCGGCCGCGGATGGCGGAGACGACCCGCTTCTGGTCAAGGCGGGCCGCGCGCTGGAAAGCGTGGAACTGATCATCGAGGCGTTGCTGGATATCTCCAAGCTCGACAGCGGCTCGGCGCAGTTCGATATCCGCACCGTCGCACTGACGGAGGTGCTGGAGCCCCTGCGCGACGAATTCGCGCCCGTGGCCGCGGCCAAGAATCTCAGCCTGCGGGTGGTGCCGAGCCGGCTTTCCGTGCGTTCGGATCCGTCCTATCTGCGCCGCATCCTGCAGAACCTTATGGGCAACGCGCTGCGGTATACCCGCTCGGGCAAGGTTCTGGTCGGCGTGCGCCGCATGAAGGACGCGGTGAGGCTGGAGGTATGGGATACCGGCTGCGGCATTGCCGAGGAGGATCACGAAACGATCTTCCAGGAATTCCAGCGGCTGGATGCGTCGGCCAGCGCGTCCGAGGGTTTGGGCCTTGGACTGGCCATCGTGGAACGGGCGTGCGCGCGGCTGGGGCATCCGCTGGGCCTTTGGAGCGTGCCGGGCAAGGGCAGCGGGTTCTTCGTCAACCTCCCGCTGGCCCATGGCGCGGGTGGGGCCGGGACCGTGCGGGCGCCGCAGGTATCCACGTCATGGCGGCTCAAGAACCGCGGCATGATCGTCCTGCTGGTCGAAGACGATGCAGACCTGCGCCGGGCGATGACCGTGCTGCTGGGCAAGTGGGATGTCAGTGTTCTCGATGCTGACGGGGCTGCGGCCGCGCTGGCGCTGCTGGACGAGATCGAGATCACGCCGGACGCCGTGCTGATCGACTACCAGCTCGATGGCGGGGCCGACGGGGTGACGCTGGCGCAGCGACTCTTCGACCGGTATGGGCGTATCCCGGTCTGCATCCTGTCCGCGAACCGTTCCGCCGAACTGCGCATCCGCTGTGCCGAGACGGGACTGCCGATGATTTCCAAGCCCATCGATGCAGCCAAGCTGGAGCAGTTCCTGCTGCGCGCCCTCGACGACGTGCCCGACCCGTTGGCGGCCGCCCGGGTCTGACCCGGACTGCGACGAAGGTCGGTGACGGGCGGCCCGATCCCGCCGTTCAGGGAACGCCGCTGCAAGACATCCATCAAAAATCACGTGGATTCATCTGGTTGAACCTGTCTTCTGCGCTGCAGAACCCGCAACGATGGTCGAATGGTGCGCCCGCTGTCGTGGCGGTATCCCCGAAGGTGACATCATGCCCGAGGAGGAGCCCCCGATGCCGACCCCGATCGCGTTTTCGACCCCGACCTTCCTGTCCGTCCTGGCACTTGCGGGGGTCTGTGCCGCCGCGGCGCTGGCCCATGGCGACGTGGCGCCGCAGCCCGTGGACACGGCCGGCCTGCCCGAACTGGGCGGCGACTGGCTGTCCGAGAACCCCTACCGCGCCGAGACCGCCGGTGCGGATGTCTGGCGCCGGGCGATCACGGTGGGCGCGTCGGGCTACACCCAGAACTGCGCGCGCTGCCACGGGCTGGAGGGGATCTCGGGCGGGCTCGCGCCGGACCTGCGCTTCCTCGAGGCGTCGGGATACGACGACGAATGGTACGTGGAACGCTTCCGCTACGGCTACACGCAGGGCGGCACGACCAAGATGCCGGCCTTCGAGGAGGTGATGAACCAGGAAGCCGCATGGGCGATCCGCACCTATATCGAGACGCGGCCCGACGACGTGGCGGTGGAGGCGGTGTCGGACGAACTGAAGGCGATGCGCGACGCGCTGCTGGACGGGGCGGGCACGGACGAGGCGGCGATGGCGGCGCGGCTGCACGACATCGCGGGGCAGATCGAGACGCTGTCGGGTGCGCCGGTGGCCGACAGCATCGCCCTGCGCGCGGCGCTGGTGCTGGAGGCGGACCCCACCGCCCACAAGGACGCCGCAGAGATCCTCACCGTCGGCCTCTCGGCCGCGCAGTGAGGCGGGGGCCGTGCGGGCATGAACGGCCCGCCACTGCCGGCCGGCAGGGGCGCGGTGAGGTGGGGCAGTGTCCGGCGGTCGGCCCAACGGCACGTCCGTCGGCGCATGGAAGATGGTGTGATCCGGTTGCCGGTCGTTCGGACAGGGTGCGGCGCGATCAGCCCGGCGCGGCGTCCAGCGACAGTGTCCGGCCGAGCGCGATGAGCCGTGCAAGGGTCGCCGCCCGCGTGGGCGCCTCTTCGTGTCCCGGACGTTCCAGGTATGCGCAGGTGATCGCCGCGACCGCCTCCCCCGACGGGCCAAGGACCGGCACGCTGAGATCGGTGATCCCCACGACCTGCCGTGACGGCTCCGCCCGGTATCCTGCCGCACGGATCGCGGCCAGATCGGACGCACGTTGCGCCAGCCGCTCCGCGGCGTCGTGCAGTCCCCAGTGGCCCATCGTCGCGCCGATCCGGTCAGGCCGCTGGAAGGCGAGCAGCGTGATCCCCGAACCCGTATGGAACAGGTCCATCGACGCGCCGACCCGTGCACGGAATTCCCAGTGGGAGGCCGGGCTGGCCTGTGCCACGACAATCCCGGCGCCGTGCTCGGGCATCACGAGATGGCAGGACTGGTTCATCTCGCGGGCGAACCTGTCCATCTCGGGCTGGGCCTGGGCCGTCAGCCTGCGGACCGGCGGGTGGCCGGTCGCCAGCAGGAACAGTTTCATCGACAACGCGTAGCGGTCGCCGCCCGCCAGTCGCGTGACGTAGCCGCGGGCGACGAGCCGTTCGAGCATGCGGTAGATCTGTGACGCGCCCAGCCCAAGTTCGCGCATGAGTTCCGTCCGCGTCAGCCCGTCAGCCTGCCCGGCCAGGACTTCCAGGATGTCGAGTCCCCGGTCCAGCGCGGGCGCGCGGTATTTCGGGTCAGAAGGCTCGGTGTCGCGCCGTTCAAGCATCTGCATGGGTCCTTTCCCAACCCCGGCCTCGTAGGTCGTTCGCCATCGGCACGCAAGATTCTGCTTGCGCCATGGATTTATATATGGACTGATAATTCAAATATGAAGCACGTAGGATCGGGGAGGGATCATGCGGCTGACTGGCAAGAGGCTGCTCGTGACGGCGGCCGGGCAGGGGATGGGGCGCGCTGCCGTCATCGCCTGCGCATCCGAAGGGGCGCAGGTCTTGGCGACCGA
Organism: Meridianimarinicoccus zhengii; assembly: GCF_003254465.1. Taxonomy (GTDB): domain Bacteria; phylum Pseudomonadota; class Alphaproteobacteria; order Rhodobacterales; family Rhodobacteraceae; genus Meridianimarinicoccus; species Meridianimarinicoccus zhengii. Next base: position 52,324 of record NZ_QDFI01000003.1, read on the forward strand.
CCGTGATCCCGGTTTGCTCGACGGGTTGGCGGAGCACGGGATCGAGACTGCGCAACTGGATGTGACCGACCCCGACGGAATTCGCGACATCGCAAGCAGGGTCGGCGCGCTTGACGGCTTGTTCAACTGCGCGGGCATCGTGCATCACGGCACAATCCTCGATCTGTCGGATGCGGACTGGGCGCACAGCGTCGACACCAACATCACGTCGATGGTGCGCCTGTCGCGCGCGTGCCTGCCGGGGCTTCTGGCGCGTGCCGCCGACACCGGAACCGCGAGCATCGTGAACATGGCGTCCATGGCATCCTCCATCAAGGGATTCCCGAACCGCGCCGCCTATGGTGCCACCAAGGCGGCGGTGATCGGCCTGACCAAGGCCATCGCCGCCGATTTCGTGACGACAGGCCTGCGTTGCAACGCTGTCTGCCCGGGCACGGTCGATACGCCTTCGCTGCGGGGGCGGATCGCGGCGGCGCCGGATCCGGTAAAGGCCGAAAAGGATTTCATCGCGCGGCAGCCCATGGGGCGCCTTGCGACGGTGGACGACGTGATCCCGCTGATCGTCTATCTCTTGTCGGATGAAAGCCGTTTCGTGACGGGCCAGGCCATGCTGGCGGATGGTGGCGTGACGATCTGACCGGGGGAGGAGGCGTGCGCCATGACGATCGTCGATGCCCATTGCCATTTCTGGCGGCTGGACCGCGGCGACTATGGCTGGCTGGCGGGCGCGGACCCTGCGCTTGACCCCATACGGCGGGATGTGTTGCCCAAGGACTATCCGGGGGATGCGCGGCTGATCGTTGTGCAGGCAGCGCCATCGGTGGCGGAGACGGAATTTCTGCTGGATCTTGCCCGGCAGGACTCGCGGATCTGCGGGGTGGTCGGCTGGGTGGACCTCGCAGCCGATGATGCCCGCGCCATGCTGAACCAGCTTGCACGGGACCCGGTGTTCCGGGGCGTGCGCCCCATGCTTCAGGACATCGCCGCGACCGACTGGCTGCTGGACGCCGCGCGGCCCGAGGCATTGCGGGCGCTTGCCGATGCGGGTCTGTGTTTCGATGCGCTGGTGACTGAACGGCATCTGCCGATGCTGCGGGAGGTCGCGGCGCGGCATCCCGACCTGCCGCTGGTCATCGACCATGCCGCCAAGCCGCAACCCGGCGCGCGCGACGACTGGGCCACGGGAATGCAGGCGCTGGCCCGCCTGCCGCATGTGCAGTGCAAGCTGTCGGGTCTTCTGACCGAGTTTGCGCCCGCCGCACGCGCCGACCCGCTGCCCGCCCTGCGCGACATCGTTGCGCCGCTGATCGACTGGTTCGGCCCCGAGCGGCTGATCTGGGGCAGCGACTGGCCGGTGCTGACACTCGCCGCGACGTGGGAGAGATGGCGCGACCTGACCGATGCGCTGCTGGCGGATCTCGGCCTTTCGGACCACGCCGCGATCATGGGCGGCAATGCCGCGCGGTTCTATGGGTTGGCGCCATGACCGCGGTCGTGCGCATGGAACGGATCGACAAGCGCTTTCCCGGCGTTCACGCGCTGCGGGCCGTCGATTTCGACCTGCGCGCGGGAGAGGTGCATGCCCTGATGGGCGAGAATGGGGCGGGCAAGTCGACCCTGATGAAATGCCTGTCCGGCATCTACCAGCCGGATGACGGCCGCATCCTCGTCGATGGTGCGCCGGTCCGGCTGCCGACACCGAAGGCGGCGCAGGACGTGGGCATCGGCATCATCCACCAGGAACTGGAACTGATGCGCGACCTGACCGTGGCGCAGAACATCTGGATCGGGCGCGAGCCGCGGCGGTCCTTCGGGCGGATCGATGAGGCCGCGCTGGAGGCCGCTGCCGCCGACATATTCCGTGGCATGCGCGTGGGCATCGATGTGCGCCAGCCCGTGGGGGCGCTGACCGTCGCGCGCCAGCAGATGGTCGAGATCGCGAAGGCGCTGTCCTTCCGGTCGCGCATCCTGATCATGGACGAACCTACCGCGGCACTGAACGACGCGGAAATCGCAGAACTGTTCACGATCATCCGCGGGCTGAAGGCCGAAGGGGTCGGCATCGTCTACATCAGTCACAAGATGGACGAGATCCGCCGGATCTCGGACCGGGTGACCGTGATGCGCGACGGTGCCCATGTCGCCACGGTCGCAGCCGCCGACACGCCGATCGCGCAGATCATCGCGATGATGGTCGGGCGCGAGATCGCGGACCAGACCGTCACGATCCCCGACCTGTCGCGGGCCGACACCGCGCTGGAGGTTCGGCACCTGTCCCGCGGGCGGGATCTGCACGATGTCAGCTTCGCCGTGAAGAAGGGCGAGATCCTCGGCTTTGCCGGGCTGATGGGGGCGGGGCGCACGGAACTGGCGCGCGCGATATTCGGTGCGGAGCCGCCCGACACGGGCGAGATCATCGTTCACGACCGCCACAGGACCATCCGCAGCCCCGCCGACGCGGTACGCGCAGGCATCGGCTACCTGTCCGAGGATCGCAAGCATTTCGGGCTCGCGCTCGGGCTCGACGTGCGGGCCAATATCGCGCTGGCCAGCATGGCGCGCTTTTCCGACCGGCTCGGCCGGATCGACGAGACCCGCGTGGCCGCCGTCGCGCGCGACCATATCGACACTCTGCGCATCCGCACGCCCCATGACCGGCAGGAGCTCCGCCTTCTGTCCGGCGGCAACCAGCAGAAGGTCGTCATCGCCAAATGGCTGCTGCGCGATTGCGACATCCTGATCTTCGACGAGCCGACCCGCGGCATCGACGTCGGTGCCAAGGCGGAGATCTACCGGTTGCTCAATGATCTCGCCGCGGCCGGAAAGGCGGTCATCGTGATCTCCAGCGAACTGCCCGAGGTGCTGCGCCTGTCCCACCGCATCGCCGTGATGTGCGAGGGGCGGCTGACCGGCATCCTGCCCGGCGGTGCCGCACAGGAAGAGATCATGGCGCTGGCGACGCAACGCGAAGGAGTGATCGCGCAATGACCGATGCAGACACGACGACGCCACCGCGCGCCCGCCCGCCCCGGGCCGCGCCGCAGAAGCTTCTGGCCTTTGCCGGTTTGATCCTGCTGGTGCTGGGGTTCTCGCTGGCCAGTCCGAATTTCTTCCAGGTGTCCAACATCATGGCGGTGCTTCAGGCGACCTCCGTCAACGGGGTGCTGGCCATCGGCGTGACGCTCATCATCATCACCGGCGGGATCGACCTGTCCATCGGCACGCTGATGACCTTCTGTGCCGTCATGACCGGGGTGGTGCTGACATGGCTGGGCGCGCCGCTTCTGCTGGGGGTGCTGACGGCGGTGGCCACCGGGGCGCTTGCGGGGCTGGTGTCGGGCACGCTGGTCGCCAAGATGAAGATACCGCCCTTCATCGCCACGCTCGGCATGATGCTGATCCTCAAGGGGCTGTCGCTGATCGTGACCGGAACGCGGCCGATTTATTTCAACGACACGCCCGGCTTCGACCTGATTTCCCGCGGGTCGCTGGTGGGGGCGGTGTTCCCGGCCTTCCCCGTGCCCAACGGCGTGCTTATCCTGTTCGGGGTCGCCGCCGTGACCGCCTGGATACTAAGCCGCACGGTGCTGGGCCGCTACACCTTCGCCATCGGCTCGAACGAGGAAGCGGTGCGCCTGTCCGGGGTGAACACCGATGCGTGGAAGATGGCGATCTATGCCACGGCGGGCGGGATCGTCGGGATCGGCGGGTTGCTGATCGCCAGCCGCCTGAACTCCGCGCAGCCCGCGCTCGGGCTTGGCTATGAGCTGGAGGCCATCGCCGCGGTCGTCATCGGCGGCACCAGCCTGGCGGGCGGGCGCGGTACGATCCTTGGCACGCTGATCGGGGCGCTGATCATGGCCGTGCTGACCAACGGCCTGCGCGTGATGTCGGTCGCGCCAGAATGGCAGACCGTCGTGACCGGGGCGATCATCATCGCCGCCGTCTACGCGGACCAGTTGCGGCGGCGTGCCGTCGGCTGACCGTGACCAAAGCAAGACGTGAACCAAGGGAGGAAACCAGATGTTCACCAGAAGAACCGTCATCACCGCCGCCATGGCCCTGTCGCTGTCCGGCGCAGCACCAGGCGCCTTCGCCCAGGAGGAGATCTTCATCCCGATCATCTCCAAGGGGTTCCAGCACCAGTTCTGGCAAGCCGTGAACACCGGCGCGCAACAGGCCGCCGAGGACCTGGGCGTGCGCGTCACCTTCGAGGGGCCGGACAACGAATCCCAGGTAGACCGGCAGATCGACATGCTGTCGGCGGCACTGGCCAACAAGCCAGCGGCGATCGGCTTTGCCGCGCTCGACAGCCAGGCCGCGATCCCGGTGCTGCGCCAGGCGTCCGAGGCGGGCATCCCCGTGGTCGCGTTCGATTCCGGCGTGGACAGCGACATCCCCGTCACGACCGCTGCGACGGACAACGTGGCCGCGGCGGCGATGGCCGCCGACAAGATGGCCGAGATGATCGGCGGATCGGGCAAGGTCGCGGTCGTCGCCCATGACCAGACCTCGCGCACCGGTATCGACCGGCGCGACGGGTTCGTGAACCGCATCGAGGCGGAGCATCCGGACGTCGAAATCGTGGCCATCGAATACGGCGGCGGCGATCACCTCGAATCCACCGAGATCACCCGCGCCCTGCTGGCCGCCCATCCCGACCTGTCGGGCATCTTCGGCACCAACGAAGGCTCCGCCATCGGGGTCGTCAACGGCGTCCGCGAAGCCGGGGTCGAAGGCTTGACCATCGTCGGCTACGACAGCGGGCAGGCGCAGATCGACGCGATCCGCGACGGTCTGATGGCCGGGGCGATCACCCAGAACCCGGTGGGGATGGGCTATGAAACGGTGCGCGCGGCGGTCGCGGCCGCGCGGGGCGAAGAGGTGCCCGCCGCCATCGATACCGGCTTCTTCTGGTACGACGCCACGAATATCGACGACCCGCAGATCGCCGCGGTTCTTTACAACTGACCGGCGCATGATCGGCCGGGGGCCTCGTGCGGTCCCCGGTCCCCTGACCAGCACGCAAGAGGCCCCGATGAAACTGCTACGCCACGGCCCGAAGGGGCAGGAAAAGCCCGGCATCCTGGACGATGCCGGCGCGATCCGCGACCTGTCGGACCATATCGACGATATCGCGGGCGCGACGCTCGGGCATGACGGGCTGGCGCGGCTGGCGGCCATCGATCCGCTGTCGCTTCCCCTAGTGCCGGGCACGGCACGCATCGGCGCCTGCGTCGGGCATGTGGGCAAGTTCATCTGCATCGGGCTGAACTATGCCGACCACGCCGCCGAAACCGGCGCCGCCATCCCCGACGAACCGATCGTCTTCGCCAAATGGACCTCGGCCATCTGCGGGCCGAACGACGATATCGAGATCCCGCGCGGCTCCGCCAAAACCGACTGGGAGGTCGAACTGGGCGTCGTCATCGGCGAGGGCGGGCGATACATCGACGAATCCCGCGCGCTGGATCACATCGCGGGCTACTGCGTCATCAACGACGTGTCGGAACGCGAATGGCAGCTCGAACGCGGCGGGACCTGGGACAAGGGCAAGGGCTGCGATACCTTCGGGCCGATCGGCCCATGGCTGGTCACGCCCGACGAATTGCCCGATACCGCCGACCTGCGGATGTGGCTGGAGGTGGACGGCCACCGGTACCAGGACGGATCGACGGCGACGATGATCTTCTCCGTGCCGGTGATCGTCAGCTACCTGTCTCGCTTCCTGTCGCTTCAGCCCGGCGACGTGATCTCGACCGGCACCCCGCCGGGCGTGGGTCTGGGTCAGAAGCCGCCGATCTACCTGAGGGGCGGCGAAACGATGCGGCTGGGCATCGACGGGCTTGGCGAGCAGGTCCAGAAGGTGGTGCGCGCATGACGGTCGCCTGCAGGATCACCGGGCTGCGCACCGCTGACGTGCGCTTTCCGACCTCCGACGCACTGGACGGGTCGGACGCGATGAACCCCGACCCGGATTATTCCGCGGCCTATGTCGTGCTGGAAACCGATGGCCCGCTTGAGGGGCACGGGCTGACCTTCACCATCGGGCGCGGCAACGAGGTCTGCGTGGCGGCGATCGAGGCGCTGCGACCGCTTGTCGTGGGATTGGAATTGTCTTGGATCGCCGAAGACATGGGCCGCTTCTGGCGCCATGTCACCGGCGACAGCCAGTTGCGCTGGATCGGCCCGGACAAGGGGGCGATGCACCTGGCCACCGGCGCGGTGGTGAATGCCGCGTGGGACCTGTGGGCGAAGGCCGCGGGCAAGCCGGTATGGCAGCTTGTGGCCGACATGAGCCCGGCGGAGTTTGTCCGCTGCATCGATTTTCGCTACCTGACGGACTGCATCACGCCCGACTGGGCGCTGGAGTTCCTGACCGCGCAGGAAGCGGGCAAGCAGGCGCGCACTGCCACGCTCATGGCAGAGGGCTATCCGTGTTACACCACGTCTGCCGGCTGGCTCGGGTATGACGACGACAAGCTGCGGCGGCTCTGCCGCGAGGCCGTCGATGCGGGGTTCCGGCACATCAAGATGAAGGTCGGGCGAGACCTTGCCGACGACATCCGCCGCCTGACCATCGCGCGCGACACGGTCGGCCCGGACGTACGCCTTATGATCGATGCCAATCAGGTCTGGGAGGTGGACGCCGCCATCGACTGGGTGCGGCGGCTCGCCTTCGTCGATCCGTGGTTCATCGAGGAACCCACCAGCCCAGACGACGTGGCAGGCCACCGGCGCATCCGCGCGGCCGTGGCCCCGGTGCAGGTGGCGACCGGCGAGATGTGCCAGAACCGCATCATGTTCAAGCAGTTCATCATGGAAGGCGCGATCGATATCGTGCAGGTCGATGCCTGCCGCCTTGGCGGGTTGAACGAGGTTCTGGCGGTGATGCTGATGGCCGCAAAGCACGGGCTCAAGGTCTGCCCCCATGCCGGGGGGGTCGGCCTGTGCGAATACGTGCAGCACATGTCGATGATCGACTACCTGTGCATTGCGGGCACCCGCGAGGGGCGCGTGATCGAGTATGTGGACCACCTTCACGAGCATTTCGTCGATCCTTGCGTGATCCGGAACGCCGCTTACATGCCGCCCGCGCGACCCGGATTCTCGATCGAGATGAAACCCGAAAGCCTGCGGCGCTACCGCTTCGGGGCGGTCTGATGGATCTGCACCTGGCGGAGAAGGTCGTGATCGTGACCGGCGGCGCATCGGGGATCGGCGCGGGCATCACCGAATGCCTGGCGGCCGAAGGCGCCCGCCCCGTCGTTCTGGCTCGCAGCGACCCCGATCCCGATTGGCTGCAGGCGCAGCGCGCGGATTTCGTCCGGGTCGAGTTGTCGGATGACGCGGCCTGCCGCGTCGCGGTGCAGACGGTGCGCGACCGGCATGGCCGGATCGACGGGCTGGTGAACAACGCGGGCGCGAATGACGGCGTGGGGCTCGATGCCGGGCCTGATGCGTTCCGGGCAAGTCTCGAACAGAACCTCGTGCATTACTACTCGATGGTCCATTTGCTGCACGACGATCTGCGCGCGGCGCGGGGCGCCATCGTCAACATCAGTTCCAAGACGGCGCTGACGGGGCAGGGGGGCACCTCGGCCTATGTCGCGGCCAAGGCGGCACAGCTGGGGCTGACGCGTGAATGGGCCGTCGCCTTCCTGCCGGACGGAGTCCGCGTGAATGCCATCGTGGTGGCCGAGGTTATGACGCCGCTCTACCGCCGCTGGCTGGACGGAATGGACGATGGCGACGCGGCATTGGCGGAGATCACGGCGCGCATCCCCTTGGGGCAGCGGATGACCACGGCGCGCGAGATCGCGGATTGCTGTGCCTTTCTTCTGTCGGACCGGGCAAGCCATATGACGGGACAGTGGCTGTTCCCGGATGGCGGCTATGTCCATCTGGACCGCTCCATCGGTGCCACGGGGACGTCCGATCAGGGACGATGATCAGATCGGACAGCGCGTGTCCGGCTCTGGTTGTTGTTACCCGACCTGGCGTCACGCCGATGCTAGCGCCAGTCGCTTTCCGTCAGGCCAAGCGCCTTGATCCGCGAATAGAGCGTCGTGGATTTCATCCCCAATCGTGCTGCTGCACCGTCCGGACCGGCCACCCGGCCCCCGCATTCGCGCAGGCCCGCGATCAGGTTGCGGCGGCGCAAGGCCTCGATCTCGGCTTCCGTCATGACGCCGCTCGACGTGTTGCGGCGCTCGGTGCCCGGGCGCGAATGCAGTTCCACGATCAGCTTGCCGCCGCTCGACAGGATCGCGCCCCGTTCGATCACGTTGGCCAGTTCGCGCACGTTCCCCGGCCACGGATAGGCCCGCAGCATCCGCATCGTGCCTTCGGTGATGACGGGTGGCCGGCGGTTCAGCCGCTTGCAGGCCAGCTTCAGCAGGTGCCCCGCCAGCGGCGGGATGTCGTCTGTCCGGTCGCGCAGCGGCACGCAATGGATCGGGAACACGTTGAGATGGAAGAACAGGTCCTCGCGGAACCGCCCCGCTGCGGCCTCGCGCGCGAGATCGCGGCTGGTGGAGGCGATGACCCGGATGTCGATGGCCCGCGCGCGCGTGTCGCCAAGTCGCCGCACCTCGCCGGCCTGCAAGGTCGCCAGCAACTGGCCCTGCAATTCCAGCGGCAGCTCGGCCACGTCATCCAGATGCAGCGTGCCGCCATGGGCAAGTTCCAGCTTGCCCGGCATGTCCCGCAGCGCCCCGGGGAACGCCCCGCGCATGTAGCCGAACAATTCGCTTTCCAGCGTGTCGGGCGCGGCCGGCCCGCATTTGAAGTGGATCAAGGGGCGCCGCCGCCGGTCGCTGTCCTTGTGGATGGCCGCGGCAACCAGCGCCTTGCCGGTGCCGGGCTCGCCGGTGACCAGAACGTTCGCGGTCGTGCGCGACACCATTTCGATCCGGGCCAGAACCTGCCGGATCGCGGGGGAGGTGCCGATGATGTCGTGATGGGCCCGTTCGCTGGTGATCGCCTCCTGCAGATAGGCGTTTTCCTGTTCCAGCCGGTCGCGCAGCGCCGCGACCTCGTCCAGCGCTTCACGCAGGCGGCGTTCGTTTTCCTTGCGCTCCGTGATGTCGCGGAAGATCACCACGGCCCCCGCCAGCACCTGCGAATCGTAGATCGGTGTCGAGACGTATTCGACCCGGATCGGGCGGCCATCCTTGCGCCAGAACACCTCGTCCTCGATCCGGTGCACCTGTTCGTGGCGGAAACTGCGATAGATCGGGCAGTCGTGATGGGGATATACCTCGCCCGACAGATGGTGGTGGTGGATCATCGAATGGATGTCGCGGCCCAGAAGGTCCGCGGCGGTCCAGCCAAGCATTTCCTGTGCAGCACGGTTCACGAACGTCGTCTTGCCATCGGCATTGACCCCGTAGATGCCTTCGCCCGCCGCGTTCAGGATCAGCTGGTTCTGCCGCTCCAGCTCGGCGAAGAATGTCTGCGCGCGGTGCCATTCGAAAAGACCTGCGCGCTGTATCTCGGCGGCCTCCGCGATTTCCGAGCGCAGTTCGATCTCGTGCAGATCGACGATGGTCAGCCAGATCAGTGGCCCGTCCGGTCCGTCGGCAATCCGGCCGCGCAATTCGGTGTCGAGCGCGGTGCCATCGCGTGCGGCCAGCCGCACCCGCCGTGTCCAAGCCGTACCGCGATGGGCGACCTCGTCGCAGAACACGATCATCTGCGCGGGGCCGTCCGGCAGGTGCCGCGAGAACTGTGATCCTGCGGGTTCGGTCAGGTCGAGCAGGCGCGCCGCATCGTCATTCGCGTCGAGGATCAGGTCCCGCCGCGGGTCGAGCAGCAGCACCGGCGCGAGCGTGGCGCGCGCACGGGAATCATCGGGGTGCGACATATCTTCCATGAGGGCGAGCAAAGCGCGGCAACGCGATCTGCGCAACACGAAATTTCGTAAAACACGGAAAATCGTAACGCATGCCTGCCCGGATGGTGTGGTCAGAGTATTGTAAATAATATAAAAAATGTAATTTTTGGGTGCTGTGAATTTGGGCTTCAGCTTCGCAGGGGCGCCGCCGAAGCTGTTGGAAACAAGCACAACAGGGAAGCGCCATGACCATCAAGAGCCTTGGAGACCCGTACTCCGCGAAGACAGATCTGCGGCACGGTGCAGATTGCGGCTGTTCCGCCTGCGGCGGTGCCGGCCACGCCCACGATGCGCCCATGGACCGCGAGGCGATGCTGGACCGCGCCGTCGAAAGCGCCATCGTGCGCTCCGTCTTCGGGCAGAGCGATATCGGGCGGCGGTCCTTCATGGGGATGCTGGGGGGCAGCACCGTAGCCGCAGCACTCGCCTCGGTCTTCCCGCTGGACAAGGCGAAGGCCGCGATCCTCGACGAACTCGGCCCGCCGGAAAAGACCGACCTGAACATCGGTTTCGTGCCGATCACCTGCGCCACGCCGATCATCATGGCGCAGCCCATGGGGTTCTACGAACGCTACGGTCTGAACGCGCAGGTCATCAAGACCGCCGGCTGGGCCGTGGCGCGGGACAAGTCGCTCAATGGCGAATACGACGCGAGCCACATGCTGACACCCATGCCGCTGGCGATGACGCTCGGGGCAGGGTCGAGCGCCGTGCCCTACATCATGCCCGCCGTCGAGAACATCAACGGGCAGGCCATCGTGCTGTCGAACGAGCATCTCGACAAGCGCGATCCAGCCCAGTGGAAGGGCTTCACCTTCGGCGTGCCTTTCGAATACTCGATGCACAACTTCCTGTTGCGGTACTACGTGGCCGAGTTCGGGCTGGACCCGGACGTGGATATTCAGATCCGCGTGGTTCCGCCGCCCGAGATGGTGGCCAACCTGCGCGCCGGGAACCTTGACGGGTATCTGTCGCCCGATCCGTTCAACCAACGCGCGGTGTGGGAGGGGATCGGTTTCATCCACATCCTGACGAAGGAGATCTGGGAGGGGCACCCCTGCTGCGCCTTCGCGGCACCCTTGTCCTTCGCCACCGAACTGCCCAACACCTACGGCGCGCTTCTGAAGGCGATCATCGATGCCACCCAATACGCGTCGAACCCCGAGAACCGCAAGGAGATCTCGGAGGCCATCGCGCCGACCAACTACCTCAACCAGCCGGTGCCGGTGATCGAACAGGTGCTGACCGGCACCTTCGCGGACGGTCTGGGCAACGTCCAGCAAGTGCCCGACCGGATCGATTTCGACCCGTTCCCGTGGCATTCGATGGGCGTGTGGATCCTCACCCAGATGAAACGCTGGGGCTATATCGAGGAAGACATCGATTACCGCGCCGTGGCCGAGCAGGTCTACCTTGCCGCCGACGCGCGCAAGGTGATGAACGATCTCGGCTACGAGGCACCGGACGTCACCTACAAGTCCCACACGATCATGGGCAAGACCTTCGATCCGGCCGACCCCGAAGGCTATGTCGCCAGCTTTGCCATCGGGCGGGGGTGATCCATGGTCCTGTCGCTGAACCAGCGCGCCGCGATCCTGTCGCTTGCGCTGCTCGTCGTGGGGCTTCTGGTGTGGGAATTCTCCATTCCCGCCCAGAAGGCCGCGACGGAATTGACCGAGTACGAAAGGCTGATGGGGCTGGGGCAGGAGCGCGCAGGCGTTCCGCCCCCAAGCCAGGTTTTCGAAAAGGCGTGGGAACAACTTTCCAAGCCGTTCTACGACGCGGGCCCGAACGACAAGGGGATCGGCATCCAGATCGGGTACTCGATCTACCGCGTGCTGACGGGTTACGCGCTGGCGGCGGCCATCGCCATCCCGCTGGGGTTCCTGATTGGCATGTCACCGGTGGCCTACAAGGCCTTGAACCCGTTCATACAGGTGCTGCGCCCGATTTCGCCCCTGGCGTGGATGCCGCTGGCGCTGTTCGTCATCCAGGACAGCGAGGCGTCGGCGATCTTCGTCATATTCATATGCTCGATATGGCCCATGCTGCTGAACACGGCCTTCGGCGTGGCGGGGGTTCGGGCCGACTGGGTAAATGTCGCGCGCACCCATGAGCTTGGATCGCTCAGGACGGCGTTCACCGTGATCCTGCCCGCGGCCGCGCCCACCATCGTGACCGGCATGCGGATCTCCATCGGCATCGCATGGTTGGTGATCGTGGCCGCCGAAATGCTCGTGGGGGGGACCGGCATCGGGTATTACGTCTGGAACGAGTGGAACAATCTCGATCTCACTTCGGTGATTTTCTCCATCCTGATGATCGGCGTGGTGGGCATGATCCTCGACGCGGCCTTCGGTGTGCTCCAGCGCGCCGTGGCATATGTGGAATAGGAGCAGACCATGAAGCCATTTCTCAGCATCGAAAACCTGACCCAGCGTTTCCCGGACGGGCAGGGCGGCACGATGACCGTCTTCGAGAATGCCAACTTCAGGGTGGAGAAGGGCGAATTCGTCTGCATCCTCGGCCATTCGGGCTGCGGCAAGTCCACGATCATGAACATCCTCGCCGGGCTGGCCGAGCCGACATCGGGCGTCGTCAAGATGGATGGGTTCGAGGTGTCCGGGCCAAGCCTCGACCGGGGCGTTGTTTTCCAGAACTACTCGCTCCTGCCGTGGCTGAGCACGCTCAAGAACGTGACGTTCGCGGTCAAGGCACGCTTCCCGGACTGGAGCCGCGAGAAGGTCCACGACCACGCGGTGAAGTATCTCGACATGGTGGGCCTGTCCGGCGACGTGATCCACCGCAAGCCGAGCCAGTTGTCGGGGGGGATGCGGCAGCGCGTATCCATCGCGCGGGCTTTCGCGAACCACCCCAAGTTGCTGCTGCTGGACGAACCCTTCGGCGCGCTGGACGCGCTCACCCGCGGCACGATCCAGGACGAGTTGCTGAAGATCTGGAGCGGCACGGAACAGACGGTGTTCATGATCACCCATGACATCGACGAGGCGATCCTGCTGGCCGACCGCATCCTGCTGATGACCAACGGCCCCTTCGCCCGTGTCGCGGAATCGGTGGAAATCACGATTCCCCGCCCGCGCGTGCGCACCGAGATCATCGAGCATCCGAACTTCTACGCGATCCGCAACCATCTCGTGCATTTCCTCGGCACACGCTCGCGCGAACTTGCGGGGCAGCAGGGCGGCGAGCGGCCGAACCGGCCCGAAACCGTGCGCATCGACAAGACGGACCCCGCCGACGACCCCGCCGAAGGGGCGCCGGTCCTGCGCGCCGTGAATCACTGAACGATCAAAAGGAGGCCACCATGAAAGACACTGCGACCATGCCCGACATGCTCACCAAGGAAGATGTCACCGCCCATATCATCGCCGCGAAGAAATCCGCTGGCATGACTTGGGAAGGGATCGCCGAAGCCATCGGCATGTCCCCCGTCTGGACCCATTCGGCGGCGATGGGCATGAACGCCATGCCCAAGCACAAGGCCGAGGCGCTGTCGAACCTTCTCAACCTGCCCGCGGGGGCCGCGGACGTGCTGGCGGAATATCCCACGAAGGTATGGGAACAGGCGGTGCCCACCGACCCCTGCATCTATCGCCTGTATGAAATTGTCGGCGTGTATGGCCCGACCATCAAGGCGCTTATCCAGGAGGAATTCGGCGACGGCATCATGTCGGCCATCGATTTCGACATGCAGATCACCCGCGTGGAAAACCCCAAGGGCGACCGCGTGAAGATCGAGATGTCGGGCAAATTCCTTGGCTACAACAGCTGGTAAGCCCGCCCGCGCGGCGCTGTATCACGGGGATCTACGACCATAGGCGACTGGTCTTGTCGCGGCTCCGTCGCATATCAATAGGAAAATGGCCTCGAACGGGGCCATTTTCATGTAAGGGAGGACCGACATGACCGATGCGCCCGACACAGTGAAAGCCCCCGCTCGCGTGATTGCCACGCCCGAAGCCAGTGCATTGATCGCCGAGATCAAGGCCGATCATGGCGAGATTCTGTTTCACCAGTCCGGGGGCTGCTGCGATGGGTCGTCGCCCATGTGCTATCCCTCGGAGGACTTCAAGATTGGACAGAACGACGTATGCCTTGGCGAGGTCGATGGCGTGAAGGTCTGGATCGGGGGGTCGCAATACGAAGTGTGGAAACACACGCAATTGATCCTCGACGTGGTGCCGGGGCGGGGGGGCATGTTCTCGCTCGACAACGGGCGGGAAAAGCGGTTCCTGTCGCGGTCGCGCGTGTTTACCGAGGCCGAGATGGGCGCGCTCGGGATCGATCCGCCGAAGGGGCCGGTGGCGAGCTGCGCGATCTGACAGCCCGGCGGTCTAGCCCGCGCCGGGACGCAATTCTATCACGTCATCGCCTGCGGCATCGGCATCGTCGCGGTCATGGGTGACCATCAGCACGGGCAGGCCCCGCGCCCGTGCCCGGTCGAAGACAAGCTTGCGCATCCGCGCGCGCCGGTCCGCGTCAAGGCCCGAGAACGCTTCGTCCAGCAGCAGCGCCGCCGGGTCCGACAGCAGCATCCGCATCAAGGCCACGCGCGCCTTCTGCCCGCCCGACAGCGTGGCCGGGTCGCGGTCGGCGAAACCGGCCAGCCCGACCTCCGCAAGCGCCGCATCGATGCGGCTCCGCCGCGCGGTCCGGTCTCCGCCGCCACGCAAACCGAAGGCGAGATTTTCGCCCACACTCAGATGAGGGAACAGCAGGTCGTCCTGGAACAGGATGCCGACCCGGCGTGAATGTGGCGGCGCGGCTGTGATGTCGCGTCCGTTCAGGATGATCCGCCCGGTGCAGGCGAAGCCCGGCGCCAGGGTCCCGGTGATTGCCGCCAGCAGCGTGGACTTGCCGACGCCCGACGGCCCCATCACCGTCAGAACCCTGCCCGGCGGGATCACGCGGTCGATCGCCACCAGCGGCGCGCCGTCCCGCGTGATCTTCAGCTGGTCCATCTTCAGCCCCTCAGCCATGCAGCCCCCGACGGTTGCGCCAGAGGATCGCAGGCACCGCCAGTGCCACGGCGAAGGGCAGCAGCGCCGCGGCAGTCTGGGCGATGGCATGCACGCCGATGGCCCGCCGGTCCCCGCCCGCGGCCAACGCAACGGCTTCAGTCGTGAGCGTCGCCACGCGTCCGCCGCCGATCAGCAGCGTCGGCAGGTACTGCCCGACGGAGACCGCGAACCCGACCGCCGCCGCCGTCAGCACCGGGCGCAGCAGCATGGGAAGCCGCACCCGCCAGAACACCGCCCCCGGTCCGGCCCCCAGCGCCACCGCGACCCCCGCGTGCCGCGCATCCCAGGCCCGCCACGGATCGCCCAGCGACAGGAAGACATAAGGCAACACGAATACCAGATGCGCTGCGATCACCGGCACGACCCCGGTATCCGCGCCGATCTGCAACAACAGCGTCTGCAAGCCCGGCAGGAACGCGGTCTGCGGTACCAGCAATGGCAGGTAGACCAGCCACATCCCCCGCGCATGCAGGCGGCGGCCCGTGCGGTGTTCCGCCTCCAGACACCCAAGAACAAGGATCACGGCCAGCGCGACCGCGATCCCCGCCACGAGCGTCGTATCGGCGGCCGCGTCCCGAAGCCCCGGCCCATGGCGCATCCAGTTCTTGGACCCTGCAAAGGCGGGCAGAGGATCGGGAAACCCCCAATAGCCCGCGAATGACCAGAGCGCGAGGGTGGCCAGCCCGCCCAGCACGGCCAGTGCCGAACCGGCGCCCAGTAACAGCCCTGCAACCCGTGCCACCCCGTCGCCGCGCCCGCGCCACCCTGACGCGATCCATGCCCGGCCTGCGCGCGCCACCAGACGTTCAAGTGCGATCCAGACCGCCAGCGCCCCAAGCACCAGCGCGAGCTGCATCAGCGCCCCCGCCGCGGCGGTCATGCGTTGTGACAGGTCGGGATCGCCCATCCAGCGCAGGATCTGCACAGACAGGGGCGGCGGGGTGGAAGGCCCCAGGATCAGCGCCACGTCCACCACCGTCATTCCGAACACCAGCACGACGAATACGGCCAGCCGGATCTGGGCATAAACGCGCGGAAACACGCAGAAAAGCCACGCGGCGATGCGCCCATGACCCAATGCCTGTGCCACGCGCAAGCTGCGCGCCACATCCGCCTGCGCCAGCGCCGCGAGTGTCATCAGGAGCAGGAAGGGCACCTCCTTCGCCGCTAGCCCGGCCACCAGTGACAGGCCCCATGGATCGTTCACGATCAGCCAGTCCGGCGGGCGTTCCCACCCTGTCAGTCCCGGTGACGCAAGCCGCGCCAGCCAGCCCGACGGCGCGATCAGGAAGGCAAGCCCGAAGGCGGCGGCGGCATGGGGCACCGCCAGCAGCGGCGAGAGCGCCCGTTCGAGCCAGCGGAACGGACGTGTGCCCCACCAGCCCGCGGTGATCAGCACGACGGCGCCCAGTGACACCGCGGTGGCCAGCAGGCCGGTGAAGACCGAGGTCCAGACCGCGGCCCCCAGACCCGGCCATGCAAGGACGGCGGCGAAGGGCGCGAGGCTCGGACCGTGGGCGCCGATGGCCGGCATATGGCCGAAGGCCGGCAGCAATGTACCCGCCAGCCCAGCCGCCACCGGTCCCAGCATGGCCACGAGCGTCAGCGCAGGCAGCGCCCGGAGCAACCCCGCCTGCGCCATGCCGCGGGTTTACTGGCCGGTGCCGTAGCGACGCTGCCAGTCCGCTGCGATGCGGGTCATCCAGCTTGGATGCGGTTCGGGCAGGACCTGCCCCAGCTCTGCCGGGCTTAGGGTCGCAACACCGAGATCGAGCGCGGCGAAGGCTTCGCGGTCGGCCGCGGGCAACGCGTCCATGTCGAGAACGGTGCCATAGCCAAGGATCGCGGGGTCCTGCGCGCGCAACTGTGCCTCGGGCGACAGCAGGAAATCGGCCAGCACCATCGCGCCCGCTTTGGCCCCGGAATTATAAGGGATCGCCACGAAAGACGCATTGCCGAGCGTGCCACGATCCAGCACGAAGGTTCGGACGGTTGGCGGCAGTTGCCCGGTTTCGATGGCGGTCGACGCCTCGCCGGGGCTGAAGGAAATCGCGAGATCGATCTCGTCATCCGTGATCAGTTGCAATTGCGCGGGGCCGTTCGCCGGGTATGCCCGCCCGTCGCGCCACAGCGCAGGTGTCAGGCTGTCGAGATAGGCCCAGAGCGGATCGACCGCCCGGTCATAGTTCGCGTCGTCCACGGGTTGCGCCAGCACCGCCGCATCCGCGGTGATGTCCAGAAGCACCTGTTTGAGGAACGTCACGCCCAGGAAATCGGGCGGCTGCGGATAGGTGAAGCGACCGGGGTTCGCCGCGGCCCAGTCGCGGATGGCAGCCATGCTGCCCAGCCGGTCTGGCAGGTCGGCGGTATCGTGCATGAACACGACCTGCGCCATGGCCCAGGGGGATTCATACCCTGCGGTCGGGACGGTGAAATCGGTGCGCACCGTCTTTCCGTCCACATCGACGTACCGCCAGTTCGGCAACTGTTCCGCGAAAGGCCCGAACAGCAGCCCGGCGTCCTTCATCGCCGCGAAGTTCGGCCCGTTGATCCAGATCAGGTCCACCGCACCGCCGGTGTCGCGCCCGGCCTGCTTCTCGCTCAACACGCGGGTGACAGCGTCGGCGGTGTCGGTCAGTTTCACGTGTTCGACGGTGACGCCATGGTCCTCTGCCACGCGTCTTCCCGCCCAAGCGATGAAGTCGTTGGTCGGCGTGGATCCGCCCCAAGCATGCCAGAACACGGTCTGTCCCTGCGCCTCTTCCAGCACGGCGTCCCAGTCGGCGGGATCGGGATCGGCCAGGGCCGGCAGAGCGGCAAGCGCCAGCCCTGCGGTCAGCAGCATGGATCGGATCATCGGGTCGGGTCCTTTCGGTCGGTGAAGATGCGCCGCGCGGCATGGATGCGCAGCGTGGCGGTGACGAAACACAGCGCGCCGAACACGAAGGCCAGTGGCGTGAACAGCCCCGGCAGCAGGCAGAGCGCCACGAAGAAAAGGATCGTTTCGGTCCCTTCAAGGAGCCCGTTGGAGAAATAGAGCGATTTGGCCCCCTGCGCCGATGTTTCCATCCCGCGTTTTTCGGCGAGAATCGCGAAACCGAGGAAGCTGGTGCCGTTGAAATAGAAGGACGCCAGAAGGAACGCGCCCGCTACGCCGTTGGCCGCCGGATCGTGCAGCACGAAGGCCAGCGGCACCGCCCCGTAGAACAGGAAATCCGCAGCGATATCAAGGTATCCGCCGAAATCCGTCGGGGCAGAGGCCCGTGCGACAGCGCCATCCAGCCCATCGGCCAGACGCGATGCCAGCAGCGCAAGAAGGGCGATCCAGAACGCGCCCGCCCAGACAAGCGCCGCCGCGGTCAGGCCGAGCATCAGACCGGCCACCGTGACATGGTCGGCGGCGACGCCACGCGCGGCCAGCACCCGGCCAAGCCGGTTCAGCGGCGGATCGATCAGTTTGCGGGCTGCGGCATCGAGCATAGGCGGTCCTTTCGCCTGCCGTTATGCCGCGCTGTCCCGCATGCGTCCATCGCCCAAACGGGAACGTGACGGGTCGTGCAGGCACGCGAACGCCCGCGGCGCGGGGCCGCGGGTGCAAGGCGCGTCCCCGGTCGCGTCAGCGGCGGCGGCGCAGCAGCACCAGCCCCCCAAGCGCGGCGGCCATAAGCGGCAGGGCCGCGGGCACCGGAATGGGCGTCGCCGCATAGATGGTTCCCGCGACATCATAGGCTTCGCCATCGATCAGCGTCGTCAGCGGGTCGGTTCCGGCGGACGGGAAGATGAATACAAGCTCCAACAGTGCGAAACGGCCGAAATCTCCGGCGGCCTTTCCGGTCAGGTTGCCGAACACGACCTGCAGCACGTCGCCATCGAAACCTGTCCGAAGCACATCACCATCAAGGAACGCACCGTCATCATCCACCGAGAACAGGCTGCCGAAGGCGGTGCCTGCAGGATCGAGCGGATCGAAGCCCAGGACCAGGTCCACGAACAGGTCACCCGACTGCGGCGTTCCCGTCGCCAGTCCTTCGGCGAAGAACATGGTCAGGTCGCCCGTACCGCTGAATTCGGCATAGTCGGCGGTGGCGAAGGGCAGGTCGATTACCGGCGCATCAATGGCGTAGTTGAGTTGAGTGGCCTCGACCCGGTCGGCCGCGGTGAAGGCGGCCAGACCGATGGCAACTGCGGAAAGAAGTGTTTTCATGGTTCTTGGTTTCCCGTTCAGGATCACGCGAAGGCGATCGTGTCGAAGGTTTCGAAGGTGAGGTTGGCTGCGGTGACGCCGTCGCCACGCACATACAGCGCATCCTGCGCCCCGGTCGGATCGTCGAAGTAGACCACGACCGCCGAGGACGTCTCGCGGATGTCCGCGACCGTGGCCCCGGCCGTCAGGCCGATCACGTCGATACCCACCTCGTAGTCCGTGATGATGTCGCGGTCGCGAATTCCGTTGAAGGTCTCCGCGCCGAAGACGAAGGCATCCGCGCCCATGCCGCCTTCCATCGTGTCGATCCCGGCACCGCTGAGGAACAGGTCGTCGGCATCGGTTCCGGTCAGCCGGTCACGGCCATCCGTGCCCTCGATCAGGTTGAAGGCAGGCGTGTCGATCACGTCGTCGGCGCGGAAGTTGAGGTTCTGAATGCGCGTGTCGAGCGAGATCGCGGCGTCCGTGTCGTCATAGGCATTGGCCGCATCGCCGAAATTCGCGGCAAGGTATTCCGCCAGCGCATCCTGTTCCGTGCCGTCCGCGGCGAAGGTCGCCACGCCGGTGGTCAGCCCGTCCTCGGTGCCGTCGCCGTCGAGATCGGTCAGGTCAACCCGGTCGGCTGCCGGGCCGGTCGGGAAGGGGTAACCGTCGCCGCCATCCGCAAGAAACCCGAGCGTCACGATCCGTACCGTCGCAGATGCGTCCTGCACCTCGCCGTCGCGGACCAGCACGGCCAGGTCGTTGCCGTCCTCGTCGGTGATCGCGGCATTCACGATCCGGCTGCCCGCGGGCAGGTCCGGGTCGAAGCTGAACTGGAGCCCGGACACCTGCGGGAACTGGCCCGCCGCGCCGGGCAGCACGCCGATGCCGTGTTCCAGCACGTCCACCAGTTCCTGGTGCGTCAGGGTGAGCAGCGACAGGTCGTTGTTGAAAGCCAGCGCCGTGGCGATGTCGTTCTGGCTGATGCCGCCTTCGGGCTTCACCACGTTGCCGTCGCTGTCCACGATCTCGCCGTTGGGCAGGCGCTCGAAGGTGCCGCCACCGGCGGGCACCACCGTTTCCCCGATGGAGGCGCGAATGCCCCCGCCATTCTTGATCGACACCATCACCGTGTCGTCGGTTTCCTTGGCGACGGCGAGGTTCGCATCCGCGGTCAGGTTGCCGAGATTGGTTTCCTGCGTCCGAACCCCGTCCGTGTCCGACCCGGACCGGTTGCCGTTCAGGAACACGTTCGAGATGCCGAAAACGTTGCCTTCGGTCGCGATGATCTCGGCCTGGATCGCATCGGTGATCGCCTGTACCTCCGGATCGATGAAGGCTTCGCCGCCGACATTGGCCAGCCCCGTTTCGTCCGTGGCATAGGCGCCCGACACGGTTTCGTCGTAGGTTTCGGGGATGATCCGGCCTTCTTCGTCGAAATCGATCACCAGCCGCCCGACATACTTGTAGGACCCGTCCGTGTTGACCACCGCGATCGGGTTGCCGTCCGCATCGGTGAAGAACTGCGGATAGTCGCCCTGGTCGCTGTCGCCCGGGCGGATGTAGTCGTTGTCGTCAAAGAGCCGCGTGTTGGACCCGCCGCCGACGATGATATCCACGTTCGACAGGCGCGTGGCCAGTTGGTACTCGATCTCGATCTGCTGCATGTGCGTCAGCAGCACGACCTTGTTCATGTCCGGGTTGGCGAGCAGGAGCGCGTCGACCTCGGCCTGGATTTCAGCGGCCAGCGCATCAAGCTCGGCGTCGGTCGGGGTGGCGCCGGCCCACGCGGGCGAGATGCCCACGCCGCCCGTGCTGGAGATGCTGGCCAGGTTCGGGGTCACCGCGCCGACCACGCCCAGCTTCTCGCCGTTGACGTCGAGCACGGTGGACGACGACACGACATTGCCAATGGGTGCCTGCCCGCCTGCAACCTCCAGCGGCGCCAGATTGGCGTCGGTGGAAAAGTCGAGATTGGTGGACAGGTAGGGGAAGGCCGTCCCGGTGAAGTCCAGCCCCTCGAGCGCAGTGCCGGTCAGGGCAGAGAAATCGCCCGGTGCGGAGCCGTCGATCAGCGCGGCCAGTTCGCCGGTACCGTTGTCGAATTCATGGTTGCCCAAGGCCACGGCCTGGAAGCCCATCTCGTTCACGAGCTGGATATCCGCGATCCCGCGCGATCCGAACACCGCCTCGGAGGCCGCATAGAACACGCCGGGGATGAGCGCGTCTCCCGAGGACAGGCGCACGGTGTTGTCGGCGATCCCGTCGCCGCCGAGGTCCTGCGCGTCGAGCGCGTTCAGCACGCCCGATGCCCGCGCGATATCGCCGATCTGGCCGGTCGACGCCTCCTGGTCGGTGATGTGCAGAAGCTCCAGCGTCCATGCGGTCGGCGCTGCGGGGATGGTGAAGGACGCGACCAGCGGATCGTGGTCCGACGCCCTTGTCGCGCTGTCGGCAAATTCGCTGTTCACGTTCACGATGTCGAATTCCGCTGTCTCGGCAAGGCTGTCGGATACGACGATATGGTCGAGCGACTGGCTGTTGCCCTGGAAGTTGAATGTATAACGCTCCAGCGGGTCGAGCGTGTTGGTCAGATTGTTCGCGCCCGCGCCATCGGCATTCAGGACGTTTTCCAGACCCGTGACCGGCGAGACGAATTCGAATTCGTTGAAATCGCCAAGCGCCACAAGTTTCGCCGCCGGGTTGTCGGCCAGCTTCGCGGCCAGGAAGTCCTGCACGGCCTGGCTTTGTGCCTGCCGCTCGTCGAGCGACCCGTTGACGGTCACGTCTTCCTGCCGCCCGTCGAAGGGCTGTTCGACGCCGAGGATCGGGGCAGACCCGCCCTTGGACGAGAAATGGTTGTTCACGACTGTTACCGTTTCGCCATTGAAGGTGAAATCCGCCGCGATGGGAAGGCGCGCGCCCACGAAGGCCTCACCCGAACCCTGTCCGCCGATGGTCTGGACGCTGTCGACCACCAGGTCCACCCGCTCGTCATTGTACAGGAACGCGGTGCGGATATTCGCTCCCGGCTGGCCGCCGGAGGTGTTGTCGCCGATGAACGTGTTGTCGATGAAGCTGTATTCCGGCCCGCCTGCCGCGACGATGGCATCGACCAGCATTTGCAGCGTCATGTCCGCCGACACGATCCCGTCGTTGATGCTGCCGGTATTGTCCTGGATTTCCTGAAGCCCGATCACGTCGGGCGCGTTCAGGTTGTTCACGATCTGCGCCGCGATGGCGTCGAACCGTCCGTCGGCGATATCGGCATCGCCGTCCGCGTCGTTCGGGTCAAGGTTCAGCACGTTGTAGCTGGCCACGGTCAGCGTGTCGCTGTCGCCCGCGATGGTCGTGACCTCGGGTGTCACCGTGCCGGGCGTCGCGATGAAGCCTTCGGTCGGCAGGATTTCGTAGTTGCCGAAGCTGTAGCCGATCACGCCCGTGACGTCGCCCAGCAGCGCGCCCACATCTACCTGCGGGATCGAGAAGCCGGGAAGGATGCCGGTATCCTCGTTGATCTGGATCTTCTCGGGGTTGAAATCGTCGGGGGCGATGTTGAGTGTGCCCCGTGCGCTGAGGCCGGTGGCATCCGCGCCCTGGTCAACGACGGCGAAGATTTCGCCAAAGCCGTTTGTGCCGGACACGGCCATCAGGTCCTTCGCCGTCACCAGCATCCCTTCGAGCGCCTCGAAGAAGTCGATACCGTCCTCGGTCGGGTCGAAGCTGGTGAAGCTGTCATCGTCGATGGTCGCCGAGACGGGGATACGCCCGCCCTGGCCGATGATCTCGGCTGTCGGCAGCGCGTTGCCGGACGACAGCAGCGTGATGACCGGGTTGCCGGACAGTTGCGTGGTGGACAGGTTGCCGGTGCTGACGCCGCCGGGGGTGAATTCCGACACCGTGCCCTCGACCTCGATCGCGTCGCCGACGGTCACCAGCGGTGCGCCGCCCGTGAAGACGAAGAGCGCGTCGGATGTTGCGGCATCGCCGTCGCCGGTGGCGTCCTGGAGGTAGAAGCCGTTGCTGTCCACGGCCGTCACGATACCCGACGTCGTGACGCGGTCACCCACCAGTGCCGATGTATGGCCGGCACCCTGAATGTCGTAGATCGCGGTCAATTCTGCCGGCGGGGGTGGCGGCGGGGTGTCGCCGCTGCCCGCCGTCGGGTTGTTGATGGACGGATCGTTGTTGAAATCGAGGATCGTGAAGTCGCCTGCCGTGTCGGTATCGACCCCGTCCACGTTGCGGCGCACGCCCGCGGGCAGGAACGCGCCGTCAGGACCGACGACCGGCGCGCCGAAGGCGAAGAAGCCCGCAGTCTCGCCATCGGTGACACCGACGCTGTCCAGCACGACCTCGGCGCCCGCGACCGCATTTCCGGTCAGGCTGGCCGTTTCCACGAGCGCGACGGTGTAGCTGCTGTTCTCGACGAAGTTGTTGTCCAGCGCCTTGTCGGCGGTCACGACATAGGTCTCCTCGGCCAATTCGTTGGCCAGAAGGAAGAAGCCGTTGTCGCCGATCACGTCCGCGGCCGTCAGGTCGATGCGGCTGTCGATGTTGCCATTGCTGGACTGGTCGTCGCTTTCGACGATGATGATGCTGAGCCCGTCGAGCGACGTGCCGGGGGCGCCGTACAACTCGATGAATTCGGAATCCACACCAGTGGTGCTGCCCAGCACCGCGTTGATGACCGTGGGCTGGGGTTCCGCGCTGTAGCTGCCGGTCGGAAAGGCCGCGGCTGCGGTGGCGTTGCTGGCTTCCCCGTCCAGCGCGTCCGGGCCCGAGAACGTCCATTCCGACGCGTCGAACGTGGCCGAGGGGCCTGTATTCGCGTTGCGATAGGCCCAGCCATCCACGTGATCCCACGCTTCGCCGGTGCCGTCGGTGTTCTGGTCGCCGAACAGATCAACGACCGCGCCGTCCTGGAACAGCTCGATCGCGTCGTCACCGTTGATCGACAGGGCGGCGGACGTGTAGTCGGGCGCGAAGCCCATGAAGCTCGTGAAGCCAGTCGATTCGGATGCGACGTAGATGAAGCTGCCAGCCGTGGCCGCGACCGCCGGGAAGGTGAACTCCTCGCCATCCGTTCCGCCGCCATTGTTGGCGCTGCCCAGTCCATAGACGGACAGGTCCGCGATATCGTTGCGGACGTAGATTTCGACGGCCTTCGGAAGGCCCCCGCTCAGCGGACCGTCGATGACACCGGTAATGACGAGATCGGACATGGAAGACTCCTGTTGGGCGGGCAGAACGCCGTGCGATTAGGAGTCTGTTAACCATCCATTGTGACGAAATTTTGTCACACCTGTCAGAATCTTGTCTGCCGTTGGGGCAGCGGGCCGCCGCAAAGTCCGGCAGGCCGCCTGTTCCTTGCGCAATCAGAAGCTCAGGATGCGGGTATTCTCGCCCAGAAGCCGCTTGGCCATCTCGTCCGGCTTGGCGGGGGTCACGCCTTCAATCAGCGCCGATGCGTCCAGTCCCTTGCCGGGCAGGTAGATCGCGCAGACTTCGGCCTTGGTCGGGGTCTTTTCGATGATCGCCTGCATCAGGCCGCGCGGGCTCATGCCCTGGGGCGGCTGGGGGGCGGTCGCGCTTGCGGGTGCGTCCTTCAGGGCGATGTCCGCTGCCGGGCCGCACAGCAGGATATGCGCCGTGGCGCCCTGCTGGACCGCCTGCATGGTCAGCACCATGCCCATCAGCTGGCTTTGCGCATCGGCACTCGCGATAACGGTGACGAGGTCCGCCTTGTGATCGTCGGCGAAGGCCGCGCCGGCAAGCGTGCAGGCGGTGGCGGCGGCAAGAAAGAGGGATTTCATGGTCGGTCGTATCCTCGTTTGCGGGATGCGCCGGGATAAGCACATCGCAAAGATTGAATACGTAAGGTTCCTGGCCCGGTCGGTGACATGGTCACATGGCGCGGGATTTTCTGGCGAAGCCTGGGCGCGTCGGCTGTCGGACAATCACATCGGCAGGTCTGGCGCGTCCGCGCGTGTCGCGGCATCGCAGTCGGGGCATAGCCCCTCGGCCTCGATCACGGCGCGCTCGATCCGGAACCCGGCCTGTGCCGCGGCGGCGTCAAGCGCCCCGCGCCCCGGCGCGCCCGGTGTCTCGGCCACCGCGTCGCAGGCACGGCAGATCATGAAGGCCGGGGCATGGCCGGGCCGCGGGTCGGTGCAGGCCACATAGGCGTTCAGCTTCTCGATCCTGTGGACGAAGCCGATGCCTGTCAGGAAATCGAGCGCGCGATAGATCACGGGCGGCTGCGAGCCGAGCCCCTCGGACCCGATCTGCGCAAGGATGTCATAGGCCCCCATCGCCCGGTGTGCGCCGAGCAGGATTTCCAGCACCCGCCGCCGCACGGGCGTCAGGCGCAGCTTGTGCGCGGCGCAATGCGTCTCTGCCGCGGCAATCGTGTCGGCGATGCAGCGGGAATGGTCATGGGGCGCGAAAGCCGTGTGCGACATAAGTCAATCTTCCTTCCGAGCCGCCACGCCGGTCGGTGCGTGGGTTGTGCCTTGCAAACCGGGCGGCATGGGTCTAGCTTCCCGTTATGTTATATAGTAACCATATGAGGTCCCGATGCTCAACCGTACGCCGTTTCTTGGCGGATTCGCCATGGTCTGCCTGTCCGCCCTGCCGCTGCGGGCCGATGCACCGCGTGTGGCCGCCGATATCCCGCCCGTGCACGCGCTTGTGGCGCAGGTCATGGCAGGGGTGGGTGCACCGGATCTGATCGTGGCGCCCGGTGCGTCGCCCCATGGCTACGCCCTGCGCCCGTCGGAGGCGCGCACTTTGCAGGACGCCGAACTGGTGGTCTGGGTCGGGCCGGGTCTGACACCTTGGCTGGAGAGCGCGTTGCCGGGCCTCGCATCCGGCGCCGAGATCCTGAGGCTGGACGTGGCGCCCGCCACGCGGCGTCTGCCCATGCGCGACAGTGCCGATTTCGCGGCTGTCGGCACAGAGGGTCACGAAGAGGCGGATGACCATGCCGACGACCACGGGCACGATGACCACGCCGACGAACACGGCCACGAAGAACACCACCACGATGACGACCATGTTGACGAAGGCGACCACGGTCACGGGCACGATCATGGGGCAGGGGATGGCGTCGATCCGCATATGTGGCTCGATCCCGCGAACGGGCGGGCTTGGCTGGATGTGATCGCGGCGGCGCTGTCGCGGATCGATCCGGACAATGCCGCGCGCTACGCCGCCAACGCCGCCGCGGCGCAAGCGGACCTGCTGACGCTGGAGCAGGCGCTTGCGGCGCGGCTTGCCGCCGATCCGCCGTCACCCTTCGTGGTCTTCCACGACGGCTACCAGTATCTTGAATCCGCCTTCGATCTGCCCGCGGCAGGGGCCATCGTTCTGGCCGATGGCAGTGACCCCAGCCCCGCACGCATCGCCGAGATCCGCGCGGTGGTCCGCGACCGCGGCGTGCGATGCGCCTTCGCCGAGCCGCAATTGAACACGGCGCTCATCACGACGGTGATCGACGGCACGGATGCGGCGATCGCCGAGGTGGATCCGCTGGGCGCGACCCACGCGCCGGGGCCGGCGCTCTACGGGGCTGTCCTGCGCGACATCGTGGATGCGCTGGTGACCTGCGGCGCACCGGACTGACGCGGTACAGGGCGTCGCGCGCCCAAGGCTTGTTCCCGCCGCCCCAAAGCCGCATCATGCCGTCATGACAGATCATGCGGCCCCTGCCGGACAGGACCCTTCCAGCGCACCCCACCACGCGGACCTGTCCGGGCTCGTCGCCTGCCCGCAATGCGACCTGCTCAACCGCGTGCCGCAGCTTGCCGACGGTGCGCGGGCGCGGTGCCCGCGGTGCGGGACGGTCCTGCTGGCGCCAAGGGCGGGTGCTGCGGCAACCATCGTCGCGCTTGCCATGGGGGCGCTTGTGCTGATGGTGGTGGCGGTCAGCTTCCCGTTTCTCGCCATCGACGCCAGCGGGCTGCACAGCGAGGCATCGGTCATCGATGCGGCGCTCAGCTTCGCCGAGGCGTCGGGGCGGATGGCGCCGCTGTCGGTGATCGTTGCGGCGCTGATCGTGGTGCTGCCGGTGACGCGGCTCGTGGCGCTCATCTACGCGCTCTGGCCGCTTGCCGCGGGCCGCCGCCCGCGCGCCCATGCGGCGGCGGCGTTCCGCCTGGCGATGCGGCTGCGGCCCTGGGCGATGGCGGAAATCTTCATCATCGGGGTCGCCGTCGCGCTGGTGAAGGTCGCCAGTCTGGCCCAGGTGGGGTTCGGCCCATCCTTCTGGGCCTTCGTGGCGCTTGTCGTGCTGGTCGCGGCAAAGGATACGATCCTGTGCGAGCGCAGCCTCTGGCGGGCGCTGGAGACCGCGCGGTGACCGCGCAGACCGGTCACGGCGGCATCACGGCCCGCGCGGCGGGGCTAGTGGGCTGCCTGCGCTGCGGGCGTGTCTTCCCGAAGGAACGGGCCGTGTGCACCCGCTGCGGCGCCCGCCTGCACAGCCGGCTGCCCGACAGCATCCAGCGGGTCTGGGCGTGGTGGCTTGCGGGGCTGGTGGCCTATGTCCCTGCGAACCTATACCCTATGATGATTACGGAAACCGTGACGGAAACCTATTCCAGCACCATCGTGGGCGGCGCGGTAGACCTGATATCCTATGGCGACCCGTTCGTGGGGATCGTCGTGCTTCTGGCATCCCTCGCGATCCCGGTGGGCAAGTTCGTCGCGATCGCCTGGGTCATGCTGGCGATCCGCCGTGCGCGCGAAGGGCATGCGCATCGGCTGCACCAGCTTTACGAGGCGGTGGAATTCATCGGCCGCTGGTCGATGATCGACGTGTTCGTGGTAGCCATTCTCGCGGCGCTGGTGCATCTGGGCCAGGTGGCGGGGATCGTGCCCGGCCTTGCCGCGATCTGTTTCGGTACCTCGGTGATCTTCACGATGTTGTCGGCGATCAGCCTCGATCCCCGACTTATCTGGGATGCGACCGATCCCCTGCCCGCCGGGGGTGCGCGCGCCGCGGCGGCGCATGACCCGGCGCATCCCATGCCGCCCCGCGCGGGGCAAAGGACGCATCCCACATGACGGATTCCAACAGCCTGCCCCCCGATGCCGCGGACATGCGCATCGAAACTTCGCGTGGCGGGAGGCCGTCATGGGTGTGGCTCGTGCCCGTCATCGCGCTGGGCGTGGCGCTGGCCATGGCGTGGCAGACCTTTGCCGACCGCGGACCGCTCATCGAGATCCGCTTCGACAACGCCGCGGGCGTGCTGGAGAACGAGACACAGCTGCGGTTTCGGGACGTGACCGTGGGTCGGGTGGAGGACGTGCGCTTCTCCAACGACCTGCGCCACGTCATCGTCGCCGTGCGGATCGACAAGTCGGTGGCGTCCTATGTCGATGCCGATGCGCGGTTCTGGATCGTCCAGCCCGAGATCTCGGCGCAGGGGGTCACCGGGCTGGGCACGCTGCTGGGCGGTGTGTATCTCGAAGGGGCATGGGACCAGGTGCCGGGACCGTCCGCGACCCAGTTCTTCGGACTCGACGCCCGCCCGCTCATCACCGGGACGCAGACCGGGGTGGAATTCACCTTGCGCGCGCCGCGCGGGGGCATGCTGTCGGCGGGTGCGCCCGTGATCTTCAAGGGCGTCAATGTGGGCCTGATCGACCGGCCGGAATTGCTGCCCGATGGCAGCGGGGTGACCGCGCGGGCCTTCGTGCGCGCGCCTTATGACCGGCTGGTGACCTCGGGGGCGCGGTTCTGGAACGCGTCGGGTTTCACGGTGGGCGTGGGGGCCAGTGGCCTGCGCGTGGACGTGGCGAACCTGAGTGCGCTGGTGCAGGGCGGTATCGCCTTCGACACGGTCCTTGGCGGGGCCGATGCCGTGCAGGACGGGCATGTCTTCGACGTCTACGCGGACCGCGACAGCGCCGGATCCGCCGTTCCCCCGGAAGAGGACGGGCCAGTGCTGCCGGTGTCGGCACTGTTCGAAGGGTCCTTTACCGGGCTGTCGGTGGGGGCTGCGGTCGAATATCGCGGTCTTTCCATCGGAACCGTGGTCGCCACCCGCGCCGAGCCCGCGCCGGAAGGGGCCGCGCAGGCGCTGCTCTTGCGGGCGGACATACGGCTTGTGCCGTCGCGCATGGGTCTTGAGGGCGAGGACGCCGGCGAAGATACCCGCGCGCTGCTCGCACGCCTCGTTGCCGAAGGCTACCGCGTGCGGCTTGTCAGCGACGGGCTGCTGGGTACGTCACTCAAGCTGGAACTGGCCGAATTGCCCGACGCCCCCGTGGCCGCGCTGCAGCTGTCGGAAGACCGGCTCCTGCTGCCGACGGCGGCGCCGGACATTTCGGACCCGGTCAACACGGCCCGCAACGCGCTTGCGCGTCTCGAACGGCTGCCCATCGAGGAAATCGTGGACGAGGTCGCGGCGCTGCTGGGCAACGTGAACACGCTCGTCGCCTCGCAGGATGCGCGCGCGGCCCCTGCGGCGCTGGTCGCGCTGATCGACGAATTGCGCGGCTTCGTCGGCTCGCCGGAACTGTCTGGGGCGGTGGACAGCGCCGCGGCGGGGCTCGATACGCTCGACGCGATCCTGACGCGGGTGGAAGAGGGCGATGCCATCGCCAATCTTCTGGCGGCCCTCGAACGCAGCGACGCCATCGCCGCCGCGATACAGGCCACGGCGGAGGATCTGCCCGGACTGGCCGAACGGATGACGACGCTTGCGGCCGAGGCCGCCGGTCTGCCGCTCGAACAACTGACGGCGGAGGCCGCCGGGCTTCTGGCCGCGGGGCGCGCCATCGTCGAAAGCGACGGTGTGCAGGGTGCGCCGGATGCGCTGTCGGCGGTTCTGGCCGACCTCGATGCGGCGCTCAGCGATGTGCGGGCCGTCACCGGGCAGCTTCGCAATGGCGACGCGGTGCCGCAACTGGTGGCTGCGCTGGAACGCACCGGCAGCATCGCGGCAAGCGTCGACAGCGCGGCGGCGGACCTGCCGGACCTGCTGGCGCGTATCGATGCGCTGGTGGCGCAGGCGAACACGCTGCCGCTCGACCAGCTTGCGGTACAGGCGGGCACGGTGCTGGACGGGGCGGGCGCGATCCTTGCCGATCCGGACACCCGCGCGCTGCCCGCCCGCGCCGGTGCGGTTCTGACCGACCTCTCGGGCGCGGTCCGGGACGTGGAGGCGATCACCGGGCAGCTGGCCGAAAGCGACGCGGTGGCGGCACTGACATCGGCACTGGCGCGCGCCGACAGCATCGCGCAATCCGTGGATGCGACCGCCGCCGGGCTACCCGCGCTGCTGGAACGGATCGACGCGGTGGCGCAGCAGGCGGAATCGCTGCCGCTCGCCGATCTCGTGGCGGCGTCCGAGGCGTTGGTGCGGTCCGCCGAAACGCTGGTCGGCGGGCCCGACACCGCGCAGCTTCCCGCGGCCCTTTCGGGAGCGCTTTCGGAGATCGAGGGAACGCTTGCGGAATTGCGCGAGGGCGGCGTGGTCGACAACACCAACGCCACGCTCGCCTCGGCGGCGCAGGCGGCGGATGCGGTGGCGGCGGCGGCTGAAAGCCTGCCGCTGCTTGCCGCCCGTCTGGACGACGTGATCGCCCAGTCCGAGGCGCTGATCGCCGCCTATGGCGGCCGGTCGGAATTCAACGCCCAGACGCTGGCGACCCTGCGCGACCTGCGCGACACGGCCCGTGCCGTGACGGCGCTCGCCCGGACCATCGAACGCAAACCCAACGCCTTGCTGATCGGAAGATGATGGAACGATTGACCCTTCGCGCGGCGCTGGCCGCGGCCTGCCTTGCGCTCGTGGCCTGTGCCGGGCCGGTGACCCAGGTCGCCGTGCCGCCCGTGCAGACCGACCTGCGTCTGCGCCCGGTCATCGCCTCGCTTGAACTGCGGGACCTGTCGCTGCCGCGCTATGCCGCTGCCGACGATGTGGCGCGGGCGGGGCTGGATGGGGGGATCGGTACGCTGCCCGGCACCGTCTGGGCCGATACGCCCGAGCGCGCCTTGACCCTGCGGCTGGCCGATGCGCTGGAAAGGATCACCGGGGCGCGGGTCGCGGTGGAGCCGTGGCCCTTCGCCGAACCGCCCTCGGCCAGCGTGACCGTGCGGGTGACCGATGCGCTGGGGCAGGCGGGGGCGGAGGGCACGCCGGGCCGCTTCGTGCTGCGCGGCAGCTATGCCATCGCCCCTGTGGCAAGCGACCTTGCCGACCGCGACGGGCGGTTCGACATCGCGGTGCCGCTGGCCGACGACAGCCCGCAGACGCTGGCCGCCGCACAATCGGCCACGCTGGGTCAGCTGGCAGAGACCCTGGCTCGGCGGATCGCGCGGTAACCGGACGGTCAGAACGTGGCGATGTTGCCGTCCGTGTCGATGACGGTGATCCGGCGCAGCCCCGGCAGCGCGCGCGCTATCCCTGCGATGACCGCCCGGTCCGCCATGCACAGCGCGGTGGACGCGGCGTCGGCCAGCGTGGCGCTGTCGGCCTCCACGCTGACAGTGGACCAGACAGGCGCGTGACCGGCCGTTGGCAGGATATGTCCGTGCGGCCCGAGCGTCATGGCACCGGGGCTCGACGTGGCCATGGCGCCGTCGGCAAGGGTCCTTTCCAGCACGATGCCCTGCGCGGGATCGGCCAAGCCCAGGCGCCACGGCCCGCCATCGCCCGCGAATTCGCCGATATTCACCAGCGACCGGGTGAAGCCATGGCGGCGCAGGACCGCGCGTACGGCGTCGGTCGCATAGCCCTGCGCGATCCCGTTGAGCGTCAGCGCCTGCCCCGTATCGAGCGTGATCGCCTCCGCACCGTGCCGGATGCGGTGCCAGCCGATGGCCGCGCGGGCAGGTCCGGGATCGCGGCCTGCCGCCAGCGCGCGCCAGAGCGGTTGCACGGTCGGGTCGAAGCGCCCTTCGGTCGCGTGGTGCACCCTGTCCGCGATACGCAGCAACGCCGCCCAGTCCGCGCCGGGACGGTCAAGTCTGCCGGAGGCATTGAGCCGCGACAGATCCGATCCCGCGTCATAGAGGCTGAACAACCGCTCCACCCGCCGCAGGGCCGCCACGGCCTCGGCCAGGGCGGGGGCGGTAAGGGCGGCGGGGCCGTCCAGCGTGATCGTGGCTTCCGCGCCCAATGCGATTCCGGTCCAGGCGGGGGCAGTGGCCTGCGCGGTGCCGGGCAGGGCGGCGGCAGCGCCCAGGATGGCAAGGAAACGGCGGCGGGTCTGGGTCATTCGGCGGGCACCGGGCCGGGAGTGGCGGGTCGCGGCATCCTTGGATCGGCGGACCGCCCGGCCCGGCGCGCCGCCAGAACCCGCGGCACGCAGGTCTTGGGGTCCTCATAGATCGTCACGCAATCGAGACACTGGAAGCATTCGGAATAGTTGACACGCCCGGCCCGGTCGATGGCGCCATAGCTGCACTTCACCCGGCAGAGCTGGCAGGGCGTGCCGCATTCCACGCGCCGCGCGATCCAGTCGCGCCCGCGCAGCAGCCCCCCGATGGCCATGACCGCGCCCAAGGGGCAGACATAGCGGCAGAAGCCCTTGAACAGCACCGTGCCCAGCACCAGCCAGAACACGGCATAGGCGACATAATACCATTCCCGCACGAAGAACGTGGTGATGGATGTCTTGAAGGGTTCCACCTCAGCGGCGGTGTCCACGGCGCCGGGGGCGACGAAGACGGTGGCCACGAGGCCCGCCAGCAGCACATATTTCATCGATTTCAGCCGAGCGTCCCAGCGGTCCGACGGCTCGATCCCCGGCAGGCGCAGCAGCCGGCCAAGGTAATGGGCGAATTCCTGCAGCGCGCCGAACGGGCACAGCCAGCCGCAGAAAAGCCCCCGCCCCCAGGCCACGAACCCGATGATCGCCGCGCCCCAGAGCGCGAGCGAGAACGGGTCGTACAGCAGGAAGCCGAAGCTGCCGCCCTCCCATGCGGTGCGGATGACGCCGAGCACGGTGACGATGGACAACTGCCCCTGTCCCCACCAGCCGACGAAGACCAGCATGAAGCCCAGCACCGCGAGCCGGACCGGAACGTAGCCGCGCATCGCCGCGAAGCGCTTCAACCCCGCGCCCTGCACCAGCAGCAGCGCGGCCAGCCCCCCGCCTAGAACGGCCATATCCGTCCGGCGGTTCAGCAGGGCCTCCTGCCAGGCGGGCAGGGGTTGAACCACGCCGGGCCGGGTGAAGAAGCGCGCGTCCGTCGCATGGGTCAGCGTGGCGTTCCGCACGCCGATCTCGGGCTGGAACATGCCATGCGCGCGCACGACCTGGGCGTGCAGCTCCCACGGGGCGGACGGGTCGAACCCCAGCCGCCGGTCGGTGCGCAGGACCATCGCCGTGCCGTTGCGGATCTCGCGCGGAGTGTCCTGGGCCAGCGTCACGAACATGTCCGCGTCGCGCAGCGCGACCGGAAAGCCGCCCTGCGCGGCGCTCAGACGGTCGGGGGCCGTGTTGCGCACGAATTCATCCGACACCAGCCCGTGCCGCGCTGTGTCGATCACGAGAAAGGGTTCGTCATCGGGCGCCACCGCGCGGAACCGTTGCAACTCGCCAAGGCTCTCGGCGTCCAGCACGGCGCGGGCGATGGATGGCGGCCCGATATCCACGAGCCACAGGTCGAGGAAAAGCCCGTCGGGATCGGCGCGCGCCTCCGGGTCGTCGTCGTGCCAGACGGTACCTGCGAAGAGCGCATCGGCCTCGGCATTGGTCAGGCGCAGGTGACCAACCAGCCCTTGCGCGACCAGTGCGGCCCAGTCGAGCGGCTCGTCCACGGTCGGGTCCGGTTCGGCGGCGGGCCCCGCGGCGATGCCGTTCATCTTTTCCCGCGCGACCTGCAACGCGGCGGCCATCAGGCTTTCATGGGCGATGCGCACGCTTGCCGTCGCCTTGGTCACGCCGTCGAGATAGACAAGATCGCTGCCCGCGCCGCCCTTGCCATAGGGCGTGCCCACCACGAGGCTGTCCGAGATCGACAGCCCGCCATACTGTTCGACGAACGCATGGAACGGGCCTTCGCCCAGCCCGGACACGAAGATCGGTTCATTGTGCGAGATCAGGCGCACATCGATGAAGGTTCCGTCCGGGTCCAGCGTCACCAGCATGTTGATCGGTGCGCCGGAAAAGCCGGGCAGGGGGGCCATCGGTTCGGTCTCGAACACATAGCCGGCATGGCCGCCGCCCGAATTCAGCAGGGCATAGACGCCGCGGTCGTTGACGGGATCCCCGAGCGCGAAGGGGGCGGCGACCATCCGCGCGATGGCGTCGCGTGGCAGCGGCTCCGCCCCCGCGACCGTGGCAAGGCTGAGGGCGGCCAGCATGGCCCGAAGACAGGCGATGAAACGGGGTTTCCACATGGCCGAACCCTATCGCGGGACCGCGCCGTGCGCCCATGCGACTTAGGTCGGTGCGCGCGGGAACCTGCCGCGGTCCGCTGTGCCGGCGGCGCGGACCGGGCCGGTCAGCCGCGGGTATCTACCGGCTGACGCCGAGCGCCGTGGCGTCGGTCTGTACCGCCGCCCAAAGCGCTTCCATCGCTTCGAGCGCCTCGGGCACTTCGGACGCGGCGGCATCGGCGCCGGTCAGGGTCAGCGTGTCGGCATGGCGGCCGACGAACTGCCCCGCCACCAGGATATAGGACCGTGGATTGGTCACCCGCAGCGCCACGATCAGCCGCACCATCGGTTCAAGCTGTTCCTCCTGGCCCAGCGACAGCCCGATGATCGGCGCGTCGGCATGGGCCAGCGCCGAGATCAGTGCGTCGTGGTTCAGACCGATCTTGAGGTCGATATCCCAGCCATGGGTGCGGAACAGGTCCGCTGCCATGGACACGCCCAGCGTGTGGTCCTCCCCCGGTACCGGCGCGAAGACCGCGTGCCTCCGCTGCGGATCGAGCGAGATGGGAAACTCCGCGCGCAGGCCGTACATGATCCCGTAGACGCGCGCGATGGCGATCGTGACCTCGGCGAAGGTGGCGCGATCCTCGTCCCACCAGTCGCCCAGCCGCCGCGCCGCGGGCGCCAGCGCCCCGAGGTAAATCTGCTCCACCCCGATGCCCTGCGCGCGCAGCGCCATGACCTCGGACACGGCGGCGGTCGGGTCTGTTCCGGCCAGCGTCACGCAGAGCCGTTCGATCACCGGGTCGGGCAGGGGCCGCAGCGAATCGCGCAAGAGCTTGCGGCGCTCCGCCATGCGCGCGATCACCTCGCGGGCGAGCACTTGCAGCGCGCTCTCCGGCAGTCGCCCACCAAGCTGGGCGAAGCCGCGGCTCATTCTCTCGAAGCCGTTTGTGTCGAACAGGTTATCGGTGTTTTCGAATGCCATTGCGCGCTCCCCAGTTCGCATGTGACTTCCCGGCGGTGGTGTCGGCGCGGGCCTTGGCCTCCTGCCCTTGTGCGCCATCGTATGCCGAGCCGGACCCGACAGCGCCCAGCCTATACCGACTCCGCTTAAAAAGTGAACGAAAATAGGAGCTTGTAAGATTTATTAGACATCTGCTGTCAAAGGAAAGTTACACGTCCTTTCGGCACGTAAACGCCCCCCGCATGTGCGGGGGCGCCTGTCAGATTTGTCTGACGCCGTTCTGTCAGTTCGCCGAGGCAAGTTCCTTGGGCAGGCGGAAGGTCCACAGCAGGCCGCCCTGGTTGAGGTAGTTCACCTTCGACGCGACCTCCCCGCCCCAAAGCGGCACGGCCCCGCCCCAGCCCGAGATGACCGAGACATACTGCTCGCCGTCCTGTTCCCAGGTGATGGGCTGGCCGACGATGCCGGAGCCGGTCTGGAAAGACCACAGCTTCTCGCCCGTCTCGTCGTCGAGCGCGACGAACTCTCCCTCGGGCGTGCCGAAGAACACCAGCCCCCCCGCCGTGGTCATCACACCACCCCAGAGTGGCGCGGGGTTCTGGTACTCCCATTTCCATTCGCCGGTGACGGGATCGATTGCCTTCAGGCTGCCGATGAAGTCTTCGAACACCGGCTTGATGGTGAAACCCGCGCCAAGATAAGCCGCGCCCTTCTTGTAGGTGATCGGCTCGTTCCAGATATCCATGCCCCATTCGTTCGAGGGCACGTAGAACAGGCCCGTGCGCTGGCTGAAGGCCATCGGCTGCCAGTTCTTGCCGCCAAGGAAGGACGGCGCGGACCAGACCGTTTCGCCCTTGGCGCCATCGGCCGCCGCGGCGGGGTTCCCCGGGCGGGCTTCCTCGATGAAGATCGGGCGGCCGGTGTCGTCGATCCCTTCGGCCCAGGTGATGTCGCGCACGAAAGGCCAGGCATCGATGAAGGCCCCGTCTTCGCGGTTCAGGACGTAGAAGAAACCGTTGCGGTCGGCAGTGGCGAACTTGCGGTTGCCGTCTTGGTCGGTGAAGGCCACGACCTCGTTCACGCCGTCGAAATCCCAGCCCTCGCGCGGGGTCGTCTGGAAATGCCACTTGATCTCGCCCGTCGCCGGGTCGAGCGCCACGCGCGACGCGGCATAGAGGTTGTCGCCGGAATTGTCCGGCTTCGGTTCGCCCGCGCCACGCAGGTGGCTGTTCCAGGGCGCCGGGTTGCCCGCGCCGAAGATCAGCGTGTCCGTGTCGGCGTCATAGGAACCGCCGAGCCAGGTCGCCCCGCCGCCGGTCTTCCACATGTCACCCGGCCAGGTCGCGTTCAGCGTGCCGGTCATCGTGGACGGCTCGCCCTTGTAGGTGCCCATGTGGCCTTCGATCATCGGGCGGGTCCAGACCAGTTCGCCCGTTTCCGCGTCACGCGCCTGCACTTCGCCCACGATGCCGAATTCGCCGCCCGAGTTGCCGGTGATGACCAGCCCGTTCACGACGATGGGCGCGGCGGTGTAACTGTAGCCTTCCTTGTACTCGGCGATCTTGTCGCGCCACACCACGTCGCCGGTCTTAAGGTCCAGCGCGACGATGCGGGCGTCGAGCGTGCCGAAGAAGAACTTGTCGCCATAGATCGCGCCGCCCCGGTTCACCACGTCGCAGCAGGGCAGGATGCCTTCGGGCAGGCGGGCGTCGTATTGCCAGATTTCGCGGCCCGTGGCGATGTCGATGGCATAGACGCGGCTGTAGGAGCCGGTGATGTACATGATCCCGTCATAGACCAGCGGCTGCGTTTCCTGCCCGCGCTGCTTTTCACCACCGAGGCTGAACGCCCAGGCGGGCACGAGATTGGCCACGTTGTCCTTGTTCAGCATGTCCAGCGGGCTGTAGCGCTGCAGGTGGCGGCCCATGCCGTTGGTGACGACCTGGTGGGTGGTCATCTGGTCGTTGGCAAGGTCTTCCTCGGTGACCTGGGCGAAGGCCGGGGACGAGGCCAGAAGCCCCAGCACGGCGGCGGCGACAAAGCGGTTCATATGTTCCTCCCAGAACATGGCTCCGGCGTGAACGTACCCACGCCCGGTTCATGCCGCTGACCATACGGAGGCCCGCGCCGAGCCCGCAACGCGCCAAAGGTCGTAAGACCATGGCGTCGTTGACGGGCGCGATTTTCTGTCCTCGGATCGCGCAAGGGTTTGGCATTCAATCGGAATCGAAGGGCGCCGGCGGCGACCGTCATGGCCGTGCGAAGCCGCCGCCCCACGGAGCGGCAGCGGCCATGCGTCCATACCGTGTCGATCCTGCCCCGTCGGTGCCGGGTGCGGCGGCTGTCGCGGCGACCGGCGAACCAGCCGCCGGGCAGGGGTCAGAAGAGCGGGGCGTATTTCCAGGTGTCGGCATCCGGCGTGACCTCGTCCAGGTCGTAGCCGGCCGAT
The DNA here is from genome assembly GCF_003254465.1 of Meridianimarinicoccus zhengii. Taxonomy (GTDB): domain Bacteria; phylum Pseudomonadota; class Alphaproteobacteria; order Rhodobacterales; family Rhodobacteraceae; genus Meridianimarinicoccus; species Meridianimarinicoccus zhengii. The sequence continues at coordinate 90,207 of NZ_QDFI01000003.1, forward strand.
TGCAGCCGCTGCGCGACAGGCAGCCCGTCGCGGGCGGCCTCATCCACCAGCGCGCGGCCTGCCGCGGTGTCCTGCGCCACGCCGTGGCCGCGGATCAGGTCCAGCCCGCGGTTGAACTTGCCCACCGGGTCGCCAAGCTCCGCCGCGCGGCGGTTCCATTCGGCGGCCGCATCGGGGTTGTAATCGCCCCCCAACCCGTTGGCGTCGAGCTGGCTCATCCATGTCATCGCTCCGGTCCAGCCCGCCTCGGCGCAGTTTTCGAACAGCGTCCGCGCCTTGTCATGGTCGCCGGACTTGGTCAGCATGTAACCGGTCGAACACAGCACCATGCCCGTTTCGCCCCGTTCGGCGCGGTCGAGCATGGATTGCCACGTCATCTCGTCGGGGTTCAGCGTGCCGTGGGGGTCGTCTTCGGCGAGCGCCGGGACGGCAGTCAGTGCCACGCAAAGGATCAGGATGGGTCGCATGTCGGTCCTCCGTTCGGTGCAGTCTAGCAGATCGCTGCGTGCCGTGGGGCCGACCATGGTCGTAGATCACCCCTTGCGCCTGATCAGCCCGCGCGCGGGGTCGTAGCCCCAAAGGGCAAGGCCCATGAACGCCATCCCGGCCAGCAGCACCCACAGCAAGGCAGGGCCGTTGAACTCGCGGTAGAGCGCGAAGCGGATCAGTTCGACCGCGTGGGTGAAGGGGTTCGCGGCGCAGATGTCGTGCAGCAGGCGCGAGGCTTCGGCCATCTTCCACAGCGGGTAGAGCGCGGAAGACAGGAAGAACATCGGAAAGATCACGAAGTTCATCACGCCCGCGAAGTTTTCCAGCTGCCTGATGAGGCTCGACAGCGCCAGCCCGAGCGCGCCGAGCATCAGCCCCGCGACCACAAGCGCGGGCAGGAGCGTGATGTATCCCGGCCACGCGACGCGGAACCCGAACAGCCCCGCGATGATCAGGAACGCATAGACCTGCAGCACCGAGATCACGGTGGACCCGGCGAGTTTGCAAAAGAGCAGCCACCAGCGTGGCAGGGGCGCCGTGAGCAGAAGCCGCATGGACCCCATTTCCCGGTCATAGACGAGGCTGAGCGACGATTGCATGCCGTTGAACAGCAGGATCATGCCGCAAAGGCCTGGCACGATATACGTCTCGTAGGTCATGTAGGTTTGGTAGGGCGGCGTGATCGACAGCCCCAGCGCCGCGCGGAACCCGGCGGCGAAGACCAGCAGCCACACCAGCGGGCGGACAAGGGCAGCGATGAACCGTTCGCGCTGGTGCACGAAGCGCAGCGCCTCGCGCCAGACGATGGCGCGCAGCGCGATGAGATAGGCGTCAGAGCGCGGGATCGGCATCGCGCGGCGCTCCGGTCAGGGTCAGGAAGGCGGTCTTGAGATCGCCGCCCGCCATCGTTTCGCGTGCGAAACCGTCGCCAAGGATGCGGCCTTGGTGCAGGATCACGAGCCGGTCCTCGGACCGCACTTCGTCCGTCAGGTGCGTGGCCCAGAGCACCGTCAGACCGTCGTCGGCGCAGAGCCGATGGACATGGTCGGTGATCCCCGCGCGGGTCGCGGCATCCAGCCCCACGGTCGGTTCATCGAGCAGCAGAACGCGGGGGCTATGGAGCAAAGCGCGGGCGATTTCCGTGCGGCGCCGGTGCCCGCCGTTGAGGTTGCGCGCCCGTTCATGGGCGCGTTCCCGCATCGCCATCCGGTCGAGTGCCGCATCGATCCGGGCGTCGGCATCGCGCCCCGAAATCCCGTGCAAGGCGCTGAAATAGCGCAGGTTCTGGCGCACGCTGAGGTCGAGGTCCAGCGTGGTCTGCTGGAACACCACGCCCATCTGCGCCAATGCCGCGCGGGGGGTGTGGGCGAGGTCATGCCCCGCGACGGTGATGGTCCCGTCGCGGGTGGTGAAGAGCCGCGTGAGCAGGCCGAAGAGCGTAGATTTCCCAGCCCCGTTCGGCCCCAGAAGTGCCCCGAAGCTGCCCGCCGCAAGCGTGAAGGATACGTCCTGCAACGCCCGCCTGGGTCCGTAGGAAAACGAGAGATTCCGGACGCTTAGACCGGCTGCATTGCCCGTCACTGGATGGTGATGGCGATGCGCTGGGTTTCGCCGGTGGAGTTCGGGATGCGCAGGAAATACTCGCCCGGCTTGATGGCGACGAAGCTGACTTCCATGGTCCCGGCGTCGTCGAATTCGATGCTGTTCAGCCCGATGGGCCGGATTTCCAGATCGTTCACGACGATCTCGTTGATCCAGATGGCGTGGAAGAACCCGGCCCCTTCGAGCGCCAGTTCCGCGCTGCCATCCCCTTGGATTTCAAAGGAATAATATGTACCTGACGTCAGCACCCATGGCGCGTCGGCAAGCGGCATGCCCGACGACAGTGTGATGGGGGGCAGTTCGGCACGGTTTTCCGAGGACAGGATCCCGGCCCGGCCCCACGTGTCGCGGGGCGATCCGTCGGCGAGCGCGAGGGCGGGGAGGGCGGCCAGCAGGGCGGCAGCGGCGAGGGTCGTTTTCATCGTATTCTCCGGTATTTGGCGTGTATGAATCGCATATGAAAATCATATGACTTTCATATGAGTCGTTTGGGCAGATCGGGGCCCGTCACGGCCGCATCGCGGCGCCCCATGGGAAGCGGCCCACCTTGATCGACTTGACGGGTTCGCGTGACGCCACGTCGATGACGGTCACGTCGCCGGACACGCCGTTGGTGGTGAACAGCAGGTCCTTGTCGGGCGAGAACGCCATGTGCCAGACGCGGCGGCCGACGAGCAGGTAGTCCTCCACCTCGTAGGTGTCGGCGTTGACCACGGCGACGTGGTTGGCCGGCCCCAGCGCCACGAAGGCATGGGTGTCGCCCTTGGTGAACTTGAAGCCCACGGGTTGCACGCGGTCGGGGTGGATGCCGTCGATCTCGAACCCGATCTTGGCCTTCTCGGCCTGGGTCGCGGCGTCGAACACGGTGATCGTGCCGCCGATTTCGGAACTGACCCACATCTCGGTGCCGTCCTTGACGAATTCGGCGTGGCGCGGGCGGCTGTCCACCAGCGTGTTGGCGAAGAGCGACTGGGTTTCGGTGTCGATCCAGTGCGCCATGTTGGTGGTTTCCGACGTGGTGATCGCCACCTTGCCATCGGGGCTGACGGCCATGCCTTCGGGTTCGATGCCGACGTTGATCTGCGCGACCACGGTGCGGGTTTCGGTATCCACCACGGTGGTGATCGCGTCGTCTTCGTTGGCGATGTAGAGGTGCCGGTTGTCGGGCGCGAGCGCGAACTGTTCCGGGTCTTCGCCCGAGGGCAGGTCGTGCATGATTTCGCCGGTGTCGGGGTCCATCACCTGCACCGCGTCGCTGTCGGAGGCGCAGATGTAGACCACGCTGTAATCGTGGCTGAAGATGATGCCGCGCGGGCGTTCGCCGGTGGGGATGGTGCGCGTGACCTCCAGCGTGTCCACGTCGATCACGCTGATGCTGTCGTCCTTTTCGTTGGTCACCCAGATCTCGGCCGCAAGCGACGGGGTGGCGGCGAGGATGAGGGTGAGCGCGGTCAGTGGGCCCTTGAGGGGGATCGTCATGGGGCGGTCTCCTGTGGGATGGGATCAGTCGGCGAAGGCGGTGCAGGCGGTTTCCGGTTCGTCCACGCCCAGCGTGTCAAGCTCGGTCACGCGGTGCAGGAAGCCTTCGACCGGGGCGAGGGTGACGAGCGCGCGGGGATGCACCACCGGGACCGGCTGGCGCAACTGGCCGTTCCAGTGGCGGAAGCTGAGCGCGCGGCCCTTGAACCCGTCGAGCCGGAAATCGTCCGACAGCAGGAAGGCGCGCAGGGTCGCCGGGTCGGCGCTGTTGGTGCGGGTCACGGCCTCGCCGATGCTGCGCAGGGCGGTCCAGGCGCCGTAGTCTTCGTCGCGCATGGACCGGCCCTGCATATCCTCGAACCGGTTCTGCAACTGCACGGCGGCCCATTGTTCGAGCACGGGGGACCATGTGCGGGGCGACATGCCGACGCTGCCCGCAACGGGGCGCGGTTCCCACGTGTTGTAGAGGATGTATTCGCCGAAATCCCCGATCTCGTCAGCGACGACCAGCACGTCGTAATCGCCGAAGCCTTGGGTGAAGAGCGGCACCTCGGTCGCGGCGGAGCGGCGCATGTCGGCGTCGAAGGCCCATGTCTCGCGGGCGCGGATCTCCAGCCCAAACTTGGTGGCGGAGCGGTCGAGCGCGGCTTCATAGGCCAGATCGTCCGGGTGGGTGCCCACGATGGCGACGATGTCGGTCCAGCGTTTCTGCATCAGCACCTGCATCAGCGCGTCGGTGCGCATGGCGGTGCTGGCGATGGTGTGCAGCACGTTGGCGCGGCAGTCGGCGTCGCGCAGGGTCACGTCGGGTGCGGTGGAGTTGAAGATCAGCGCGCCCGCGGCTTCGGGCAGGTCCGCGATGGCCAGAAGCGTGTCGGCGGGGGCGTCGAGGATCAGGAAGGGCGACGCGGCAAGCGCGGCGCGGGCGGTCGACAGCACGTCGCCATCGGGTTCGACCGACACCACGTCGAGCGCATAGCGGTGGCCCATGAACTGCCCGGTGGTCAGGTTGTCCGCCAGTGCCGTGCGCGCGCCGGCGATCCCGAGATCGTCCGGGTCCGGGTCGAGGTTCGACAGGACCGGCGGCGCGACCTGTTCGGCCCGCAGATAGGTCACGGGGATGTCGATATTCGCCTGCGCCGTTCCCGCGGCGGTCAGGCCGAGCGCGAGCGCGCCGGAAAAGATAAGTCGCATGTCCGTCCTCCCGCAGCCGACGTTACCGGCGGGTCCGGGTCACGCCATTGGACCAAGGTCGGGCAGGTGCGGGTCCGCGCGCGGCGCCGTGAGCGGGCAGGCGTTGAATCCCTGGGCCGCGGCGGGGTGCGGCCCGCGGCGCGGCCCCAACCAAAGTCGCATAGGCCGCGGTCGGGCCGCGCCGGTACTGTCGCGGCAAGCCAAGGACACGCCCCGAGGAGGCCACCCGATGCCGTTCACGCCCCGCGCTGCGACCCCGCGCTTCCTGTCCGTCCTGGTGCTTGCGGGGGTCTGTGCCGCCGCGGCGCTGGCCCATGGCGACGTGGCGCTGCAGCATCCTCACCGTCGGCGTCTCGGCCGCGCAGCGAGGCGCGCCGTGAAGGGGCGATTTCTGGCGACGCTGGCGCTGGTGGTGGGTCTGGGCGGGACCGCGCATGCGGCCGATCCCTGTGCGGACTGGGTGCCGCAGCCCAAGCCGCAGAACGCCAGCCGCGACATTGTGGGGCAGGATATCGACCAGATCTGGGAACGGGGCTTCATGACCTTCGCGGTCTATGACGACAACCCGCCCTATAGCTGGCGCGAGGGATCGGAGGCGCGCGGTGTGGATGTCGAGATCGCGCGGATCATCGCCGAAGATATCGGCGTGGAGCCGCGGTTCCGCTGGGTCGCGGCGGGCGAGAACCTGGATTCGGACCTGCGGTTCAACATCTGGCAGGGGCCGCTGATCGGCGGGTCCGTGTCCAACGTGATGATGCGCGTGCCTTATGACAGCCAGTTCCGCTGCCGGGTCGATCAGGTGACATTCACCGGGCAGTACGCGGCCGAGGCGCTGGCCATCGCCTATCGCGTGGCTGACTATCCCGATGGCGGGCCGACCCCCGCCTATTTCCGCTATGACACCGTGGCGGTGGAGAACGATTCGATTTCCGATTTCTACCTGTCGGGCATGGCGGGCGGGCAGATGGTGGGTAATGTCCGCCGCTTTCCCGACATGGGGGCCGCGATGGCGGCGCTTGCGGCGGGGGAGGTGATGGCGGCGATGGGGCCGCTCGCGCAGCTCGAACACGGGCGGGCGGACGGCGTGGCGATCCACCGCCCGCCGCTGGTGGGGCTGGCCCGGTCGGAATGGACGCTGGGGACGGCGATCCATTTCGCCTACAAGCCGCTGGGCTACATGGTGGACGACGCGATCAGCTACGCGCTGCAGGACGGCCGCATCGCGGGCATCTATGAACGCTACGGGCTGACGCATCTGCCGCCGGAGCGGTAGTGGCGAGTCCGGCTATGCCGGATGATTCGCCCTGCGGCATGCCCACGGGTCCGGCCCCGGAGCGCCGTGCACGCAGGGGTTTAGCGTCACCCCATGATATCAATTCAAGGTTGCATCATCGGGCGGCGGCGCAACAATATTTTTCACGAACCGCCCAAAGATTAAGAAAACCTTAGCGTGTACCCGCTTCACGAGATATAATGTCCTTGGCATTCCAAGGGAGGTAGCCATGAACATGTTTACCATTATCGGCGCCGCTGTGATCGGCGCATTTTCCGCCTCTTCCGCCGTGGCAGCGATCGTTTCCGTCAGCGGACCGGCCAGTTCCGGCGGGACCGGGCCCGCGATTATCGGGGCCCCGTCGGATATTCTTGAGGACCTGGTGACCAACACCGGGATGGAAGGCTTCGACGAGGCCCAGAACGTGTTGCTGACGGCGCCGCTGTCGGTGGATGGCGGCACCATCGCCGCCGGAACGCGCGTGGACAGCCACATGATCTTTCTCAACAGCCTCGGGTCCACGCGGATATCGCATTACGATGTGGACTGGACGTTCTCGGGCAGGATCCTCGGCGTGATGTCCGACAGCGGCGGAACGCTCGAGGCCGCGTCCTCGTCCTTCCTCGGCGCTCCGGGCACCAACTACACGACGCCGGGCGCGGGCACGGGGGCGGCGGCGCCGTTCACCGCCCGGGGGCTGGAGAGCAACAACGGCACGGGGATCGGCGGCGAAGGCTACAGCGTCGCGGGCAACGTGCTGACCCTGGGCATGGTCGTGACCGAACCGGGCGACTGGGTGCGCGTCGTGACCGCGCCGATCCCGGTGCCAGCCGCGCTGCCGCTTCTGGCGGGCGCATTGGGCGGGCTTGGCCTGCTGCGCGGGCGCAAGGCGAAGACCGCGGCCTGACACCGCGCCACCGGCGGATCGCTTGGACGGCCCATCCCGGCGGGGGTGGGCCGTTTTCCGTGCGGCCAGCGGCGGGCGGGCGATGTGGCGGACGGCGGCTCTCCGACTAAGGTCCGGGTGTGCGGACGGGGCCGAAGGCGACAGTCTGGCACGCGAAGCGAGGACTTCATCATTCCGAGGAGGACACCATGCCCAAAGACCAGCTTGACGTCAGCGACGCCGCCGCAGCCGGCTGCCCGCTGAAGGCCCGCTACAACAACTTCATCGGCGGCCGGTTCAAGGCGCCCAATGCGGGCCGCTATTTCGAGAACATCTCGCCCATCACAGGCGGGCCCATCGGCGAAGTGGCACGGTCCGACGCATCGGATATCGAGGATGCACTGGACGCGGCGCACGCGGCCAAGGATGCATGGGGCAAGACCTCCGTCACCGACCGCGCGAACATGCTGATGAAGATCGCGCAGACCATGGAAGACAATATCGGCACGCTCGCGCTGGCCGAGACATGGGACAACGGCAAGCCGATCCGCGAGACGACGCTTGCCGACATGGCGCTGGGGATCGACCATTTCCGCTACTTCGCGTCGGTCATCCGCGCGCAGGAAGGCACGATGGGCGAGCTGGACAACGACACCGTCGCCTATCACTTCCACGAACCGCTGGGCGTCGTGGGCCAGATCATCCCGTGGAACTTCCCCGTGCTGATGGCGGTCTGGAAGCTGGCCCCGGCGCTGGCCGCGGGCAACTGCGTGGTTCTGAAGCCCGCCGAACAGACCCCCGCCACGATCATGATGCTGGCCGAGATGATCGCCGACATCCTGCCCGCGGGCGTTCTGAATATCGTCAACGGCTTCGGGCTGGAAGCGGGCAAGCCGCTGGCGTCGTCGAGCCGCATCGCCAAGATCGCCTTCACGGGTGAGACCACGACGGGCCGGCTGATTTCGCAATACGCGTCGGAATCGATCATCCCGGTGACACTGGAACTGGGCGGCAAGTCGCCGAACATCTTCTTCTCGGACGTGATGCGCGAGGACGACGCCTATTTCGACAAGTGCCTCGAAGGTTTCGCGATGTTCGCGCTGAACCAGGGCGAGGTCTGCACCTGCCCGTCGCGCGCCCTGATCCAGGAAGACATCTACGACGCCTTCATGGAGCGCGCGCTCGAGCGCGTGAACGCCATCGTGCAGGGCGACCCTCGCGACATGGCCACGATGATCGGGGCACAGGCGTCGTCCGAGCAGTTCGACAAGATCCTGTCCTATTTCGACATCGGCCGCCAGGAAGGCGCCGAGGTGCTGACGGGCGGCGAGGCGGCGACCATGTCGGGCGACATGGCGGGCGGCTATTACATCAAGCCGACCGTCCTGAAGGGCCACAACAAGATGCGGGTCTTCCAGGAAGAGATCTTCGGCCCGGTCGTGTCCGTGACCACCTTCAAGGATCAGGCCGAAGCCATGGAGATCGCCAACGACACGCTTTATGGTCTTGGTGCCGGGGTGTGGTCGCGCGATGCCAACACCTGCTACCGCTTCGGCCGCGGTATTCAGGCGGGCCGGGTCTGGACCAACTGCTACCACCTCTATCCCGCGCATGCGGCGTTCGGAGGCTACAAGCAGTCGGGCATCGGGCGCGAGAACCACAAGATGATGCTGGACCACTACCAGCAGACCAAGAACATGCTGGTCAGCTACAACCCCAACAAGCTCGGGTTCTTCTGAGCCGTCATGTCCGGGGCCTTCCCCGTCCCCGGTACAGGGCCGCGCTGGCAACAGCGCGGCCGTTTCCGTTTGTGGGTTGCAGCCTGCGAAGGAGCTTGAAAAAGATGAGGTTAGATGCATCTTTAAAGGAACCTTGGGGAGGGGACGACACGCATGCAATCATTCAGGATCGTGGTGCTGGGGGCCGCTCTGGCGCTTGGCGGGGCGGCAGGCGCGCAGGACCTGGAGACGGGCGAAGAGTTGTATGGCGAGTCGTGCCGCAACTGCCACGGGCCGCGCGCGCAAGGCATGGCCAGTTTTCCCAAGCTGACCGGGCAGGATGCCGCGTACCTGGCCGGCAGGCTGGAACAGTATCGCGCGGGCGAACGCGTCGGCCCGAATTCGGCGCTGATGCAGCCCAACGCGGCGGACCTGTCGGATGCGGACATTGCGAACCTGGCGGCCTTCATCGCCAGCTTGTAGGGACCGGCGCGGGCCTGCACGGCACCAAGCGTGCCACGCGACTGCCCCGCCACCAAGACCGCCACGGGGATGCCCCCCGCGGCGCGGACAGGACGGCAGGCCGGCGCGAGATCGGCCAGGTCCGTCCATCACAAAGGGAGGACCAACCATGAACACTAGCCTTTACAGGCCTGCCACGCTGTCGCTGGCAGCACTTCTTGCCGCGGCGCTGGCCATGCCCGCGGCCGCGCAATCGGGCATGAACACGACCGCGTTGCAGCACAGCGTCGTGCTCGACGGTCTCGAAAACCCTTGGGACATGGCGTTCCTCGATGATGGCACCATGTTCTTCACCGAGAAATGCCGCGGCCTGTCGGTCCGGATGCCCTCGGGCGAGGTCAACGCGCTGCTGGGCATGACCGGCGTGGACGGCTATGCCAGCCAGGCGGACGATCTGTTCTGCGAAGGGTAGGCGGGCATGCAGGGCGTGGCCATCGACCCGGACTTTGCCGAGAACCGGCGGATCTATGTCTATTCCACCTCGAACATGTCGGACCCGCATACCAACCGGCTGATGCGGCTTGTCGTGAACGAGGATTTCACCGGCGTGTCGGATCGGACCGATATCGTGGACGACGTGCCCTACAAGATGGCGGCGTCGGATCACCCGTTCGGCGGCCCCGGCGCCCATAACGGCGGGCGCGTGCGGTTCGGGCCGGATGGCGCGCTTTGGCTGACCACCGGCGACAACCACAACGAGGAAATCCCGCAAAGCCCGACCATGATGGGGTCCAAGGTTCTGCGGTTGGACACGGACGGGAACGCGCATCCCGACAACGCCCCGCCCGAGGGGTTCGACCCGCGCACCTATACCTACGGGCACCGCAACGTGCAGGGGATCGCCTTTCATCCCGAAACCGGCGCGACGATCACGGCGGAACACGGCCCGTGGCATTCCGACGAGATCACCATTCTGGAGAACGGCGGCAATGCGGGGTGGGATCCTCGCCCGAACATGGCCGGACGCGGCGACTGCCCCGACGACTATTGCGGCTACAGCCCGAACCAGATGGAGGGCATGAACCGCTACGAGCGGGCGTCCTTCATGCCGATGACCGATTTCGACACCTATCCCGACGCGATGCCGCCGGTCTGGACGAATAACGGCTGGTCCCAGGGGACTGGATCGGCCGCGTTCCTGACGGGCGAAGCCTGGGGCGACTGGGACGGCGCGATGGTCGTGGGTATCATGGGGATCGGCTTCGGCGGCACGCCCATCGGGCAGCGCATCGATGTCATCCAGTTCAACGACGAGGGCACCGCCGTGGAGGACGTGACCGAGATGACCCTGCCGATGGACTCGGCCCGGTTCCGGTCGGTCGTGCTGGGTCCTGACGGCGCGCTCTATACCGCCGTGGACGAAGGCGTGATCCACCGGCTTGCACCGAACTGATGGCCTGACGGCGCGATGATCGGGGGCCGGATGGCATGGCGCCGTCCGGCCCCTTTTGCGTGCGTGCGGTCAGCCCGCGGGCAGATAGGGCACCCCGCCCGCGAGATCCGTGTCGTCGATGGCGTAAAAGCCGTTGATCGCACCGTCCTGCCGCGCCTTGGCGAAGGGCGCATAGTCCGGATCGTCCACGAAGGCCCGAAGTGCTGCCTTGTCCGGGAACTTGATGAGCGCGATCAGGTCGGCTTCCAGCGGGTCGCCCTCGATCGTGTCGATATTGCCGCTGCGCGACAGGTATTCCCCGCCATGCTTCGCGGCGATGTCGTGGACCGTCGCGGCGTAGTCGGGCACCCAAGCATCGTCGGTGACCTTGACGATGGCGATCAGGTAAGCGGCCATGGTCGTTCCTCCCTTGTTGTGTGTGCCGCGTCTGGTGGGCGGCTGGGCATACGATAGGCAAGCCTGCTGCGCCTGTCATCGGCGATGGCGCCGGGTGCGGGATTGATTTCGCGCGCCATGTTGGCTAAGTTGGCCATGTCATCGGAGCCAGCCCATGCAGATCAATGTGCATACCGCCAAGACCCAGCTTTCCAAGCTGATCGATGCCGCGCTTGCGGGCGAAGAGGTCATCATCGCCAAGGGCGCGCGCCCGGTGGTGCGGCTGGTGGCGATCCCGCAGGGGAGATTCCAGCTCGGGCTGATGGCGGGGCAGCTGGGCACGCTGCCCGATTTCGCCGCCCCGATTGACCCGGCCGAGCTGGAGGCCTGGGAAGGCGCGTGAGCCGCCCGGTCCTGCTCGATACCCATGCCTGGGTCTGGTCCTTCGCCGATCCCGACCGGCTGTCGCCGCGCGCCGCGCGCGCCATCACCGGTGCCGCGTCGGTGCAGGTCAGCCCGATCAGCTTCTTCGAGATCGGCCAGAAGGTGCGCGTGGGCAAATGGCCCGAGATGGCGCCGCACCTGTCGGATCTGCCCGACCTGCTGGCGAGGCAGGGCGGTGTGGCCGCGCCCTTCACGCCCGCCATCGCGCTCGATGCCGCAAGCCTTGACTGGGACCACCGCGACCCGTTCGACCGGCTCATCGCGGCCACTGCGCGGGTGCTCGATCTCGGTCTCGTCACTTGCGACCCGGCCTTCGCCGCAGCCCCGGGCACGAGCCTTGTCTGGTAGCCGCTTGCAGCCCGGCCGCGCGCGGGTAGTCTGCGGCCAAAGCCGGAGGATGCGATGAATTTCCTGACAGACCTGCGGGCCCCGCCCGAAGAGCGGACGCGCGACGGAGACACCCGCCGCGTCGGCATCGAGATCGAATTCGCCACGGTCACCGCTGAGGACGGCGCGCAGATCGTGCGCGACCTGTTCGGCGGCACGATCACGCAGGAAGACCCGCACCGCTTTCACATCGAGGGCACCGCGTTCGGCGATTTCACCTGCGAACTGGACACCCAGCACGCGCACAAGCCCTATGGCGTCGCGGGCGAGATGTCGGATTTCCAGGCCGAGATGCGGCGGCTGTTCGGCGAGATCAGCTCGCTCGTCATGCCCTGCGAGATCGTCTGCCCCCCCATCCCCTGGGACGCGATCGGGCGGATCGACGGGCTGGTGCAAGCGCTGACCGATGCCGGTGCGGTGGGAACGCGCGCCAGCCCGTTCTATGCCTTCGGCGCGCAACTGAACCCGGAACTGGCCGACACGGGCGACACGGACGGGATGACCGCGACGCTTAAGGCGTATCTGCTGCTGTCGGGCTGGCTGCGCGGGGTGATGGGGCTGGACCTGACGCGGCGCGCCGTCGCCTTCGCCGATCCGTTCCCGAAACCCTACGTGGCCCGGGTGCTGGCCGGGGATTACTGGCCCGACCGCGCGGAGCTGATCCAGGACTATCTCGACGCGAACCCCACGCGGAACCGCGAACTCGATTGCCTGCCGCTCTTTGCCCATCTGGATGCGGACCGCGTGCGCGCGGTGCTGCAGGACGGACGGATCAAGGCGCGCCCGACATGGCATTACCGGCTGCCCGACGCCAATCTGGGCGAACAGGACTGGTCGCTGTGTCTGGAATGGAACCGCTGGGTGGTGGTGGAACGGCTGGCGGCGGACCGCGCGCTGCTGGGGCGGATGGCGGAAGCCTATCTGGCGATGGCCGATGCCGGGCGCGGCCGCGACTGGCCACTGGCCGCGAGCGAATGGCTGGTCCTCTCGTGATCCTGTTCCGCCGCAGGTCGGACCGCCCGCGCATCGCGGTCACCACGTCGCGCCGGTCGTCCTGGCGCATCTTCCCGATGTTCGCGCTCAATGTTTGGCTGGCGGGCGGGCGCGCCGTGCGCTGGACGGCGGCGCGGCCCCATCACCTCGATGACGTGGAGGGGCTGGTGATCGGCGGCGGCGACGACATCCAGCCCGAGATCTACGGCGGCGAACTCGTGTCCACCGCGCGGGTGGACCCGGACCGCGATGCCATGGAACGCCGGCTTGTCGAAGGGGCGGTCGCGCGCGACATGCCGGTGCTGGGCGTGTGCCGCGGCGCGCAGATGATCAACATCGCCCTTGGCGGTACGCTGCACCAAGATGCCTACGGCGTCTATACCGACAGCGACCGCAAGCGCACGGTGCTGCCGCGCAAGACCGTCTGCGTGGAACCGGGCACGCGCTTCGCCGCCATCGCGGGGGAGACGCCCATGCGGGTGAACGCGCTGCACAGTCAGGCCGTGGACCGGCTGGGCGACGGGCTGCGGGTGGCCGCGCGCGACCGGGGCGGCATGGTGCAGGCGGTGGAGCGGGCCGAGGGCCGGTTCATGCTGGGCGTCCAGTGGCACCCCGAACACCTGATCTACGCCCGCCGCCAGCGCGCGCTGTTCCGGGCGCTGGTGGCGGCGGTCAAGGGTCAGGCGGGCGCGAAGGCGTCCGCGTAATCGTCGCGCAGGACGTTCTTCTGCACCTTGCCCATGGTGTTGCGCGGCAGTTCGGCGCGGATTTCGTACCGCTTGGGCTGCTTGTAGCGCGCCATGTCGCGCGCGCAGGCGGCGCGCAGGGCGTCGATATCGGGGGCCGCGTCGCCATCGGGCACGATCACGGCCACCACCGCCTCGCCGAAATCGGGATGGGGCACGCCGACGACGGCGCTTTCGCGCACGCCGGGCTGGTCGTCGAGCAGCATCTCGATTTCCTTGGGATAGATGTTGTAGCCGCCCGAGATGATGAGATCCTTATTCCGCCCCACAATCTGCAGATAGCCGTCATCGTCGAATTTCCCCAGGTCGCCGGTGATGAAGAACCCGTCGGCACGCAGTTCCGCCGCGGTCTTGTCCGGCATCTGCCAATAGCCCTTGAACACGTTGGGGCCGCGCACCTCGATCTGGCCGATATCCCCCGGCGGGACCGTTTCGCCCGTGGCCGGGTCGGTGACCTTCACCTCCACCCCCGGCAGCGGGAAACCCACGGTGCCCGCGCGCCGGTCCCCGTCATAGGGGTTGGAAGTGTTCATGTTGGTTTCCGTCATCCCGTAGCGTTCGAGGATGCGGTGCCCGGTGCGCGCTTCGAACTGCACATGGGTATCGGCCAGCAGCGGGGCGGAGCCCGACACGAACAGCCGCATATGCGCGGTCAGCTCACGGGTGAACCGCGGATCGTCCAGCAGGCGGGTATAGAATGTGGGCACCCCCATCATCGCCGTGGCCTCAGGCATCAGGTCGATCATCGCATCCAGATCGAAACCGGGCAGGAAGATCATCGCCCCGCCCGACAGCGCCATGATGTTGGTCGCCACGAACAGCCCGTGGGTGTGGAAGATCGGCAGCGCGTGCAGCAGCACGTCATCGGCCGTGAAGTGCCAGTGGTCTGTCAGCACCTGCGCGTTGGACAGAAGATTGCCCTGCGTCAGCATCGCGCCCTTGGACCGCCCCGTCGTGCCCGAGGTGTAAAGGAACGCGGCCAGGTCGCCTTCGTCGCGCGCGACCGTGGCGAAGGTTTCGGGCTGGTGGTTGGCCTCCTCGCCCAGGCTGCCGCCCAGGCGGTCGTTCAGGGTCTCCAGCCGCGTGCCCGCCGCATGGGCCACCGGTGTCAGCGCGCCGGCCTTCGCCGGGTCGCAGACGAACAGCGCCGCGCCGGAATTTTCCACGAAATAGCTGATCTCGGACGGGGTGTAGGCGGTGTTGAGCGGCAGGAACACCACGCCCGCCTGAACGCAGGCGGCATAAAGCGCCAGTGCATCGGGGGATTTCGCCACCTGTGCCGCCAGCCGGTCGCCGGGGGCCACGTCCATGCCCGCGATCAGGTTGGCGAATTGCGCCGTGCGCCGCAGGAAGCCGTCATGGGTGATCGTGCGCCCGTCGGCAAGGTGCAGGAAGGGCGTGGCGCGCCCGGCATGGGCGCCGAACAGGGTGTCGAACAAGGGATTGGCCATGGAAACCTCAGGCGTCTGTCTTGCGGGCGGCGGCGCGGGCGAGCGCGCGCACCTCGTTGCTGGCGGCGATGGTGCCGTCGCGGGCGAAGCGGTCGTGGTTCTCGGCCAGCCGGCGCAGGTCATAGAGGTAATTCACCATCGCGCCGCCGGATTGCGCGCGGCCCTTGGCGGACAGGTCGGCACGGGCATGGACCGCGTGCAGGATCGCGCCGTTGCCCAGATGGAACCGCGCCACCGGGTCGCGCGGCTGGCCGCCCGCCGATTTCGCCTCCAGCAGGTATCGCGCGGTGGCCTGCCGCAGCGGGTCGGGGGCATCGGGGTCGAGCGTGATGCCGGTCTCCTGCGCCCAGCCCGCCAGCCCCGGCACCGGCGACAGCGTCACGAAGGTCTTCAGACCGGGCAGGTCGCGCGACAGATCCTCCACCACCTGCTTGATGAGCGAATGGCCGAAGGACACGCCGCGCAGCCCCGGCTGGCAATTCGAGATGGAATAGAACACCGCCGTATCGGCGTCGCCCGCGCCAAGGGCCGCGCGGTCGCCCGACAGCAGGTCGTCGACCGACCCGGCCACGCCGCGGGTCAGCGCGACCTCCACGAAGATCAGCGGCTCGTCCGGCATCGCCGGGTGGAAGAACGCGTAGCAGCGCCGGTCGGCGGGCTTCAGCCGCGCGCGCAGGGCATCCCAGCTGCCGATGGCGTGCACGGCTTCGTATTCGATGATCTTTTCAAGCAGATGCGCCGGCGTTTCCCAGTTGATCGGCCGCAGCACAAGGAACCCGCGGTTGAACCACGACGCGAAAAGATGCTGGAAATCCAGATCCACCGGCGCCAGTTCCGGGGCCTCGCGCAACAGCCCCAGCAGGTCGGCGCGCATCGCCACCAGCCGCGCCGTGCCCCCCGGCACCTGGTTGAGCCGCCGGATCAGCTCCTGCCGCCGCGGTTCGGTCGCGGCGACATAGGCGGCATAGCTGGCCCGGTCCCGCCCTGTCACATAGGCCTCCAGCGCCGCGCGCGCCGCGTCGCCGTCGATGTCCAGCTCGCGCGCCAGCAGGTCGAAGAACGCCCGCCGCGCGCCCGCGTCCGCCTCGGCATAGGTCTGGAGCAGATCCCGCGCGATGGCCATGCCCGTCGCCTCGCCCCGGTTGCCCAGCAGCGCGCGGGCCAGATCCTCGGCCCGCTGCCCGCTGCGCGCGCCGCGATCCCAGATCCACTGGCGCCGCTCGAAGACCGAGGACAGGATATCGGCGAACATGGTCACAGCGCGGGCCCCATCACCAGGTCGGGCAGCCAAGTGGCGATGCCCGGGAACACGCACAGGATCACGATCGCCAGCACCATGCAGGCCACGAAGGGGAGCGACCCGACAAGGATGGTGCGCAACGAGATGTCCGGTGCGATTCCGTTGATGACATAGAGGTTCAACCCCACGGGCGGCGAAATCAAGCCGATCTCCATGTTGATCGTCAGGATCACCGCGAACCAGATCGGATCGAACCCCACCGACGTGATGATGGGCAGCAGGATGGGGGCCGCCATCAGGATCACCGCCACCGGGGGCAGGAAGAACCCGGCCACGAGCAGGAAGATGTTGATGGCGAACATGATGACCCAGCGGTTCGCCTCCAGCTCGCCGATCCACGCCGCGATGCTCTGCGTGATGAAAAGCGACGACAGCATGTAGGAAAACACGCCCGCCGCCCCGATGATGAACAGGATCATCACCGACTCGCGCGTGCTGTCGCGCAGCACGTCCCACAGCTTGGCGGGCGACCACAGCCGGTAGATCACCATGGCGATCAGCAGGCACATCAGCGCGCCCACGGCTGCGGTTTCCGACGGCGTGGCGATGCCGCCATACATCGCGTAGAGCACCCCGATGATGATGACGAGGAAGGGCAGCACGCGCGGCAGGATCTCCACCCGTTCGCGCCAGGAATAGCTGCGCGGCGACAGCACGGCGGCATTGCCCGATTTCCACGTCGCGTACAGCGACCATGCCATGAACAGCCCCACCAGCAGCAGCCCCGGCACGACACCCGCCAGGAACAGCCGTCCGATGGAGGTTTCCGTGGCAATCCCGTAGACGATCATCGTCACCGAAGGCGGGATCAGGATGCCCAGCGTGCCACCCGCGGCGATGGACCCCGCCGCGATCCCGTCCGGATAGCCGCGCTTGCGCATCTCGGGGATGCCCATCTTGCCGATGGCGGCACAGGTCGCGGGGCTCGATCCCGACATGGCCGAGAACAGCGCGCAGGCCCCGAGGTTGGAAATCACCAGCCCGCCGGGAATGCGCGTCAGCCAGCGTTCCAGCGCCTCGTACAGGTCCGCCCCCGCGCGGGTGGACGCGATGGAGGCGCCCATGATGATGAACATCGGGATCGACAGCAGCGCGAAATTGTCGAGCTTGCCGAACAGGATCTCGGGCATCAATTCCAGCGACCGCATCCCGTCGAACACCAGCAGGAACCCGGCGGACACGATCAGCAGGCCGATGGCCACGGACACGCCGGAAAACAGCACAAGGATCGTGGCGAGCGCGACCAGCCCGCCCAGTGTCAGCGGATCCATCAGCTTTCCTCCAGCCCGAAGGGCGTATCGATGCGCAGCACCACCGCGATCAGGTCGGCCAGCAGTTGCAGCAACAGCAGGCCAAGGCCGAGGGGCAGCGACAGATAGGGGATCCACAGCGGCGGCCCCCAGACCGTGTCGGACCGCCAGCCGCGTTCGAACGCGACATGCCAGACCTCGTAGGCGTAATAGAGCATCGTGCCGATGATCGCGATGGACAGCGCCAGTGTCAGCACCGCCAGCACGCGGCGCGCGGGCAGCGGCAGCATCAGCGGAACAAGGTCGACATTCACATGGCCGCGCAGGCGCTGGACGTAAGGCAGCCCCACCAGCGTCGCCGCGATCATCAGGTAGACCACCGCCTCCGTCTGCCAGACGGTGGATCCGTTCAGCACGAAGCGGATCACGATCATCTGGCAGGTGATCGCCACCGCGGCCACGATCATCGCCGCCGAACACCAGCCCGCAAGCGTCGATATCGCCGCCACCGCGCGCAGAAAGGGATTGTGCCCGGTCGCCGCGGCGCGGGCCGAAGATTGGGTCGCCATGATGCGGCCTCTCGTCAGGTCGGAAATCGGGTCCGGCAGGGCGGGGGAACATGCCCCCCGCCGCCGGTCGGTCAGGTCACGCGGCGCGGATCATTCCACCGCGAAGGCAAGATCCAGAAGCTCCTGCCCGCCTGTCACCTCGTCCACGAAGGACGCATAGGAGGTTTCTTGCGCCAGCGCGCGCCAGGCGTCGAACTCCGCCTCGGTCATGTCGGCGATCTCCACGCCGTTGTCGGTGAACACCTGCCGCGAGGCCGCGTCTTCCATCTTGGCCTCTTCGAGGTAATAGGCCTCGGCCTTTTCCGCGGCCGCCAGAAGCGCCTCCTGCTGTTCCGCCGTCAGCCCGTCAAAGGTCGACTTGTTCATCAAGAGCGGCTGGTACATGAACCACAGCGCGTAATCGCCCGGCGGGGTGTAGCACGCCACCTGTTCATAGAGCCGGAAGCTGACGAAGGACGAGGACGAGGTGTTCACCGCGTCCAGAACGCCGCTCTGCATGGCGTTGTAGACCTCGGAACTGGCCATCGACGCGATCGACGCGCCGGCCCCCGCCAGCATCTGCTCGAACGCCCGGCCCGCGGCGCGCATCTGCTTGCCGTTGACGTGCTCGGGCGCGGTGATGCAGCCGTCCGTGGCCGCGAAACCGCCCGCAAGATAGCCGTGCACCAGGACCATCACGTCATCCTCGGCAAGGATGTCCTCGATCCGTTGCATGAACGGGCTTTCGTTCATGCGCGCGGCATGGTCGTGGTTCTTGATGAGGCCCGGCATCAGCGTGAGATTGTATTCCGGCCGCTGGCCACCGGCATAGCTGAGCGGCAGAACCGTCATGTCGAGCTGCCCGCGCGACAGCGGCGTGTACTGTTCGCGCGCCTTGAACAGCGACTGCGAGCCGAAGATGCGGATCTCCAGATCCACGTCTGCCGCCGCGACCTCGTCGGCGACGATCTGCGCGACTTCGTTGCGCACGTCCTGGTTGGAAAACTGGTGCGACAGGCGCAGTTCGGCGGCCTCGGCGCTGCCGAGACCGGCGATGATGGCCAGCCCGGCGGCCGCGGACAGAAAGCGATGGGTCATTGGGTCGTCCTCCCTGGAATGATGTCGGCGCCTCTGGCGGGCGCTTGCAGGCACGAAAGCCCGCTTTGCATGGGATGTCAAGGTTTTTGTATACAGAAACGGCGCGCTTGCATGGCGTCTTGCGCAGCCATATACAGTTTGCATGGAACCCCGCCGCGCCGACCAGATTGCCGAAGAGCTTGAGGGGCTGATCTTCAGCGGCGCCTTCGGCGATGGCGACCGGCTCGACGAAATCCGGTTGGCGGAACGGTTCGGCGTGTCGCGCACGCCCATCCGCGAAGCCTTCGCCCGGCTCGCCCTGTCGGGGCTGGTGGAGGCTATCCCGCGCCGCGGCGTCTTCGTGCGCCAGCCCGGCCCGGTCGAACTGATGGACATGTTCGAGGTGATGGCCGAGTTCGAAAGCATCTGCGGGCGGCTCGCCGCCGCGCGGATCAGCGACACGGCGCTGGACCAGTTGCGCGCGGCGAACACAAGCTGCCGGGCAGCGGTGGATGCAGGCGACGCCGACGGTTATTACCGTGAGAACGAGCGGTTCCACCACATCATCTACCGCCAGTCCGGCAACGCGTTCCTCGAAGGCGAAACCGCGCGCCTGCACCGGCGGCTGAAACCCTTCCGGCGGGTGCAATTGCAGGTGCGCGGGCGGCTGGCCCAGTCCATGGCCGAACACGAGGCGATCGTGCAGGCGCTGACCGATGCCGCACCGGACCGCGCCGCGGCGCTGCTGCGCGACCACGTGGCCGTGCAGGGCGAGAAATTCCATCACCTCATCGCAAGCCTGAAGCCCGCGGCCGAATAGCCGGCCGGCAGCCCCGACCCGTCGGGCGTCTCGGCGGTGCTGCACTTCGACTTGTCGGGCAGGGGGGCGGCGCTGGACCCGGACCGTTGCAACGGCCCCCGCGCGGTATCACAGGCGTCGTATTATGCCACCGGGGCGGCCGAGACGGCCCCGCCGGGTGCGGGCTACCAGGTGAAGACCTCGCCCCAGACCGGCAGGGGTTCGGGTTCGTCCACCGCGTCCGGGTCCGGCGGGGCGGCATGGAACACGTGGTCGCTACCTTCCATGGCCACGAATTCGATCACGGGGTCGTCCCGTTCCACACGGGCCTCCAGTTCAAGCCCGAGCGCGGCCCAGAAGGCGGCATCGATATCCGGGTCGGGTGGTGTCGCCATGTCAGCCTCCTTCGGGTGCGGCTCGGTTCCACGGGCCGGGCCTGATCGCTTGCCATCCCGATTCTAGCCGAAACCGGCCCCTCGATATCTGACATGGATCAATGCGGCGTGAACGGCGGCCCGCCCTGTCCATGCCCGCGCGCCCGCCGCGCCCCGCAAGCGCGCAACCGACCGCCGCGGGCCGTGGACGAAGCACGCCGTCCCGCGCCACGCCCTGCAAGACCGAAGCGGGCTCCACGCGGCCCCGGCTGCCGCAGGGGCAGGCGCGTTGTCCTTTGGCACCGGCGCATTCCGGTGCTACCGTCGCCCTGCCGCGGGGTGACGCGCCGGAGGATACCGGGACGAATGTGGACGGACATCTCGTGAGGCCGCACACCGGCCAGCCACTGGCGGCCCGCACCTGCACCGCCATCGCCCGCCGCCTCGTGCTGTGCCTGCTGCTGTGCCTGCCGCCCGCCGCCCCGCACGCCCAGTCCGACGGGGCCGAACCCTATGGCGGCCTGCGCCTCAGCCTGCCCTACGCCTTCTACAACGAAACCTTCGGCCTCACCGGGGGCTGGGTGGAAGGCCGCGTCGGCTACCCCCAGCCGCAGGCCCGCATCCTCGGCACCGTCATGGCGGGCTCCGAAGGCTCGCAACTCGGCTTCGTGATGGCGCAGGACCTGCGCATCCCCGGCATGGACCGGCTCTTCATCGACCCCATGCTCTCGCTCGGCCGCTACGGCTCCGCCGACGCCTATATCGACGGCAACCCCGCCTTCGCGGGCCAGCGCGCAGGCACCAACACCTCCGACAGCGACAATTTCGTCACCGGCAACGTGGACGACACCTTCTCCCGCGTGCGCTTCCGCTACCTGCTGCCCATCGGCCACGGGCGCGACCAGGTCATCCCCGAATACGAGGTCCGCGACGGCCTGCTCGTGTCCGGGGCCACCGGGGGCACGTCGCTCAACCCGCTCGAAAGCGGGCGCAGCTTCGTCGCCATCCGCCCCTTCCAGCGGTCCCTCGACATCGACAGCGACGACTTCACCGGCGACATCCGCACCAACGGCGTCGATCTCATCTTCTTCTGGGACAACCGCGATTTCCCCTACAACCCGTCCGATGGCAACGGCGTCCGGCTCCAGGTCTCCCGCGATTTTGGCTTCTTCGACAGCTCCGATTCCTGGACGGTCGTCCAGGCCGAGGTGGACGCCTACCACGATTTCGGCAGCACCGGGCGCTTCCGCAACCGCATCCTCGCCTTCGATCTGTGGACCGCCGACACCCCTTCTTGGACGGACGACGGCGGCACGATCCGCAACCGCGCCCCCGCCTATACCGGCGCCACGCTGGGCGGGCTGTGGCGGATGCGCGGCTACCCGGCGCAGCGCTTCAACGACCGCTCGGCCATCTACTATTCCGCCGAGATGCGCCTGACCCCGCGCTGGAACCCGTTCGACGCATGGCCCGCGGCGCAGAACTTGCTGGGGGTGGAATGGATACAGGTGGTCCCGTTTCTGGAGGTTGGCCGCGTCCATGACAGCTACGATCTGGCGGAACTCCATACCGACATGAAATGGAACGCCGGGGCGGGCCTGCGCGCATGGGTCAAGGGCTTCGTCGTGCGCGCCGACACCGCCTTTTCGGACGAGGGCGTCCGCGTCCAGATGATGATCGCACAGCCCTTCCAGTTTTGAGCGGGGCAACGCCCGACCTGCGGGACGACGCCGCTGTCGGCGAAAGAGTTCGCCCTGAACAATTCCTAACCTACTGATTCTCAGCGCAGATCACGCTGGAGCGCTGGTGCTGAATTGCAAGGTTTCGTATCATGGAATTCGAAACCTTGCAGATTTCCGGAGCCCCCGATGAAGCCCCATCCCCGCCAGGAAGAGCAGGATGATCTCTTGCGCCCGCGTCTGACCGACATGATCGACATGCGCCACGAGCTGGCGAAGCTGGCGGCGCTGATCGACTGGGACTTCTTCGAGCGGGAGTGGGCCGGATTCTTCCCGTCGCACCGCGGGCGGCCCGCAACGTCGCCGCGGCTGGTTGCGGGGCTGCTGTATCTCCAGCATGCCTACCGGCTGTCCGACGAGGCTGTGGTCGCCCGCTGGGTCGAGAACCCCT